>NZ_JBSFXE010000063.1:0-29867 GCF_053595195.1 Kitasatospora sp. NPDC002522
GCGCGCCCCCCGCGCCCCCGTGCGCCGCCGGCGTGCGCCGCCCCCCGCCCCCCGCCCCCGCCGCCGGCTGTCCCTCGCCGACCGGCGAGGGACCTGCGTGAGGCCGCCTCTGGGGCGGTCCCACGCGATAGCTTGCTGCGCCAGGGGCGGTCAGTTCGGACGCCAGTCGTGGATCGCCTTTAGGAGTAGGCGAGTTGAGGAGCACTTCCAGGTCGCGGTCGGGGCTGTTGGTGTGCCCGGGGTCGGGCTGGTGGATCGTCAGAGGGGACTCCTGGGGGTACGTGGGGACGGTGGGCGGGGCCGGGCCGGGCCTGGTCTGGATCACGGAGAGGGGATCCGGGTGCCTCGCGGGACGGTGCCGAGCGAGGCACCCGGGGTGAGCGGAATGGCCGGGATCAGATGCCGGCGGCGGGACCGTCGTCGTCCGATTCGTCCGGACGGACCATCTTCATGACCGCGGTGAGGCGTTCGTCGGACAACGTGAGGCCCTGGGCGCGTACCGCGTCGCGGACGACGGACCGGCGCAGCTTCCCGGTGTCCGTCCAGGCCCGGACGGCGATGCCGGCCAGATCCTCCAACGGCGCGCCCGCCGGTCGGCCGACGGGCCGAGGCTCTGGGGACTGTCCGGCAATTCCGCTCGGCCCCTGGCCTGCGGCTTTTTGCGCCACGGTGTCGTCGGTCCGGGCGTGCTCCGCGCGGTCCGGGTCTGTCCATGGGAGGTCCTCGCCTGCGGACGGACGGTCTGAGCGGAATTGCCCGTCCGGTTCCGGGCCCGGTCCCGGACAGTGGTCCCTGTCCGGTCCGTCCGCAGGCCGCAACGGTCCGGCGGTCCGGTTCGGGCCGGTCTGGTGGACCTCCATGGCCTGGTCCGGTCCGTCGGACCGTCCGTGGTCCGGAGACCGTCCGGTCCCAGAGGCAATCGCACGACATGCCGGAACTAGACACGGCCGAAGCGAGCACGCCAGAGTGGGACACGAGGGCCTCCTGGTTGTTCGTTGACTCGACATCACCGAACTGTGCAGGAGGCCCTTCTCCTATGCGCCGACCGCGGAGCGATCACCCGAACGAGGCTGATGCGCGCGCAAGTTCGAGCGGCAGCCGTGCCCCTCGGTTTGGGAAACGCTTCTCACGGCACGGGTCACGTCCCGCATGGTGTTGGAATCTCTGTGTGGTGCCGAGCTGCTCACGGGGCCGATGCCGAGATCGCTGCTACACCACTCGGCAGGACGCCATCACGGCGCGCTTGGTCACCAAGGGATACGGCGACACGGGCGGCATCGGTACCGAATCGACCGTTGGCCTTGTCAAGGATGGTTGAAGCGTGCCGGCCACCCCTTATGGCGCGCCATGGTCAGAGCAGTGGCCAATTACCCACCACCTGTCCACGTATAGGCCAATTTGCGCAGGTCGGCGCGGTCCGCGTCCAGTCCTGGGAGAGATGCCTCGCTGATTGTGCTGATGGAGCATAGAGAACTCACATCATCGCAGATCGCAAGGCATCTCTTCGTTCCGGCCCCTCCCGCAGCGGCGATCAGCCGGTCGGGCTGAGAGGTTTACAATCGAAATTCCCGCGCACGAAGAGCACCCCACCCTTCGGACTTCGGCCGCTGCATCATCGGGGACGCCGTACATCACTCAGGATGGGGATGATGTGCTCGCCGTAGGCGTCGATGGTCGACTCGACGGCGTCGTGCATGGCGTAGATCGCGAACTGGTCCACGCCGAGGGAGCGCAGGTGCTCCAGCTTCTCCAGGTGCGCGGAGACCGGGCCGAGCAGGCAGAAGCGGTCCACGATCTCATCCGGGACGAATGCGGTGTCCGGGTTCCCGGCGCGGCCGTGGTGGGAGTAGTCGTAGCCCTGGCGTTCTTTGATGTAGTCGGTGAGCGCATCCGGGACCAGGCCGCTGTGCTCGCCGTAGCGGGAGACCAGGTCGGCGACGTGGTTGCCGACCATGCCGCCGAACCAGCGGCACTGCTCTCGCGCGTGGGCGAGCTGCCCTTCACTGCCGTCCGTGACGTACGCCGGAGCGGCGACGCAGACGGTGATCGAGGACGGGTCGCGGCCCGCGTCCTCCGCCGCGCGGCGCACCGCCTTGACCATCCACTCCGTCAGGAACGGGTCGGCCAGCTGCAGGATGAAGCCGTCCGCCTGGCGGCCGGTCAGCTCCAGGGCCTTCGGTCCGTAGGCACCCATCCAGATCGGCAGCTTCGGTTCGCCGCTGATCCAGGGGATCTCCATGACCGTGCCGTCGACCTCCGCCTCCCTCCCCTCCGCCAGCTCCTTGATGACATGCATCGCGTGCGAGAGCCGGTCGAGGGTGGCGGGCTTGCGGCCGGCGACCCGCTGCGCGGAGTCGCCGCGGCCGATGCCGCAGACGGTGCGGTTGCCGAACATGTCGTTCAGCGTGGCGAAGAGGGAGGCGGAGACCTCCCAGGTGCGGGTGACCGGGTTGGTGACCATCGGGCCGACCGTCAACCGCTCCGTCTGCGCGAGGATCTGGCTGTAGATCACGAAGGGCTCCTGCCACAGCACGCAGGAGTCGAAGGTCCAGCCGTTGGTGAAGCCGGCCTGTTCGGCGCGGATCATCCGTTCCACCAGCAGCTTCGCGGGCGGGTCGGTCTGGAGGACGAGGCCGATGTCCAAGATGTGCTCCGAAGCGTGAGGTTCGAGGGGGCGTACTCGGGGGGGTCAGTTCGCGTAGTGGCACAGGCCCCGGGGCAGGTAGGTGCCGTGGCCCGGGTGGCCGACGTAGGAGTGACGGTCGATGACGGGGACGCCTCGGGAGAGAACCGTCTCGACGCGGCCGGTGATGTGCTTGCCCTCGTAGGCGGAGTAGTCCACGTTCATGTGGTGGGTCGCGACGGACATCACCTGCTCTGCGGTGGGGTCGTAGATGACGACGTCGGCGTCGGCTCCGGGGGCGATGGTCCCCTTGCGCGGATAGAGGCCGAACATCTTCGCCGGCGACGCGCAGGCGATCTCGATCCATCGGGTGCGGCTGATGTGCCCGTCCAGGACCGCTTGGTGCAGCAGGTCCATCCGGTTCTCGACGCCCGGCATGCCATTGGGGATCTTGGAGAAGTCTCCGACGCCGAGGTCCTTCTGCCCCTTGAAGCAGAACGGGCAGTGGTCGGTGGAGACGACCTGCAGGTCGTTCGTGCGAAGGCTCCGCCAGAGCGCCTTCTGGTGCTCCTTGGGCCGCAGCGGGGTGGAGCAGACATACTTCGCGCCCTCGAACCCGGGCTCGGCCAGGTTGTCGGTGGACAGGAACAGGTACTGCGGACACGTCTCGCCGAAGACCGGGAGCCCCGTGTCGCGTGCCTTGGCGATCTCGGCGACCGCCTGCTCGGCGGAGACGTGGACGACGTAGACCGGGGCTCCGGCAACCTCGCTGAGGCGGATCACGCGGTGCGTGGCCTCGGCTTCCAGCAGCGCGTGGCGGACCTCTCCGTGATAGCGCGGGTCGCGTTCACCGCGGGCCAGCGCCTGCTCGACCAGGACGTCGATGGCGAGCCCGTTCTCGGCGTGCATCATCACCAGTCCGCCGTTGCCGCCGGCACGCTGCATCGCACGGAGGATCTGTCCGTCGTCGGACAGGAACACCCCCGGGTAGGCGGTGAAGAGCTTGAACGAGCTCACGCCGAGTCCGACGAGGGTGTCCATCTCCTTCAGCGCCGACTCGTTCACGTCGGACATGATCATGTGGAAGCCGTAGTCGATCGAGCACTTCGCGTCGGCCTTCTCGTGCCAGGTGTCCAGACCCTCGCGCAGCGATCCCCCGCGGGGCTGGACGGCGAAGTCGATGATCGTGGTCGTGCCACCCCACGCGGCCGCACGCGTCCCGGTCTCGAAGGTGTCGGAGGCGAAGGTGCCGCCGAAGGGCAGCTCCATGTGGGTGTGGGCGTCCACCCCACCCGGGATCACGTACTTTCCGCTGGCGTCGATGACGTGGCAGTCGGTCCAGGCGTGCGTGCCGGGCAAGGAAAGCGCTGCGATCTTCCCCTGGTCGATGAGGACGTCCGCGTGGATCTCGTCGGTGGCGGTGATGACCAGGCCGCCGGTGATCAGGATGCGGTCCACCGGATGACTCCTTTCGCGTGGGTATTGCGAGTCGTGGAGACGTCGTTCCGAAAGCGACGAGGAGGACGTACCGGCAGGTCACCGGCGCATCCTCCCCGGTCAGCCCGTCATGGACGCGGAAAATTGCTGGTCACGCGAGCCAATGAAACTCTTGAACGAGCTGACGCCCTCGTCGATCAGCCCGGGCATCTCGCGCAGCGAGTCGTCGGTGACGTCCGACATGATCATGTGGAAGCCGTAGTCGATCGCGCAGTTGCCGGCCGCCTTCTCGTGCCAGGCGTCCAGCCCGGCGCGCAGCGAGGCGCCCCTGGTCTGCACCGCGAAGTCGACGACGGTGGTGGTGCCGCCCCAGGCGGCGGCGCGGGTGCCGGTCTCGAAGGTGTCGGAGGCGGCGGTGCCGCCGAACGGCAGCTCCATGTGGGTGTGTGCGTCGACGCCGCCCGGGATCACGTACATCCCGGTGGCGTCGATCACCCGGTCCGCGGTCCACTGCTGACTGTCCGGCAGGGCGAGCGCGGCGACCGTTCCGTCCACGACCAGCACGTCGGCGTGGGTCTCCTCGGCGGCGGTGATCACCAGGCCGCCGCGGATCAGGGTGCGGACCATCGCGCTCACGCCCCGGTCAGCGGGCCGTAGGCGTCGGGGCGCCGGTCGCGGTAGAACGCCCACTGCTGCCGGACCTCGTCGATCACGTCCAGGTCGAGGTCGCGCACCACCAGCTCCTCGTCCCGGTCGGAGGCCGGCTCGCCGACGAACTTGCCGCGCGGGTCGACGAAGTAGCTGGTGCCGTAGAACTCGTTGTCGCCGTACTCCTCCACGCCGACCCGGTTGATCGCCGCCACGTAGTACTCGTTGGCGACCGCGGCGGCCGGCTGCTCCAGCTGCCACAGGTAGGCGGACAGGCCGCGGCTGGTGGCCGAGGGGTTGTAGACGATCTCCGCGCCGGCCAGGCCGAGCGCCCGCCAGCCCTCCGGGAAGTGCCGGTCGTAGCAGATGTACACGCCGACCCGGCCGACCGCGGTGTCGAACACCGGCCAGCCCAGGTTGCCGGGCTTGAAGTAGTACTTCTCCCAGAAGCCCTTGACCTGCGGGATGTGGTGCTTGCGGTACTTGCCGAGGTAGCGGCCGTCGGCGTCGATCACGGCGGCGGTGTTGTAGTAGAACCCGGACTGCTCGATCTCGTACACCGGGACGACCATCACCAGCCCCAACTCCCGTGCCAGCGCCTGCATCCGCTGCACCGTCGGCCCGTCCGGCACCGGCTCCGCCCAGGCGTAGTGCTCGGGTTCCTGGACCTGGCAGAAGTACGGCGCGTTGAACACCTCCTGGAAGCCGATGATCCCCGCCCCCTGGGCGGCGGCCTCCCGCGCGGCCTTCTCGTGCGCGGCGACCATCGACTCCTTGTCCCCCGTCCACGCGGTCTGGAACAGGGCGGCCCTGACGACTCGACTCATGGCCCGACTCCTCCAAAAGGAAGGCGCTGTAGACCGTTGAGACTAGGGCCTGTCCGGCCGATCCGAGCGGACCGGCGCGCGGCGGAGCGGGCACCACAGACGGCTTTGCGCCGCCCGAGAGCGCTCTCAGCATGCCTTCAAGACCTGAACACCGGGCTCCACTTCCGACTGGTCGTCAGAATCACTGCGCTGCAAGGGTGAAGAAGACCGTGCATTGACGTTGCCATGTCCAAAAGGCATCCGTAGGATTCAGGCCAACGGCGACGCCACGTCTGTTTGAGAGCGCTCTCACCAATCCCCACTCACAAAGGGTGACTCCCCATGGCAGCTGCAACGCGCAAACGCCGTTGGTCCGGCGGATTCGCATCCCTCCTCGGCACCGGCCTGCTGGCCGCCGCGCTGCTCACCTCGCCCACCTCCGGGTCGGCGGCCGCCCCGCTCGGCGGCACCGCGCCGGTCGCGGCGTCGAACTGGAACGACGACTTCGACGGCCCCGCGGGCTCGGCCGTCGATCCGGCCAAGTGGCGCATGGAGACCGGCGGTTCGGGCAACGGCAACCACGAGCTCCAGTACTACACGGCGGGCGCCTCGAACGCGGCGCTCGACGGCCAGGGCCACCTGGTCATCACCGCCAAGCGCAACTCCGACCCGGGCTACGGCTGTTGGTACGGCACCTGCCAGTACACCTCGGCCCGGCTGAACACCGCGCAGACCTTCACCCAGGCGTACGGGCACTTCGAGTCCCGGATCAAGATCCCGCGCGGCCAGGGCATCTGGCCGGCGTTCTGGATGCTCGGCAACGACATCGGCTCGGTGGGCTGGCCCACCAGCGGCGAGATCGACGTGATGGAGAACATCGGCCGCGAGCCGGGCACCGTGCACGGCACCATCCACGGCCCGGGCTACTCGGGCGCCGGCGGCCTCGGCGCCGGCTACAGCCTCCCGGCGGGGCAGTCCTTCGCGGACGCCTTCCACACCTTCGCGGTGGACTGGAGCCCCACCGCGATCACCTGGTCGGTGGACGGCAACACCTACGAGACCCGCACCCCCGCCGACCTCGGCGGCAACCGCTGGGTCTTCGACCACCCGTTCTACGTCATCCTCAACCTGGCGGTCGGCGGCGACTGGCCGGGCAGCCCTGACGGCTCGTCGACCTTCCCGCAGACCATGACCGTCGACTACGTGCACACCAGCACCTGGGGCGGCAGCACCGGCGGCTCGTACACCGGGCGGATCACCGGGCCCGGCGGGATGTGCGTGGACGTGGCGGGCGGCTCGAACGCCGACAGCACCCCGATCCAACTGCACAACTGCACCGGCAACGCGGCCCAGCAGTGGACGGTGGGCACCGACGGCACCGTCCGGGCCCTCGGCAAGTGCCTGGACGTCGCCGCGGCCTCGCACGCCGACGGCGCCGTCATCCAGCTCTACACCTGCAACGGCACCAGCGCCCAGCAGTGGACCCACGGCTCCGGGAACGACTTCGTGAACCCGGGCTCCGGCAAGTGCCTGGACTCGCCGAACGGCTCCGCGGCCGACGGCACCCACCTGCAGCTGTGGACCTGCAACGGGACCGGCGCCCAGAAGTGGACCCTGGGCTGACCCCTCCAGCCCCTTCCCCGCGCGGCCGGCCGTCCACGACCCCCCGGCCGGCCGCGCACCCTCGCGGCATCCTCCCTGTGCCCCTTGCCAGTTCACCGCGGCTCCACCCGCGGCTCCACCCGCGCAGAACGGACACCCCCACGCCATGACCGCATCCGACCGCGCACCGGTCCCCCGCCCCGCCGCGCACCGCAGGCCGATCTCCCGCCGGACCCTGCTCGCCGCGGCGGGCGCCGCCCTCGCGCTGCCCACCGCCGCCACCCTGCTCAGCGCCAACGCCGACGCCCAGACCCCCGCCACCCTGGCGCTGGACCTCGCCAACACCACCGGCAGCAACACCGTCTACGCCTACGTGGTCGGCCGCGACCCGGCGGCGGGCGGCAGTTGGACCTTCGTGCAGACCGACGGCTCGAGCCTCTACCACCCGCCGAACCCCGCCAACGACCAGACGCCGCTCGGCGTGGACTGCGCGATCCCGCTGAACGCCTCCGGCGCCGCCCCGCGCCGGGTCACCCTGCCCCACCTGGACAGCGGCCGGATCTACTTCTCGGTCGGCGCCAAGCTCACCTTCCTGATGAACCGCGGCGGCGGCCTGGCGATGCCCTCGGTGCTCAACCCCAGCGACGCGAACGCGAACGTCCGCCACGACTTCTGCGAATTCACGTTCAACAACGACCAGTTGTTCGCGAACATCACCTTCGTCGACATGGTCTGCCTGCCGATCGCGTTCCAGCTGGAGACCCCGCAGGGCACCCAGACCGTGCGCGGCCTGCCCTCCGACGGCCTGGCCCGGGTGGCGGCCGCACTGCGCGCGCAGTCCGCCGCCGACGGCAGCGACTGGAGCAAGCTGATCGTCACCTCCGGCGGCTCCGACCTGCGGGTGCTCAGCCCCAACCTGGCGATCCGCGGCAACGGCGCGCTGTTCCCCGGGTACTTCGACTCCTACGTCGACCAGGTGTGGTCCAAGTACACCGGCACCGACCTGAAGATCGACACCCAGTACACCTGGGGCGTCGTCACCGGGCGGGTCAGCGGAAGCACGCTGTCCTTCCCCGGCGTCGGCAGCTTCACCAAGCCCTCGACCGCGGCGATCTTCTCCTGCAGCGACGCGCCGTTCGCCACCGGCAACGACCTGATGGGCAACATCAGCGCCCGGCTGGCCGCCGCCTTCAACCGCACCACGCTGCTGGACGACGCCAATCAGCCGACCGGCGAGAACCCCGCCGCGTTCTACGCCAAGCCGCGCACCAACCACTACGCACGGATCCTGCACTCCACCACGCCAGACGGGCTCGGCTACGCGTTCCCGTACGACGACGTCCACCCGGCCGGGGTCGACTTCGAGGGCAAGGTGCAGCACGGCAGCCCGAGCCGCTTCGTGATCACCGTCGGCGGCCTGGCGGGCGGCGGCACCTCCTCGCCCTCGCCGAGTGCCACCGCCACCGGCGGGACAGTGAGCGCCTTCGGGACCATCCAGGCCGAGTCCTACCGAGCCCAGTCCGGCACCCAGACCGAGGCGTGCTCCGACACCGGCGGCGGCTCGGACGTCGGCTGGCTCGCCAACGGCGACTGGCTGCGCTACAGCCTCGACTTCGGCTCCACCGGCGCCACCCGGATCGACGCCCGGGTCGCCTCCGGCGCGGCGGCCGGGGTCAGCGGCCTGGTCCAGGTCCGCCTCGGCAGCCCCACCGCGACCCCCGTCGGCGGCTTCGCGGTCGGCAACACCGGCGGCTGGCAGACCTGGCGCACCGTCCCCGCGGACCTCTCCCGGATCACCGGCGTCCGGGACGTCTACCTGACCTTCGACTCCGGCCAGCCCGCGGACTTCGTCAACCTCAACTGGTTCGCCTTCTCCTGACCGGCCCCGCCGACCGCACCCGCCGGGCTAACGGACCGTCAGCAGACGGTCCAGCGCCCGGCGGGTGCGGTCGGCGGCCGCAGGGTCGCGCAGCAGCTGCAGGGACTGGTTGAGCGCCAGGTACATCCCCGTCAGCTCGTACACCAGCTGCTCGGGGTCGGTTCCAGGCGCGAGTTCGCCGGCGCTCACGGCCGTCCGCACCTCGGCCGCCAGGCGGCGGCGCCACACCAGCAGCAGCCGGGCCACCGCGGTGCGCACCGGGCCGTCGTGGGCGTCGAACTCGACCGCCGCGGTGGTGAACAGGCACCCGCCCGGGAACACCTCCCGGGCGTGCTCCAGGTACCGGATCCACGCCTCGCACACGGCGCGCAGCCGCCGCTCCCCCGGCGCGACCGCCGCGGCGGGCTCCCACACGAGTTCCTCGAACAGCGTCGCCGCCCGCTCCAGCGTGGCGAGTTGCAGGCCCTCCTTGGTGCCGAAGTGCCCCAGCACGCCGGCCTTGCTCAGCCCCAGGTCCGTCGCGAGCCGCCCGATGGTGAGCCCTTCCAGCCCGTCCACCGACGCCAGCGCCACGCTCCGGTCGACGATCCGCGCCCGGGTCCGCCGCGCCTCGGCCACCGTCCTGCGCGGGCTCATCGACCCACCTCGCTCTCCATGCACTCCGAGCGCCCCATCCTAGGCACCCCGGCTCCCCCGTCAGCCCGCCGATCCTCCTCGCCGAACGTTTCCACCACGCGCCCGGCTTGTTTCGGCGGAGGTGAGCCGTCCGAGGGGTGGGCCGTCCGAGGGGTGGGCCGACAATTAGCATCCGATCGGTCGGTTGCTATATTCCACGGCACCAGAGCGGTGGGCGGCCCCGGGGGCGGCCCTGAGGAGGGATGCCGTCGTGTTCGGAACTCGGATCAGTGCCCTTGGCCACCACCAGCCGGAGCGGGTGCTCACCAACGACGACCTGGCGGCGATGGTGGAGACCAACGACGAGTGGATCCGGCGGCGGACCGGCATCGCCACCCGGCGGATCGCGGCGCCGGACGAGTCGGTGACGGATCTGGCCGCCTCCGCGGCGGCGAAGGCGCTGGCGGCGGCGGGGCTGGAGCCGGGGGAGATCGGGCTGGTCACGGTGGCGACCTGCAGCGCACAGGACCGGTGCCCGTCGATCGCGGCGCAGGTGGCGGGGCGGCTGGGGATCCCGAACGCGGTGGCCTTCGACCTCAACAACGGCTGCGCGGGGTTCTGCACCGCGCTGGCGACGGCCGACCACGCGCTGCGCGCGGGGGCCGCCCGGCACGCGCTGGTGATCGGCGCGGAGAAGATGTCGGACGTCACCGACTGGACCGACCGTCGCACCTGCGTCCTGCTCGGCGACGGCGCGGGCGCGGCGGTGCTGTCGGCGGCGCCGGGCGCGGCCGCGGGGATCGGCCCGGTGGTGTGGGGCTCGGACCCGACCCGGGCGAGCGCGGTGCGGCTGCTGGACGCCTGGCACCCGACGTTCGAGCAGGACGGGCAGGCGGTGTTCCGCTGGGCCACCACCGAGCTGCCGGAGCTCGCCGTGCAGGCCTGCCGGGCGGCCGGGTTGGAGCCGGCCGAGCTGGACGGCGTGGTCACCCACCAGGCGAACCTGCGGATCATCGAGGCGCTGGTGCGCCGGCTCGGGCTGCCGGAGACCGCGGTGATCGCCCGGGACGTGGTGGACTCCGGCAACACCTCGGCGGCCTCCGTCCCGCTGGCCCTGGCCAAGCTGGTGGAACGCGGCGAACTCCCCTCCGGCGCCCGGGTGTTGCTCTTCGCGTTCGGCGGCGGCCTGTCCTGGGCCGGCCAGGTGGTCACCTGCCCGTAGCCGGGCCGCGCCCACCGGTACGCGCCCGAGCTTTGCCCCTGGCGTTACCGGCCAGGCAAGATAGCCTGGTGACCCTCCTGGACCTGATGCCGAAGCCCGCCACGCCCGACTCGCTGTTCGAGACCTTCGCCGAGTGGGCGATGGAGCGCGGTATCACCCTCTACCCCGCCCAGGAGGAGGCGCTGATCGAGCTGGTCTCCGGGAACAACGTGATCCTGGCGACGCCGACCGGCTCCGGGAAGTCCCTGGTCGCGGCGGGCGCGCACTTCGCCGCGCTGGCCGAGGGCAAGCGCACCTTCTACACCGCGCCGATCAAGGCGCTGGTGTCGGAGAAGTTCTTCGACCTGTGCAAGATCTTCGGCACCGAGCAGGTCGGCATGATGACCGGCGACGCCTCGGTCAACCCGAGCGCGCCGATCATCTGCTGCACCGCCGAGGTGCTCGCCCAGATCGCCCTGCACGACGGCCCGCGGGCCGACATCGGACAGGTCGTCATGGACGAGTTCCACTTCTACGCCGAGCCGGACCGCGGCTGGGCCTGGCAGATCCCGCTGCTGGAGCTCCCGCAGGCGCAGTTCCTGCTGATGTCGGCGACCCTGGGCGACGTCCGCCGCTTCGAGGAGGACCTGACCCGCCGCACCGGCCGCCCCACCACCGTGGTGCGCTCGGCGACCCGCCCGGTGCCGCTGTTCTACGAGTACCGCCGCACCTCGCTGCACGACACCCTGGAGGAGCTGCTGAACACCGGTCAGGCGCCGGTGTACGTGGTGCACTTCACGCAGAAGGAGGCCGTCGAGCGGGCGCAGTCCCTGATGAGCATCAACATGTGCTCGAAGCAGGAGAAGGACGCCATCGCCCAGCTGATCGGCAACTTCCGCTTCACCACCAAGTTCGGCCGCAACCTCTCCCGGTACGTGCGGCACGGCATCGGCGTGCACCACGCCGGCATGCTGCCCAAGTACCGCCGCCTGGTGGAGCGCCTCGCGCAGGCCGGCCTGCTGAAGGTGATCTGCGGCACCGACACCCTGGGCGTCGGCGTCAACGTGCCGATCCGCACGGTGCTGTTCACCGCGCTGTCCAAGTACGACGGGCAGCGGGTGCGGATCCTGCGGGCCCGCGAGTTCCACCAGATCGCCGGGCGCGCGGGCCGGGCCGGGTTCGACACCGTCGGCCAGGTGGTGGCGCAGGCGCCGGAGCACGTGGTGGAGAACGACCGGGCGCTGGCCAAGGCCGGGGACGACCCGAAGAAGCGCAAGAAGGTGGTCCGCAAGAAGGCTCCGGAGGGCTTCGTCGGCTGGAGCGAGGAAACGTTCGAGCGGCTGATCGCGGCCGACCCGGAGCCGCTGGTCTCCCGTTTCAAGGTCAGCCACGCGATGCTGCTCTCCGTCATCGGCCGCCCGGGCAACCCGTTCGAGGCGATGCGCAAGCTGCTGACCGACAACCACGAGGACCGTCCGGCGCAGCGCCGGCACATCCGCGCGGCGATCGCCATCTACCGTTCGCTGCTGGAGGGCGGCGTGGTGGAGCGGCTGCCGGAGCCGGACGCCGAGGGCCGCACCGTCCGCCTGACCCTGGACCTGCAGGAGAACTTCGCGCTCAACCAGCCGCTGTCGACCTTCGCGCTGGCCGCCTTCGACCTGCTCGACCCGGAGTCGCCGTCGTACGCGCTGGACGTGGTCTCGGTGGTCGAGGCGACCCTGGACGACCCGCGGCAGATCCTCGCCTCGCAGGAGAACAAGGCCCGCGGCGAGGCCGTCGCGGAGATGAAGCGCGACGGGATCGAGTACGAGGAGCGGATGAACCGGCTCCAGGAGATCACCTACCCGAAGCCGCTGGAGGAGCAGCTCGGCTACGCGTACGAGGTCTACCGCCGGGCGCACCCGTGGATCGGCGACCACCCGCTGCAGCCCAAGTCGGTGGTCCGCGACCTGTACGAGCGCGCGATGACCTTCACCGACTACGTGGGCTTCTACGACCTGGCGCGCACCGAGGGCATCGTGCTGCGGTACCTGGCGAGCGCGTTCAAGGCGCTGGAGCAGACCGTCCCCGAGGACATCAAGACCGACGACCTGAAGGACGTGATCGCCTGGCTCGGCGAGCTGGTCCGGCAGGTCGACTCCTCGCTGCTCGACGAGTGGGAGGCGCTCGCCAACCCGACCGAGCCGGAGGCCGCGGAGGTCCGTCTGGACGACAAGCCGGCGCCGGTCACCGCCAACGCGCGGGCGTTCCGGGTGCTGGTCCGCAACGAGCTGTTCCGCCGGGTGGAGCTCTGCGCGCTGGAGCACTACGACGCGCTGGGCGAGCTCGACGGCGAGGACGGCTGGAACGCCGACCGGTGGGCCGACGCGATGGACGGCTACTGGGAGGAGTACGACGACCTCTTCACCGGTCCGAACGCGCGCGGCCCGAAGATGCTGCTCATCGAGGAGGTCGAGGACGAGGGCCTGTGGCGCCTGCGCCAGATCTTCGACGACCCGAACGGCGACCACGACTGGGGCATCTCCGCCGAGGTCGACCTGTACGGCTCCGACGAGGAGGGCCGCGCCGTCGTCAAGGTCACCTCGGTGGGCGCGCACTGACGGTCCTTCAGCGCACCCGGGCGGCGATGGTGCGGGCGCAGTCGAGCGACTCGTGGCGGGCGGTGTCCACCTCCAGGTCGTAGCGGACGCCGCGGTGCACGGCCTCCGCCTGCGCGGCGGCGGTGCCCGGGGTGCGGTCGCCGCGGGCGAGTTCGCGCCCCGCGACGACGTCGGCCGGGCAGCGCACGCCCACCCACAGCACGTCGAGCCCGCCGAGCACGGCCTCCCAGGACTGCTGGGAGCCGGCACCGGAGAGGAAGACGTCGTCGATGACGATCCGGGCGCCGGCCCGGGCGGTGGCGGCGACGCCGGCCATCCAGGCGGCCTCCAGTTCGCGGAAGGCGGCGCCGATCTCGACCGCCCCGTCGGGCCGCAGGGCGATGCCCGCGTCCGAGTGCCGCAGGGAGGCGGGCATCGCCTCGATCAGGCCGTCGATCGCGAACGCCAGCCAGGGGTGCGGCAGTATCGCCTGCAGGCAGCGCACGATGCTGCTCTTGCCCGAGCTGGACGTGCCGTTGAGCACGATCACCTGAGTCGCCATCAGGCCACCGTAGCGTTCGGGTGACGGGACGTCAGATGAGTTTCCGGCGGGTCAGCGCGGGGCGAGGCCGTCCACCACGAGGGCGACCAGGGCGTCCAGGAACTGCGGGGTGACGGGCTCGCCGAGCAGGAGGTGGCGGGCGAAGAGCGGGCTCATCAGGGCCTCGACGGCGGCGCGGGGCTCCGAGTCGGGGCGGATCTCGCCGCGGTCGGCGGCGCGGCGGATCAGCAGTTCGGCGCGTTCCAGCCGGTCGGCCCAGTAGGCGTCGCGGCTCTGCCGGGTCTCGAGGGTCTGCGGCGCGAGGCTGAGGTGCAGCAGGGCCGGGCCCTCGGGGGTGGCCAGCGACGCGGCCAGCGCGGCGAGCAGGCGGCGCAGGTCCTCGCGAAGGTTCCCGGTGTCGGGCAGCGGCATCGCCTGGTCGCTGTAGTCGGCCAGCGCCTCGCGCAGCAGCTGCTCCCGGCTGCCCCAGTTCCGGTAGACGGACGTCTCGTGCACCCCGGCCGCCGCCGCGACCGCCGCCACCGTCGCCGCCTCCAGGCCGCCCTCCGCTAGCAGCTGCACGGTCGCCGCCAGCACGGCCTGCCGCATCGCCGCGCCGCGGCGCCGCAGCGGGGCGGGGGGCGCGGTCTCCGGCTTCTCCTTGGGCACCGTCGCAGCCTAACGCAGGCGTCCTTGCGTTGCTCCGGGGCGCGACGTAGCCTCGACAACGCAAGTCGCCTTGCGATAGCCCCCGAAGGAGACCGCCATGGCCGTGATGCGCGCCGTCCGACTGCACGTCCCCACCCGGAAGTTGACCGTGGAGGAGGTGCCGCGCCCGGTCCCCGGGCCCGGCCAGGTCCTGGTGAAGGTCGAGGCGGCGGGCGTCTGCCTGTCGGACGTCCACCTCGTCGACGGCTCGCTCACCCCGCTGTACCTGCCCACCGAGAGCGTCACGCTGGGCCACGAAGTCGCGGGCACCGTCGCCGAGTCGGGACCGGACGCGGACAGCTGGCAGGTCGGCGACCGGGTGGTGCTGCAGGCCGGTGAGAAGCGCGGCGCGGCGGTCTGGACCCGCGGGGTGGACTACGACGGCGGCTGGGCGGAGTACGCGCTCGCCCGGGTCGACACGCTGTTCCGGCTGCCCGGGTCGATCCCGTTCGAGCAGGGGTCGATCATCCCGGACGCGGTCTCCACGCCGTGGGGCGCGGTGACCACCACCGGGCGGGTGCGCCCCGGGGAGCCGGTCGGGGTGTGGGGCGTCGGCGGTCTGGGCGCGCACGGCGTGCAGTTGCTGCGTGCGATCGGCGCCCACCCGATCATCGCCGTCGACCCGGCCCCCGCCGCCCGCGAGCGCGCCCTCGCCTTCGGCGCCGACCTGGCCCTCGACTCGGCCGACTCGGAGCTGCGGGCGAAGATCGGCGCGGCCACCGCCGGGGCCGGCCTGGCCGCCGCGTTCGACTTCGCGGGGGTCCCGGCCGTCCGCGAGCAGGCCCTGAAGGTGCTCGGGGCACGCGGCCGGCTGGTCCTGGTCGGCCTGACGGACCAGCCGCTGACCATCGCCGACAGCATCCGCTTCAGCTACCTCCAGCAGCAACTCCTGGGCCACTACGGCTCGGAGGACGACGCCGTCCCGCAGCTCATCGCCCTCGCCGCCGGCGGCCGCCTGGACTTCTCCCGCTCGATCAGCGAGGTCCTCCCCCTCGAACGCGCCGCCGAGGCCGTCGAACGCCTGCACACCAAGCAGGGCGACCCGATCCGCCTGATCCTGCGCCCCTGACGCACCGTCACGCCCAACGGTCGGCCGTCGGTCCCATGTCCGCTCGGACGGCGCCGTCGGCGCGGCCGGAGGGGAGCGACCATCGCTCCAGGGCTTCGTGCCACCTTGCGGGTTGGGCGAACGCGGGCTCTGCGCTCAGGTCCCGCTCGACGGCCAGCCTCCGCAGCCTGCGGGTCAGCCAACTGTCGTTCTCGCGCACCCGGCGCTGCAGGTCGGCCAGACAGGTGACGCCGACGTCGAGGAACACCTTCACCACCTCCGGCCGGCTCAGGTCCTCGTGCAGCTTCGAGAGTTGGGCGATGCCGATCAGGTGGCCGGCGCGCAGCGGCGAGACCTCGAGGTAGTTCGCCAGCTCCTGCCGGTCGGCGCCGCCGGAGGTGCCCGCCATGAGTGCGGCGAAGCTGGTGAGGCCGGCCGCGCGGAGCCGGTCGGCGAACGGGGCGAAGGGCGGGAGTTCGAGCATGCCGAGCCGTTCCTCGATGCCGATGACGTCCATCGTCTCGAGCTTGCGGCGGCGCAGCAGTTCGGCGAAGGACGGGTCGGCCCTGAGGTTGCGCCGGTCCTTCTCGGTGGCGATGGCGAACGCCAGGTGGTCCTCGAGTTCGCCGAGTTCGCCCGGCCGCAGTCCGCAGTGGCGGATCAGGGCGGCCAACCGGGCGTAGGAGTAGGCGAGTTCGGGCGAGGGAACGGGCTCGGGCACCGGGGACTTCCAGGTCGACTGCCGCGGCCCGCGGTGGCGCTCCTGGTCCCGGATCAGCTTGAGGATGTCGCCGATGAGCTCGGAGGTCTTCTTCATGGCCCCGATGTAGCGGCGCAGTTCGCCGGTGTCGAAGCGTCTGCTCTCCTGCTCGCACCGGTCGTCCAGGTCGTCGCAGGCCCTCGTCAGCTCCGCGGTGGCGGCCTCGGCGTCGGAGACCAGTTTCGGTTCGCTCTCCATCAGCTTGGTGATCTTCCTGCGGTCGGGCCGGCCGTGTTCGCCGAGGTAGGCGCCGATCCAGAGGGCGATCTGGCTGTACAGCGATTCGAGGTAGACGGCCTCCCAGCCGTACTCGATGTCGCCGTTCTCGTCCTTCGCGAGCGCGATCAGGGGCGCCAGCAGTCGGGCGAAGCGGAGCCGGTCCTCGGGCTTCTGGCTGGTGGCCACGAACTGGGCGGTCAGGTAGTCGAAGCGTGCCGGTCCGTAGCCCGGCTGGATGTGGACCGCCTGTCTGAGCAGTGCGCGTTGCAGGGGCGGGTCGTTGACCAGGGCGGGGTCGGCGGCGATGACGTGGAGGGCGACGGCCGTCCACTGTTTCGCTCCGCAGAGTCCACGGCTCACCTCCCGGTGGCCCTTGCTGAGCCCGACCAGGACGCAGGCGGCCGCACCGGTGAGGAGTTGCGCGCGGGCCCGGTCGGTGGCTTCCGTGAGGGCGGGCTCGGCGGCGTCGGGGGGAATGGCGGGCAGGCCGAGTTCGGGGCGGCTGACCAAGGCGCTGAAGGCGTGCATGCCGTTGCGGGTGAGGGTCACGGTGACCCGGTCGCGGTCGACGGTGGTCACCCGGGCCCGCCAGGTGAGGCCCGGGCGGATGGCGTACAGGATCTTGGCGACGGCGCCGGCGATGTTGCCGGCCGGCATCGCGCTGAGGTCCTCGCTGAGCAGTTTGCTCAACTCGGACGCGCGGGAGATGCCGAGTTTCTTGTCGACCGGCTTGGTGCTCAGGTGCTGCAGCCGGCTGAGCACGTAGTCGGAGGCCGCGGGGTCGGCCGCGCCGGTCGGGTCCTGCGCCTCGACCTGGATGCGCAGGCTCTGGCCGAGGGCGGTGGAGACCGCGGTCACCCCGAGGACGACGAGGCCGACACCGGCGACGATCAGCCTGCCTTCGTGTGCGGCCGTCAGGAAGTAAGCGAGCAGACCGGTCCAGAGCAGCGCGAGCGCGAGCGCGGTGCCCGACGGCATGACGAACCGCGGCCGGGTGAAGTGTCCGTGGTTCCACCGCAGACCGTGGGCCAGCGCGACCAGCACGACGCCGGGGAGGACGACTCCGAGCGGGAAGGCGACGACCAGCCAGAGCGCGTCGTGGAACGGGGCGAACATCGGGTAGACGGTGGCGAGGGCGCCGACCGCGAGCATCGCCGCACCGCCCACCGCCGCCCAGCACCAGATCGACCTCGACTTCCAGGCGTCAGCGCGGCAGGAGACCATCACGCGGGTCAGCAGACCGCTTAAGGCGATCAGCACGGCCAGCACGATCGCGGCGACGATCACCACCACCCCCATCGGCCTGACCCAGTCCGCGAAGAACTGGTTCCAGCGGGCGGTGTCGGCGGCGATCGTCGATGCGACCGGCGCGGCAAGGAGCACCATCACGTCACCTCGGGGTCTCTCCCCCTCCTCCGAAACTAGGCCGAACAGGTGGGGTACGCACGACGGCACGACCTGGCGGTGGGGTCGAGTTCCCTCGGGATCCAATCGCTGATCTTGCGTCAATCTGTATATTTTTTGCACTTACCCGTGGACTTCGTACCACCGCGCGCCTACGCTCGGCACGCCCGGCCACCACCCGGGCCATTCCCCCCTGCAGGAAGCACGGTCACCCATGCAGAATCCCCCCACACATGGCAGGCGGACCGTCGCCTCGCTGACCGCTCTCGCCCTCGGCGCGGCCGGCCTGATGACCGCGGTGGTCGTCAACGCCGGTTCGGCGCACGCCGCGGGCGTCCCGGCGCTGTCGCCGCTGAGCGTGCCGGGTCGCGGCGCCGGCGTCCCGTTCGTCGAGCAGGAGGCCGAGTACGCGGCCACCAACGGCACCGTGGTCGCTCCCGACCGGCTCTACGGACACCTGGTCTCGGAGGCCTCGGGCCGGCAGGCCGTGACGCTGAACGCGGTCGGCCAGTACGTCGAGTTCACGCTCACCGCGGCGGCCAACGCGATCGACTTCCGCTACAGCCTGCCCGACTCGTCCGACGGCAAGGGCCGGGACGCCTCGATGGACCTGCTGGTCAACGGGCAGCAGCTGAAGAGCGTCCCGGTGACCTCCAAGTACAGCTGGTACTACGGCGGTTACCCGTTCAACAACAACCCCGGCGACAGCAACCCGCACCACTTCTTCGACGAGACCCGGACGCTGCTCGGCAGCAGCTACCCGGCCGGCACCAAGATCCGGCTGCAGGTCTCCTCGACCGCCCAGTCGCCGACCTTCACCATCGACCTGGCGGACTTCGAGAACGTCGCCCCGCCGATCGCCAAGCCCGCGAACGCGATCGACGTGGTCGCGGACTTCGGCGCCGACCCCACCGGCGCCACCGACTCCACCGCCAAGTTCCAGTCCGCGGTCAACGCCGGTGCGGCGCAAGGCCGGACGGTCTACATCCCGCAGGGCAACTTCACCCTGTACGACCACGTGGTGGTCGACAGGGTGACCCTGGCCGGGGCGGGCCCCTGGTACAGCGTGCTCGGCGGCCGCGACCCGATCAACCGCAACCGCGCGGCGGGCATCTACGGCAAGTACGTGTCCGGCGGCGGCTACGGCGGCGCGATCCGGCCGCAGGAGGCCGGCGGTCCCAGCCAGAACGTCACGCTGAAGGACTTCGCGATCATCGGCGACGTGCGCGAGCGGGTCGACGACGACCAGGTCAACGGCCTCGGCGGCGCGATGTCGAACTCCACGGTGGACGACCTGTGGATCCAGCACACCAAGGTCGGCGCGTGGATGGACGGTCCGATGGACCACTTCACCATCAAGAACAGCCGCATCCTCGACCAGACCGCCGACGGCGTGAACTTCCACACCGGCGTCACCAACTCGACCGTCACCAACACCTTCCTGCGCAACACCGGTGACGACGGCCTGGCCTCCTGGCCGGAGCGGGTGGCGAACACCAACGACAGCTTCACCCACAACACCGTGGTGCTGCCGATCCTCGCCAACAACATCGTCACGTACGGCGGCAAGGACTTCACCATCTCGGACAACGTGATGGCGGACACCATCACCAACGGCGGCGGCCTGCACATCGCCAACCGCTACCCGGGCGTCTCCTCCGGCAACGGCACGGCCGTCGCGGGCACCATCACGGCCGCCCGCAACACCCTGATCCGCACCGGCAACAGCGACTTCAACTGGCAGTTCGGCGTCGGCGCGATCTGGTTCGACGGTCTCAACGAGCCGATCAACGGCGCGACCATCAACGTCACCGACACCGACATCCTGGACTCCTCCTACGAGGCGATCCAGACCATCGAGGGCGGCGTCACAGGCGTCAACATGACCAACGTGAACATCGACGGCGCGGGCACCTACGCCATCCAGGCGCAGGCCAACGCCCAGATGAAGTTCACCAACGTCACCGCGAAGCACATCGCCCAGGCGGCCACCCCGGTGCACAACTGCGTCGGCACCGGCTTCCAGATCACCGACGGCGGCGGCAACTCCGGGATCAGCGGCTCGACCTGCACCGGCCAGTGGCCGGCCCCGGTCTGGACCTACAACGGCGTCCCGGCGGGCGGCGGCACCTCCAGCCCCTCGCCGAGCCCGTCCCCGTCCACCTCGGCCTCGTCCTCGCCGTCCCCGTCGCCGAGCCCGTCCACCAGCACCCCGCCGGTCTGCCCGAGCGGCACCGGGAACATCGCGCAGGGCAAGAGCGCCACCGCCTCCGGCACCAACGGCGGCTTCCCGGCGCAGAACGCGGTCGACGGTGACGCCAACTCGTACTGGGAGAGCGCCAACAACGCCTTCCCGCAGTGGATCCAGGTCGACCTGGGCTGCGCGGTGAGCCTGTCCAAGGCCGTGCTGAAGCTCCCGCCGCCCTCGGCGTGGGCGACCCGCACCCAGACCATCACCGTCCAGGGCTCCACCGACGGCAGCACCTTCACCACCCTGACCGGCTCCGCCGGCTACACCTTCGACCCCGCCACCGGCAACACCGCCACCGTCAACCTGCCCGCCACCAGCACCCGTTACCTGCGGCTGACGTTCACCGGCAACACCGGCTGGCCCGCCGGCCAGCTCTCCGAGCTGCAGGCCTTCCTGGGCACCGGCGCGACCGGCTCGCCCTCGCCGTCGCCGAGCCCGTCCTCCTCCAGCACCCCGCCGGCCTGCAACCCGGGCAGCGGCAACCTGGCGCAGGGCAAGCCGGCCACCGCCTCCGGCACCAGCCAGACCTACGGCCCGGGCAACGCGGTCGACGGTGACGCCAACTCGTACTGGGAGAGCGCCAACAACGCCTTCCCGCAGTGGATCCAGGTCGACCTCGGGTGCGCCACAACGCTCGCCCGGGCCGTGCTGAAGCTTCCGCCGCCCTCGGCGTGGGCGACCCGCACCCAGACCATCACCGTCCAGGGCTCCACCGACGGCAGCACCTTCACCACCCTGACCGGCTCCGCGGGCTACACCTTCGACCCCGCCACCGGCAACACCGCCACCGTCAACCTGCCCGCCACCAGCACCCGTTACCTGCGGCTGACCTTCACCGGCAACACCGGCTGGCCCGCCGGCCAGCTCTCCGAGCTGCAGCTCTTCAACTCCTGACCCGTCCCCCGACAGCCGGGCCCGACCCCTCCCCACGGGGGTCGGGCCCGGCGTCGCACTCCTCCCGCCCGGCGCTACCCGCGAGTAGGATCACCGCCTACGGTCCCCTCCCCCGAACGGTGCGCCATGACCTCGCTGCTGCTGTCCCGCCGTGACCTGGACTTCCTGCTGTACGACTGGCTCGACGCCACCGCGCTGACCTCCCGGGAGCGCTACGCCGAGCACGACCGGGAGACCTTCGACGCGGTGCTGGAGCTGGCCGAGGAGATCGCCACCCGGCACTTCGCCCCGCACAACCGCCTCGCCGACCTGAACGAGCCGCGCTTCGACGGCGAGCGGGTGCACCTGGTCCCGGAGGTGAAGGCCGCGCTGGAGGTGTTCGCCGGCTCCGGGCTGCTCTCCGCCGCGATGGACCGCCAGCTGGGCGGCCAGCAGCTGCCCACGGTGATCGCCAACGCCTGCATGGCCTGGTTCCACGCCGCCAACGTCGGCACCGCCGCCTACCCGTTCCTCACCGTCGCCAACGCCAACCTGCTGGCCGCGTACGGCAGTCCGCAGCAGGTCGAGACGTACGTCCGCCCGCTGGCGGCGGGCCGGTTCTTCGGCACCATGTGCCTGTCCGAGCCGCAGGCCGGCTCCTCGCTGGCCGACGTGCGCACCCGGGCGGAGCGGCAGGAGGACGGCCGGTACCGGCTGTTCGGCACCAAGATGTGGATCTCCGGCGGCGACCACGAGCTGACCGAGAACATCGTCCACCTGGTGCTGGCGCGCACCCCCGGCGCACCGGCGGGCGTGAAGGGGCTGTCGCTGTTCGTCGTCCCCAAGTACCTGGTCACGCCGGAGGGTTCGCTCGGCGAGCGGAACGACGTGGCACTGGCCGGGCTCAACCACAAGATGGGCTACCGGGGCACCGTCAACACGGTGCTGAACTTCGGCGAGGGCACCCGCACGCCGGAGGGCGCGGCGGGCGCGGTCGGCGAACTGGTCGGCGAGGAGGGCCGCGGGCTGGCCTACATGTTCCACATGATGAACGAGGCCCGTACCGGCGTCGGCCTGGGCGCCACCGCGCTCGGCTACACCGGCTACCTGCACGCCCTGGACTACGCCCGCACCCGCCCGCAGGGCCGCCCGCTGACCGCCCGCGATCCCGAGGCCCCGCAGGTGCCGATCATCGAGCACCCGGACGTCCGCCGCATGCTGCTGGCGCAGAAGGCCTACGTGGAGGGCGCGTTGGCGCTCAGCCTGTACTGCAGCCGGTTGATCGACGAGCAGCGCACCGGCCCGCGGAAGGCCGAACGCGACCGCGCCGGGCGGCTGTTGGAGGTGCTGACGCCGATCGCCAAGAGCTGGCCCTCGCAGTGGTGCCTGGCCGCCAACGACCTGGCCATCCAGGTGCACGGCGGCTACGGCTACACCCGGGACTACCCGGTGGAGCAGTTCTACCGGGACAACCGGCTGAACGCGATCCACGAGGGCACCCACGGCATCCAGGGCCTGGACCTGCTGGGCCGCAAGGCGGTCCAGGACGGCGGCGCGGGGCTGGCGCTGCTGCTGGAGTCCTTCGCCGCGACCGCCGCCCGGGCCACCGCCGCGGGCGGCGAGGCGGCGGACTTCGCTGCGGCGCTCGTCGCCGCCGGCGACCGGATCGCCCGCAGCACGGCGGCATTGTGGTCGGCCGGCGACCCGGAGCTGGCGCTGCCGAACGCCTCGGTCTACCTGGAGGCGGTCGGGCACACCGTGCTGGCCTGGATCTGGCTGGAGCAGTACCTCGCGCTGGGCGCCGCCGACGAGCCGTTCCACCGCGGCAAGCGGCAGGCCGCGCGCTACTTCTTCCGCGTCGAACTCCCGCGCACCGCAGCCCAGTTCGACCTACTGGACAGCCTGGACCGGACCGCCGCGGAGACCTCGCCGGACTGGTTCTGAGCGGCCGTCACATCCACATGAAGGGCGACCCGGCCGCCGCGGCGGCGGACCGGGTGGAGTCGATCAGCAGCGCGTCGGGGGCCGTCCCGGCGCGCTGGTCGGCGTAGCGGGAGAGCGTGACGGTCAGGTAGTGGCCGGCCTGCTCGATGCGGGCGGCGGTCATCGGCTTGACCGTGGCGGCGGGGGCGCCCACGCCGTCGGGGTAGGTGAACTCGAAGTCGGCGGCCTTGTCCCGGATCGCCTCCAGCGCCCGGCCGGCCGCGCGCGGGTCGGCGAACCGCAGCACCGCGACGCTGCTGATCACCTGCTGGTCGGTGCGGGTGAGGGCGAGGGCGAGCCAGCCCTGGCAGGACAGGTCCTTGAGCAGGTCGCGGGTCTTGTCGAGCTGGATCGCCTGGCAGTCGGCGCCGTCCCGCCCGGCCGTGCGGCGGGCCCGGTAGCCGTCCAGCTCGATCGCCCGCTGGGCGGGGAAGTACCGCTCGGTGTTGAAGGACTGAGCCTCGGTCAGCGGCGGAGCGGCCTGCCCCACGGCGAGCGGGGAGGCGGACGGCTGGTTGCTGGTCGGGCCGAGGCCGGGCAGCACGTCGCCCGGGTGGGGCTTGCTGACCAGCCACACCCCGCCGGCGGCGAGCGCAGCGACGATGCTCCACATGGCGGCCTTGCGCCCGCGCTCGCCCGCGGACCGGTGTCCGGCCGGTGGCTGGTGCTCGGCCGCGAGGGTGTGCGGCTGCCGCTGCGAGGTCATGGCGGAGATTGTAAGCAGCTGATCGGACCGTCTGTCCGGCGGGTCGGACGTCTGGGAACCAACGCGGCCGGCGGTCGCCGCCCAGGTCGATCCGGTCGGGGCTACTGTGAGCGCCGACACTGTGACAACTCGCACATCCCGGCGGCGATCTTCTGGCGTGTCCCCTCTGGCGCAAGCCGTCGCGGCCCAGGCAGGATCAGGCGCATGGAACTCCTCGACACCCTCACCGCCAAGGGCCTCCGCCGGGAACTGCCGACCCGCGAGGAGGCGCTGGCCGTCCTGGCCACCACCGACGACGAGTTGCTGGACGTGGTCGCGGCCGCCGGTCGGGTGCGGCGGCAGTGGTTCGGCCGCCGGGTGAAGCTCAACTACCTGGTCAACCTGAAGAGCGGGCTGTGCCCGGAGGACTGCTCCTACTGTTCGCAGCGTCTCGGCTCGAAGGCGGAGATCCTCAAGTACACCTGGCTGAAGCCGGACCAGGCGGCCGAGGCCGCGGCGGCGGGCGTCGCCGGCGGCGCGAAGCGGGTCTGCCTGGTGGCCAGCGGCCGCGGCCCGACGGACCGTGACATCGACCGGGTCGCCGACACCATCGCCGCGATCAAGGGCGCCGACGAGACCGTCGAGGTCTGCGCGTGCCTCGGCCTGCTCTCCGACAACCAGGCGGAGCGGCTGAAGGCGGCCGGTGCGGACGCCTACAACCACAACCTGAACACCTCCGAGGGCACCTACGGCGACATCACCACCACCCACACCTACGCGGACCGGGTGGACACCGTCACCAAGGCCCACGGCGCGGGCCTGTCGGCCTGCTCGGGCCTGATCGCCGGCATGGGCGAGAGCGACTCGGACCTGGTCGACGTGGTCTTCGCCCTGCGCGAGCTCGACCCCGACTCGGTGCCGGTGAACTTCCTGATCCCGTTCGAGGGCACCCCGCTGGCCGAGGAGTGGAACCTCACCCCGCAGCGCTGCCTGCGCATCCTGGCGATGGTCCGCTTCGTCTGCCCGGACATCGAGGTGCGGATCGCCGGCGGCCGCGAGGTCCACCTGCGCGCGATGCAGCCGCTCGGCCTGCACATCGCCAACTCGATCTTCCTCGGCGACTACCTGACCAGCGAGGGCCAGGCCGGCCAGGCCGACCTCGACATGATCCGGGACGCCGGCTTCGAGGTCGAGGGCGCCGACCAGACCACCCTGCCCCGACACCGCGTCAGCTCCGGCTGCGGCGGCGGCGCGGAGCACGACTGCGCCTCCGGCTCCTGCGGCACCGGCGCCTGCGGCCCGTGCGGCGGCCACGCCGAGGAGGCGCCCGAGCTCGCCCCGGTCGCCGCCGAGGCGTCCGACGAGGCCCGCACCGACCTGGTCCGGGTCCGCCGCCGCGGCGCCGGCACCGAGCTGGCCCCGAACGCCTGATGACGGCGACACCCATGGACCCGGCCCGGCTGCTCGAACTGGACCGGGCCCACGTCTGGCACCCGTACGGCCCGATGCCCGGCACCGTGCAGCCGCTGGTGGTGGAGTCCGCCGCCGGGGTGCGGCTGCGGCTGGCCGAGCCGGTCGGCGGGCACCGGGAACTGGTGGACGGGATGTCGTCCTGGTGGGCGGCGATCCACGGCTACCGGCACCCCGAGCTGGACGCGGCGGTGCGCGGGCAGCTCGACCGGATGAGCCACGTCATGTTCGGCGGGCTGACCCACCAGCCCGCCGTCGAACTCGCGGCCCGGCTGGTCGAGTTGACGCCCGAGCCGCTGCAGCACGTGTTCCTCGCCGACTCCGGTTCGGTGTCGGTCGAGGTGGCGCTGAAGATGTGCCTGCAGTACTGGGTGTCGATCGGCCGGCCGGACAAGCGCCGGGTGCTCACCTGGCGCGGCGGCTACCACGGCGACACCTTCCACCCCATGTCGGTGTGCGACCCCGAGGGCGGGATGCACCACCTGTGGGGCGGCGTGCTGCCCCGTCAGCTGTTCGCCGCCGAGCCGCCGGCCGGCTTCGACGAGGCACCGGACGCGGCGTACCTCGCCCACCTCGCCGAGCTGATCGAGACCCACGCCGACGAGCTGGCCGCGGTCATCGTCGAGCCGGTGGTACAGGGCGCGGGCGGCATGCGCTTCCACTCCCCCGGCTACCTGCGGGCGCTGCGCGAGCTGTGCGACGCCCACGACGTGCTGCTGGTCTTCGACGAGATCGCCACCGGCTTCGGCCGCACCGGCGAACTCTTCGCGGCCGACCACGCGGGCGTCTCGCCGGACGTGATGTGCCTCGGCAAGGCGCTGACCGGCGGCTACCTGACGCTGGCCGCCACGCTCTGCACCACCCGGGTGGCCGACGGCATCTCGCGCGGCGAGGTCCCGGTGCTGGCCCACGGCCCGACCTACATGGGCAACCCGCTGGCCACGGCCGTCGCCAACGCCTCCATCGACCTGTTGCTGCGTCAGGACTGGCGCACCGAGGTCAAACGCATCGAGGCGGGGCTGCTGGACGGCCTCGCCCCCTGCGCGGAGCTCCCCGGCGTCCGGGACGTCCGCGTCCTCGGCGCGATCGGCGTGGTCCAGCTGGACGCCCCGGTCGACATGGCCGCCGCGACCGCCGCCGCGACCGCCCACGGCGTCTGGCTGCGGCCCTTCCGCGACCTGATCTACACCATGCCGCCGTTCATCACCACCGACGACGACCTGGCCACGATCACCCGGGCGGTGGCCGCCGCCGCAGCGGCCTCCGCCTGACCGACGCCGTCGCAGTGGGGGTGTCGGCAGCCCCCGCCCGGTCACCGATGTTCGTCAGGCAGCACTCACCCCACGAGAACCGAGGAAGCACCAGCCATGTCCGTCCTGTTCGTCACCGGCACCGGCACCGAGGTCGGCAAGACCGTGACCACTGCGGCCGTGGCCGCGCTCGCGGCCGGGGCGGTCGCGGTGCTGAAGCCCGGTCAGACCGGGGTGGCGCCGGGCGAGCCGGGGGACGTCGCGGAGGTGCTGCGGCTGGCCGGGCCGGCCGTGCACGGGGTGGAGCTGGTCCGGTACCCGGAGCCGCTGGCCCCGGACACCGCGGCGCACCGCTCCGGCCTGCCCACGCTCTCCCCGGCCGAGGTGGCCGAGACGGTCGCCGCACTCGCCGACCGCCACGGCACCGTCCTGGTGGAGGGTGCGGGCGGCCTGCTGGTCCGCTACGACGAGCAGGGCCGCACCCTCGCCGACATGGCGGCGGCCACCCTCGCCCTGGGCGTGCCGGTGGAGTTCCTGCTGGTGGCCGCGGCCGGCCTGGGCACCCTCAACACCACCGCGCTGACCGCCGAGGCACTGCGCCACCGCGGTCTGCCGGTGCGCGGCGTGGTGGTCGGCAGCTGGCCCGCCGACCCCGACCTGGCGGCCCGCTGCAACCTCGCCGACCTGCCCGCGGTGGCCGGTGCCCCGCTGCTCGGCGCCGTCCCGGCGGGCGCGGCCGCCCACGACGCCACCGCCTTCCGCACCCTCGCCGCCGCCTCGCTCGCCCCGTCGCTCGGCGGCACCTGGGACGCCGCCGCCTTCACCGTCCGCCACGCCGCGGCGTTCTGACGCGCCGTCACACCGGCTGCCGCGCTGCCATCGCTCACCGCTCGCCGCCGCCTCCGCCGCTGACACCCCGTCAGTCGATCACGCTCCGACCGGCGGGAGTACCCTGACGCCTGACGTGTACCCGGCGTCCCGGACCCACCCGCCGGGGCGCCCTGCCAGTACGGGGGAAGAAGTGCCGCGTTCGGACGCTCCGAGCTCCACCGCCGTGTCGGCCCGCTGGGCGCAGCCCGCCGACGGGCCCGAGATCTACCTCGCCGCGCCCACCGATCAGCCGCCCGCCGCCACCGTGGTGGTCGGGATGGAGCTGTTCGGCGTCACCGCCTGGGTCCGCGGGATCTGCCACCGCCTGGCCGCCGCCGGATTCGCCGCCGCCGCACCGGACTTCTTCGGCCGCGTGCGCCCCCGCGCCGAACTCGGCTACCACGACCGCGGCCGCGAGGAGGGCTTCCACCTGCTGGGCTCCCTCACCCCCGAGCAGGTGGCCGCCGACACCGCCAACGCCCTCACCTTGGGTACCGGACTCGGCGCAGGACCCGGCCGCGGCTTCGCCGGCTTCTCCCTCGGCGGCCACCTGGCCCTGCTGGCCGGGACGCTGCTCCCGCTCGACGTGATCACCGCCTGCTACCCCGGCTGGGCCATCGACGGCGGCATCGCGCTCGCCGACCCCGAGCCCCCGCTCTCCCCCGCCGGGGCCGCCGCCCTCGCCTCCCACGGCACCACCGTCCTCGGCCTGGTCGGCGAGCAGGACCACGTCGTCCCGCCCGAGCAGTGGGAGCGCATCGGCCGGCGCCTGACCACCGCGGGCGTCCGCCACGAACTCGTCAGCTACCCCGACACCCCGCACGGCTTCCTCTGCGAGGACCGGCCGGCCACCTACCGCCCGCACGCCGCCGACGACGCCTGGTCGCGCATCCTCAAGGCCCTGGAGCCGCTGCGCCCCTGACCCTCGGCGCCCCGCCCACAGCTGACCGTTCATCAGCCGGACGCTGTCGCCGCGGCAGGTCTGCTCGGCTCGCTTGACGACGGCGGGCCGAGCGGGTCGCAGCTGCTGTCCGCGGGGGCACCGGGCTCCGCCGAACGGGCGGCACACCGTCACCTCCGGGCCCGCGCGGACGTTGACCGACCGTCACCGCCTCGCCCTGCCAAGGACTGCCGATGCGCACCGCCCTCACCGCTCAGGCCCTCACCGCTCTGGCCCTCGTCGCCGCCGTCCTGCTCCCCGCCGGCTCGGCCGCCGCCGCGGAGCCCGTCCCCGACCAGGGCTACTCGATCCCCGTGGGCGCCATCACCGACCTCGGTGCCCTCCCCGTCCTCGCCACCCTCGGCAACGACTTCGCCCACCTCCTGGGGAAGTGACGCGGGGAGGGAACCGGGGAGGTTCCACCGGCGGCGGTCAGTCGAGGCAGAACTCGTTGCCCTCGACGTCGAGCATCACGATGCAGGACTCGTTCTCCTCGTCGGCGTACAGGATGCGGTCGATGCTCGCGCCGAGCGCGATGAGGCGGTCGGCTTCGGCCTGGAGGGTGGCGAGTCGCTCGGCGCCGACGAGTCCGGTGCCGGCGCGGACGTCGAGGTGGACGCGGTTCTTGACGACCTTGCCCTCGGGGACGCGCTGGAAGTAGAGGCGCGGGCCCACGCCCGACGGGTCGGTGCAGGAGAACCAGGCGTCGCGGTTCTCCGGCGGCAGCGAGGCGTTGAAGTCGTCCCAGGAGGCGAAGCCCTCCGGAGGAGCCGGGGCGACGTACCCGAGGACCTCGCACCAGAAGCGGGCGACGCGCTCGGGCGACGCGCAGTCGAACGTGACCTGAACCTGCCTAACGGATGCCATCGGGCCACCATAGCAGCGGGCCGACCGGTCGTTCCCGTGCGGTGCAACGGTCCCGCAAGGCCCGCTCCGAGCCTGACGACGCGTCAGCCCAGGGGCTTGGTCCAGCGCCGCCACCGGTCCTCGCGGGCGTAGCCGGCGGCGTGCCAGGCGGCTTGGCCGAGGGCGTTGTGCTCCAGGACCATCGCGTCGGCGCGGCGGCCGCCGAGGGCGGCGAAGCGGGTGTGGGCGGCGTCGAGCAGGGCGGTGCCGATGCCCTGACGGCGGGCGTCCGGGTGGACCGCGAGGCGGTAGAGGTGGCAGCGCCAGCCGTCGTGGCCCGCGATGACGGTACCGAGGATGGCGCCCTCGCGTTCGGCGAGGATCAGGGCCTCGGGGTCGCGTTCGATCAGCCGGGTCACGCCGTCCGCGTCGTCGGTGATGCTGGTGCCCTCGGCCGCCACGGCCCAGAACGCCAGCACGGCGGGGATCTCGTCCACGCGTGCGGTCCGCAGCAGGTAGTCGCTCATGGCCCGTTCCCTAAGAATGTGAGGCGGTCCGGGAGGACCGGGTATGGCTGATGGCGCGTTGCCCTCGAGGGCTCGGAAGGAATGGCCGCCCGGTCCTCCGGG
>NZ_JBSFXE010000064.1:0-28776 GCF_053595195.1 Kitasatospora sp. NPDC002522
CCCGGTTACATTCCGAACCCGGAAGCTAAGCCTCATAGCGCCGATGGTACTGCAGGGGGGACCCTGTGGGAGAGTAGGACGCCGCCGAACTCCTTCTGAGAAAGGGCCCCAGCCATTTGGCTGGGGCCCTTTCTGCGTTGTACGCATTCGTCGCTGCGGGATCGGTCAGCAGGAGACCGTTCCGACGGTGCGAACCCACACGGGACGTGGTGAGCCTGGCTGTCGGTCGTTCAGGAAGTCTTCAATGACCGGTCCGAGATCGTCAGAAGGCACGTACGCGCCGCGGAAGGGCAGTTGGTCCACGGGGACTGACCCGGTGGAGCAGCGGAGCTGGCCGGCCTGTTCGTCGTGCCATACGTAGAAGGTTGCCGCTCCTGCGAAGCCCATCTCGCTGATGCGGAGGCGGATGCCGTCAGCGGTCTGCTCGAACGCGGCTACCACGTCCGAGACGGACAGGGCCTGCCTGCCCTCGTCCTCTGCGCTCAGCCACCAGGTGTTGGTCTCCCACTCCACCTGTCGGTCGGCCGGCTCCAGTACGAGCGGCTCGTCCGCCACCTCGGCAATCCATGTCAGCAGCACCCCAGAAGTATCGGGTACCGGCCGAGGGGGCGGTCAGAGGCGGCCGGCGGCCTTGAGGGTGAGGTAGGTGTCGGCCAGGGCGGGGGCGATGGTCTCGGGTGGGGCGTCGAGGACGGTCACGCCGCGGCGGGTGAGGAGTTCGGCGGTGTGGCGGCGGTCGGCGCGGGTCTGTTCGGCGGCGGCGGCGCCGTAGACGTCCTGGACGGTGCCGCGGGCGTTGGCGAGGTGGTCGAGGCGGGGGTCGGCGACGGAGGCGAGGACCAGCTCGTGGCGCTTGGTGAGGAGGGGGAGCTGAGGGAGCAGGCCGTCTTCGACGGGGCGGGCGTCGAGGCCGGTGAGGAGGACGATCAGGGAGCGGTGCGGGGCCATCCGGAGGGCGGAGGAGGTGAGGGCGCGCAGGTCGGTCTCGACCAGGGCGGGTTCCAGGAGGGCCATCGCGTCGGTGAAGGCGGGGAGCACGTCGGAGGCGGAGCGGCCGGCCAGGGCGGCGCGGCGGGTGCGGTCGTGCGCGAGCAGGTCGACGCGGTCGCCGGCCTTGGTGGCGAGCGCGGTGAGCAGCAGCGCGGCGTCGAGGGCGGCGTCCAGCCGGGGGGCGTCGCCGACGCGGCCAGCGGAGGTGCGGCCGGTGTCGAGGACGATCAGGACGTGGCGGTCGCGTTCGGGGCGCCAGGTGCGGACGGCGACGGTGCTGCGGCGGGCGCTGGCGCGCCAGTCGATGGAGCGGACGTCGTCGCCGGGCAGGTACTCGCGCAGGGAGTCGAACTCGGTGCCCTGACCGCGGGTCAGCACGCTGGTGCGGCCGTCGAGTTCGCGCAGGCGGGCGAGCTTGGACGGGAGGTGCTTGCGGCTGGCGAACGGGGGCAGGGCGCGGATCCGCCACGGGGCGGTGCGGGAGGCCTGACGGCCCGCCAGGCCGAGGGGGCCGAGCGAACGGATCGTCACCTTGCCGGCGTGGTGGTCGCCGCGCCGGGTGGGGGCGAGGTGGGTGGTGAGGCGGCGGCGTTCCCCGGCGGGGACGGTGACGCTGTGTCGGGAGGCGTCGTAGGAGGTGCCGGGCGCCCAGGCGGAGGGTAGCCAGGCGTCGCGAACTCGGGCGCGCAGCGGGCGTCCTGACGGGTTGCCGATGATCAGGTCGACGCTGAGGGCCTCGCCGAGTCGCACGGTGGGTTGGCCGTCCCGGTGGAGGGTGAGGCGGCGGACCGGGGCGGCGAGCAGCAGGTCGGCGAGGACGGCGGCGAGCAGCGGGAGGGTGACCGCGCCGATGCCCGCCCAGGACGGGAGCACGAGGCCCACGACGAGCGCGCCGAGTGCGGCGAGGAGGGCGGTTCGGCCGGTCAGGGCCATGGTGCGGGCTCGCTTTCGTGGACGGGTCGGCGCGCGTGGGGGTGCCGTTAGCGCGGGGCCGGGGTCTGGGCGAGGACGGCCTGGATGACGCTGTCCGGGGTGGTGCCTTCCATCTCGGCCTCGGGGCGGAGCTGGATGCGGTGGCGGAGGGTCGGCAGGGCGAGGGCCTTGACGTCGTCGGGGGTGACGTAGTCGCGGCCGGCCAGCCAGGCCCAGGCACGGGAGGTGTTGAGCAGGGCGGTGGCGCCGCGCGGGGAGACGCCCATGGCGAGCGAGGGGGACTGCCGGGTGGCCCGGACCAGGTCGACGATGTAGGCGAGGACCTCGGGGGAGACGGTGAGCTTGGCGATCTCCGCGCGGGCGGCGGCCAGGTCGGCGGGGCCGGCGACGGCGCGGACGCCGGCCGCGGCGAGGTCGCGGGGGTCGAAGCCGGTGGCGTGCCGGGAGAGGACCTGGAACTCCTGCTCGCGGGTGGGCAGCGGGAGGACCAGCTTGAGCAGGAAGCGGTCGAGCTGGGCTTCGGGCAGCGGGTAGGTGCCCTCGTACTCGACGGGGTTCTGGGTGGCGGCGACCAGGAACGGGACGGGGAGCCTGCGGGGCTCGCCGTCGACGGTGACCTGGCCCTCCTCCATGGCCTCCAGCAGGGCGGCCTGGGTCTTCGGCGGGGTGCGGTTGATCTCGTCGGCGAGCAGCAGGTTGGTGAAGACCGGGCCGGGCTGGAACGAGAACTCGGCGGTGCGGGTGTCGTAGACCAGGGAACCGGTGACGTCGCCGGGCATCAGGTCGGGGGTGAACTGGATGCGCTTGGTCTCCACGTCGAGGGCGGTGGCCAGGGTGCGGACCAGCAGGGTCTTGGCGACGCCGGGGACACCTTCGAGCAGGACGTGGCCGCCGCAGAGCAGGGCGACGACCAGGCCGGTGACGGCGGCGTCCTGGCCGACCACGGCCTTGGCGATCTCGCCGCGCAGGGCGGTGAGGGCGGCGCGGGCGTCGCCGGTGGGCGCGGCCGGGGTGGTCTTGAGCAGCTGCTCGGTCACGAGTGTCGTACCTGCCTTTCCAGGGCGTCGAGGTCGTCGGTGAGCCGCACCAGGGCGGCGTCGTCGGTGGGGGCCGGGCCGTACAGCAGGTGCTGGAGGTCGGCGGCGGGGCGTCCGGTGCGGGTGGTGGCGGCCTCGGTGAGGGCGGCCGGTTCCGGGTCGCCGGAGTGCAGGGGGACGCCGAGGGCGGTGGCCAGCCGGTGCCGGGTGGCGCGGCGCAGGGTGTCGGCGGCGTGGCCGCGGGCCTTGGCGCGCTGGTACAGCCGGGCGCGGCCTTCGGTGGTCTCGGTGGCGCGGACCACGACGGGCAGCTGTTCGGTCAGCACGGGGCCGAGGCGGCGGGCGCGCCAGACGACGGCGAGCAGCGCGGCGACGGTGAGCTGCAGGGCGGCCCAGTACCAGCCGGCGGGGACGAAGTCGGTGAGGGTCTTCTGGCCGGGGACGGAGGCGTCGTCGGGGAGGCTGTGGTCGGGCAGGTGCCAGACCAGGGTGCGGTGGGCGCCGAGCAGGCCGAGGGCGAGCGAGGCGTTGCCCTCCTGGTCGAGGCGGGCGTTGCTGAACGTGTCGGCGGTGCCGGTGACGATCACCTGCCGGTCCTTCTCGGTGCGGCTGACCAGGGTGTCGTTGCCGTGCCGGGGGTAGCAGCCGGTGTCGCTGGTGCGGTGCCGGTAGCTGCGGCCGCCGAGTTCGGCGCTGCCGGCCAGCGCGGCCTCGGGCAGGGTGCAGGTGGCGGGGGTGGTGAGGGTGTCGGTGGTGTCGGCGTACCTGACGGTGATGCCGGGGGCGAAGGCGTCCAGGGCGGGCTGGCCGGGGGCGAGCAGCACCAGGCGGCTCCGGTTGCCGCGCGGGACGGTGCCGAGCCGGTTCAGTTCGCCGTAGCTCATCAGGTCGGTCCCGGGGAGGACGACGGTGGTGTCGTCGGCACGCAGTGCGGCGGCGAGGTCGGCCTCGGTGGTGACGGTGCGGGTGGTGACGCCGTGGCGTTCCAGCAGGCGGACGGCGGCGAGGGTGCCGTCCTTGTCGCCGGAGCGCGGGTCGAGCGGCGGGTAGGTGCCGCCGCCGGGTATGGCGGCGACCAGGACGCCGACCAGCAGCAGGATCGCGGCGGAGAGCAGGTACCAGCGCCAGCGCCGCCACAGGGTGCGGGCGGTGGGCCGGGGCGCGGGCTCGGCGGCGGGGGCGTCGGCCGGGGCGGGTTCGGCGGTGGCGGGCGGCGGTGCGGTGGTGGTCATGCGGGTCCTCCGCCGGCCGGGACGGGCGTGGGGCGGGTCGCGGCGACGGTGCGGTCGAGGGCGGCCAGGGTGCGGTAGGCGTCCTGGTCGGCGGTCCGGTCGCCGTACGCGATGTCGTCGAACAGCCCTGCGGCGGCGGCGAGTTCGGCGGCGTGGTCGGGCAGGGCGCGGCCGGCTTCGGCGGCCGCCTCGTCGGCGGTGCGGCCGGGGCGCGGGTCGAGCAGGGTGCGTTCCTCCAGGCCGCGGACCAGGGCGCGCATCTGTTCGCGGACGGCGTCGGCCCACTCGCCGGCGGCGGCGTGTGCGGCGGCCGCGGCGCGGTGCTGGTCGGCGCTGCGCGGGCCGTCGGCGGTGAACAGCGCGCTGGTGGAGCGGGCGGTGCGGCCGGGGGCGCCGTAGCGCCACCACAGGGCGGCGGCGATCAGGACGGCGACGACGAGCAGCAGTACCAGGGCGGTGCCGCCGCCTCCGCCGAACGGGCTGCCGAGGTTGTCGAACATCCGGTCGAACTGGCGGCCGAGCCAGTCGAGGGCCCGGTCGATGAGGCCCGGGTCGTGCTGGTGGTAGACGGCCTTGCGGAGCTCTTCGTGCGCGGCGTCGCGGGCGGCGTCGCGCGGCACGGTCACCGGGACGCCGTCCGCGAGCGGCGTCCCCTCCCCCCGGAACCCCATGCTGTTCAGACCCCCGGCGGCGTGCTCTGGCCCGGGACGGGCGCGGCGCCCTGGGCGTTCCAGCCGTAGCCGGGCAGTCCGGCGGCGCGGGCCAGTTCGAGGTCGAGGGCCTCGCGGCGGATCCGCTGGTCGATGTAGAGCAGCACGGTGAGGGTGGCGCTGAGCGGGATGGTCAGCGTGCTGGCCAGGGTGTAGCAGACGGCGGAGATCACGATGCCGGCGATCGCCCCGGAGTCGGACTCGGCCGGGATGCCGCCCGGGCCGCCGCCGACCATCAGCGAGGCGACGGTGCCGGGGATGACCAGGACGGCGCTGAGCATCCCGACGCAGATCTGGAACAGCACGGTGATGCCGAAGATCCGCCACCAGGAGCCGCGGACCAGCCGCCAGGAGCGCTTCATCGCGGCGACGACGCCTTGGTGCTCCAGCATCAGGGCGGGCGCGGACAGGCTGAGCCGGACCCACACCCAGATCGCCGGGGGCAGCGCGAGCAGCGCCAGCAGGATCAGCGCCGGGGCGTGGAGGACCACGGCCAGCACCGACAGCGGGACGACCACCACGCCCAGGCCGCCGACCAGGATCAGCACGTTGAGCAGGGTCAGGCCGGCCAGCCGCCACATCCGGGGACGGGCGCCCTCCCAGGCGTCCTTGAGGGTGGCGTCCTGCCCGAGCACACCGCGGCCGACCACGACGGTGAGCAGGCCGCTGGCCACGATGCCGGCGAGCAGTTGCAGCGGCATGGTGAAGTAGCGCGAGAACATCGCCTCGGTCTGGGTGCCGTCGACGTGGATCCACCAGTCGACCAGCGCCTGCACCAGTTGGACCACGGCGGCCAGGCCGAGGCTGAGGCCGAACGCGGTGCGCCAGTAGCGGCGGACGGTGCCGAAGCAGGCGTCGATGATCTCGCCGACGCCGAGCGGGCGCAGCGGGATGATCCCGGGCTTGGGGCTGAGCGGCACGCCCCAGCCGGCCTGCGGGCCCGGGTAAGGGCCCTGAGGGGCACCCCATCCGGGCTGCGGCTGCGGGGCACCCCAGCCGGGCTGGGGGGTGCTCCAGCCGGCCTGCGGCGGCGGGGGAGGGGCGTCCTGGGGAGCGGGGGGAGCGGCGACCGGCGCCGGGTGGCCGGATTCGGAGGTGCCGGGCGCGGGCTCGGGAGAACCGGGGGACGTCCAGCCCGGGGTCTCGGTCATCAACGCTCCTCGTCGGGGCACCCTGCTTCCGGGTGCTTCGGGGTGCCCATCGTGTCATGGTGCGCACGCGCACCCCAGGGGTATCCCGTTGCTGATCGACAACGGTCCCCTCCGGCCGTGCTGCCTGCGGGGTTTGCGATGGTATGACTGGTTCGACGGACGGTCGGCCGGTATCGAGTGGGACGGCTGTGCGACAGGTCACATCCGCATGATGAGAAGATGGAGCCATGAAGGGACGTGTCCTCGTCGTCGATGACGACACCGCACTGGCCGAGATGCTCGGCATCGTGCTGCGTGGTGAGGGTTTTGAGCCGTTTTTCGTGGCGGACGGGGACAAGGCTCTGGCCGCGTTCCGCGAGACCAAGCCCGATCTGGTGCTGCTTGACCTGATGCTGCCCGGCCGCGACGGCATCGACGTGTGCCGCCAGATCCGGGCGGAGTCCGGTATTCCGATCGTCATGCTGACCGCGAAGACCGACACGGTCGACATCGTGGTGGGCCTGGAGTCGGGTGCCGACGACTACGTCACCAAGCCGTTCAAGCCCAAGGAGTTGGTCGCCCGGGTGCGGGCCCGACTGCGCCGGGCCGAGGAGCCGACGCCGGAGCAGCTGACCATCGGCGACCTGGTGATCGACGTCGCCGGGCACTCGGTCAAGCGCGAGGGCCGCGGCATTCCGCTGACCCCGCTGGAGTTCGACCTGCTGGTCGCGCTGGCCCGCAAGCCCTGGCAGGTGTTCACCCGCGAGGTGCTGCTGGAGCAGGTCTGGGGCTACCGGCACGCGGCCGACACCCGGCTGGTGAACGTGCACGTGCAGCGGCTCCGCTCCAAGATCGAGAAGGACCCGGAGCGTCCGGAGATCGTGGTGACGGTCCGCGGCGTGGGCTACAAGGCGGGGCCCAGCTGACGTGGGCGGAGTGCGAGCTGACGACTCCCCGTCGGACGACCGGTCCGGCGGGGAGGCTGCTGTGCGCGGCGACGTGCTGAGTTCCACCACCGAGGGGCCGCGACGGCGCCGGTGGTGGGCGGTGCTGTTCGCGCCGGTGGTCCGTCAGTTCCGGCACCCGGTGGGCCGGGTGCTGGCGCTGTACCGCCGCTCCATCCAGCTGCGGGTGGTGGCGGCGACGCTGCTGCTGTCCTTCGTGGTGGTGCTGGTGCTCGGCGTGGTGGTGGTCGCCCAGGTGCGCACCGGCCTGCTGGACTCCAAGAAGCGCGCCGCGCAGGGCCAGGCGATCGGCGGCTTCCAGATCGAGCAGGACAAGATCAACGAGGCGATCAACCTGCAGGCGAAGGCCGGCGCGACCGCCGACCCGACCCGCGACCAGATCAACGCCTGGCTGACCAAGCAGGTCTCCGACCTGGCCTCCGGTGGCTCCGGCGTGTACTCGGTGATCGCGCTGACCCCGTCCGGGTTCGAGGAGAGCTCGGCCAGCGCGGGCCTGCGCGGCGGCGCCCGCTACTCCGGCACGATCCTGCCGGACACCATCACGCCGGAGATGCGCGCCAAGGTCGCCGCCGAGCCGAGCGTCCCGCACGAGCAGACGGTGCGGATCTACCGCGACCCGAACGCCCCGCAGGTCGCCGACGACAACAAGGGCCTGGCGATCGGCAAGCAGTTCTCCGGCCCCGACGGCAACGCCTACCAGCTGTACTACGTCTTCTCGTTCCAGCAGGAGACCAGCACCCTCAACCTGGTGATCGGCACCCTGGCCACCGCCGGGCTGTTCCTGGTGATCCTGCTCGGCGGCATCGCCTGGCTGGTGGTGCGCCAGGTGGTCACCCCGGTCCGGATGGCCGCGGGGATCTCCGAGCGGCTGGCCGGCGGGCACTTCGACGAGCGGATGAAGGTCACCGGCACCGACGACATCGCCCGCCTCGGCGACTCGTTCAACCGGATGGCCAACGGCCTGCAGGCGCAGATCCGGCAGCTCGAGGAGCTGTCCCGGGTGCAGCGCCGCTTCGTCTCCGACGTCTCGCACGAGCTGCGCACCCCGCTCACCACGGTGCGGATGGCCGCCGACCTGATCTACGACAGCCGCGAGGACCTGGACCCGATGGCGGCCCGCTCCGCCGAGCTGCTCCAGGACCAGCTGGACCGCTTCGAGTCGCTGCTCGCCGACCTGCTGGAGATCAGCCGGTTCGACGCGGGTGCGGCGATCCTGGACGCCGAGCCGGTCGACCTGCGGGACATCGTGACCCGGGTGGTGGAGGCCGCCGACCCGCTGGCCCGGGCGAAGGGCAGCGCGGTGCTGATCCGCGGCGCCGAGAACCCGGTGGTCGCCGAGGTCGACTCCCGCCGGATCGAGCGGATCCTGCGCAACCTGGTGGTCAACGCGCTGGAGCACGGCGAGGGCCGGGACGTGGTGATCCGGCTCGGCGCCGGCGAGGGCGCCGTCGCGGTCGGCGTGCGCGACTACGGCATCGGCCTGAAGCCGGGCGAGGCGTCCCGGGTGTTCCACCGCTTCTGGCGGGCCGACCCGTCCCGGGTGCGCACCACCGGCGGCACCGGCCTGGGCCTGTCCATCGCGGTCGAGGACGCCCACCTGCACGGCGGCTGGCTGCAGGCCTGGGGCGAGCCCGGTGGCGGCTCGCACTTCCGGCTCACGCTGCCGCGCACCCGCGGTGGCGAGCTCTCCCGGGCGCCGTTCCGGCTGGAGCCCGAGGACTCCCGGCACAACCGCGGCATGGCCTCGGCCGGCACCCCCTACCGCCGGGCGGTGCGCCCGCAGGGTGCCACCGCGCTGACCGCGACCGGGGAGTCCACCGTCATCCCGGAGACCCCGGACGCCGAGCGGCACACCTTCGGCTCCGGCCTCGGCGGGGTGCTCAGCATCGGCCCCGGTCTGGGCCGTCCGGCCGCCGCCCCGGTCGCCGACCCCTCGGACGTCCGGGCGGGCGCCGCCGGGTACGGTGCGACCGGCGCGCAGATCGTGGTGGACCGCGGCGCGCGGCCCCCGGCCCAGCCGTCGGCCCCCGCGCCGGAACGCGTCGACACCGAGCAGGGCGACACCGAGCAGGAGGGGACCCGGGGTGACCAGGAGCGACCGCAGGACGGCTGACCGGCGGATCCGGTCCCTGGCGTGGGCCGTGCTGCTGGCCGCCGCGGCCACCGGGTGCGTCACCATGCCCTCCGGCGGCCCCCCGGAGCGCCTGGAGGTCTCCCAGGGCGCCGCGGACGGCCTGCAGGTGCACGTCTACCCGGTCGCCCCGCACCCCGGTGAGAACCTGGGCGACCTGCTCACCGGCTTCCTCGACTCCTCCAACGCCGACCAGGCCAACTACGACACCGCCAAGCAGTACCTGACCGCGGACGCCGCCAAGCGCTGGCGCCCGGACGCCGGCGTGGTGGTGCTCTCGGACGCCCCGCGGGTCACGCACCCGACCCCCGACCAGGGCGACAGCAGCGCGCAGCTGACCGTCAGCGGCCGCCAGGTCGCCGAGCTGGACGGCCGGCACACCTACCAGGCCCGCCTGGTCGAGAACTACCAGCAGGTCTTCACCTTCGTGAAGGAGACCGAGGGCCCGAACAAGGGCGAGTGGCGGATCGACGGCCTCCCGGACGGGCTGATCGTCGACCAGACCAACTTCAAGAACGGCTACAAGCCGGTCCACCGCTACTTCTTCGCGCGCACCGACCCGACCAACGAGCGCAGTGCCAACACCCCGGTGCTGGTGCCCGACCCGATCTACCTGCGGCGCCGAATAGACCCGCTCACCGAGGCCGCCTCGGCGGTCGCCGCCGGCCCCTCGCAGTGGCTCTCCCCGGTGGTGTACTCGGCGCTCGACGGGGTGCGGGTGCTCGGCGCCACCGTCGGCGACAACCGGGTCACCACCGTCCGGGTGGACGGCGTCGACCTCGGCGCCAACCAGGTGGGCTGCCAGCAGATGGCCCAGCAGCTCTTCCAGACCCTCGCCGACCAGCAGGGCAAGCTCGAACGGCTGGACCTGGCCTCCGCCAAGGGCGGCTGCTCGGTCGGCAGCGGCCAGGCGGCCCAGGTCGCCCCCGGCGCGCTGGCCGGCGAGTCCACCGGCGTGCAGGCGTACATCCGGCTGGAGGACGGCCGGCTGACCCGCTACCAGGACGGCGTGGACCCCGTCCCGGTCGCCGGGGTGCTCGGCCAGGCCCCGCAGCCCGGCCAGCCCAAGCCCGGCGAGATCGCGGTCCGCCGGGACGGCGCCGCCGCCGCGGTGATCGGCCAGGACGGCCACAACCTGTACGTCACCGGCCTCACCGAGGGCGACAAGCTCGGCGACCCGGTGGTCCCGCCCCGCGCCCCGGGCGCCAACCCCGCCCTGGCCTCGCCGAGTTGGGACGGCCGCGGCGACCTGTGGCTGGTCGACCGCGACCCCGCCGCGCCCCGCGTGCTGATGGTGCGCGGCCGCACCACCGTGCAGGTCGGCGTCGACGGGCTGGACGGCCGGGCCGTGCAGTCGCTGCGGATCTCCTCCGACGGCACCCGGGTCGCCATGGTGGTCAAGAGCCCCAACGCGCCCGCCACGCTGGTCCTCGGCCTGGTGGTGCACAGCGGCACCCCCGCCGCCCCGCAGGCCCGGATCATCGCGCTGCGCAACGTCGCCCCGCAGCTGGCCGAGGTCGCCGCGGTCGGCTGGGGCGACACCGACCAGCTGGTGGTGCTCGGCAAGGAGACCGACCGGCTCCAGCAGCTGCACTTCCTCGGCACCGACGGCTCCCAGTCCACCGACTCCCCGCTCCAGGGCGGCGAGTCGATGACCGCGCTCTCCGCCACCGAGGCCCGCACCGCCGGCGACCAGGTCGGCCCCGCGGTCCTGACGGTGTCCCACAACGGCCTCTACCGGCTCAAGGACAACCAGTGGCACGAGGTCCCCAGCAAGATCCCGGCCGTGGCCTTCAGCTACCCGGGCTAGCCACCCTCGACCGGTGGCGTGACGCCCCGTCAGTTCCGGCGGGCCGTCGCGGCGACGGTGGCGGCGGCGCGGGGCGGGCAGCCGGCGGCGCGTAGGGCGCGGGCGGCTTCGGCGAGGGTGGCGCCGGTGGTGACCAGGTCGTCGACCAGCACCAGGCGGTGGCCGGCCAGCCGGGCGGCGAGGCGGTCGGGGACGGCGAGCGCGCCGTGCAGGTTGCGGTGGCGGTCCGCGGCGCCGAGGCCGGCCTGGTCGGCGACCGGGCGGATCTGCCGCAGCACCGGCGCGACCAGGGTGGCGACCCCGCCGCGGTGCAGGGCGCGCGCGGCGGCCCGGGCCAGCCGCAGCGTCGGATCGTGCCCGCGGGCGCGGGTGGCCCGCCGGGCGGAGGGCATCGGGACCAGCAGCAGCGGAGCGGTGCCCGCACCGGTCGCCGAGCGCACCGCGGCGGCCAGCGCGCCGCCGAGCGGCGCGGCCAGTCGCAGCGCGCCGCGTTCCTTGTGCGCGAGCAGCAGTTGGCGCACCGGCCCGGCGTAGGTCGCGGCTGCGTGCAACGGTGGGAGGTCGGGCGGCGGGCGCACCGGCCCGGCCGGTCCGGCGTGGACGCCGTCGAGCAGGGTGCGGCAGACGGTGCAGAGGCCGCCGCGGCCGGTGCCGCATCCGGCGCAGCGGGCGGGGACCAGCAGGTCGAGCAGGGCCGTGAGGGCGGCGCCGGGGCGGGCGACGGGAAGGCGGGCGGTGTCACAGCGCGTCACGAACACCTCCCGAGGGCTGGCCAGGCGGCGACTTGAGCCATACGGTGGGCGTAACCGAGCGTGTTGTCCAGATGTTTACCGTTGTTTCACCCCAAGGGGGGTAAACAGGGGGGAACAGCCGGATCGTCGACCGCGTGCCGGTACGTTCGTTCGACTGGGGTGCGAGATCCCCGGGTGAGGTGTTGCATGAGGCTCCAGGGGTTTTGAAAGCCCCTGGTGGGGAGGAAGTGAGGTGAGGGCCGCGGTCCTCGCCACCGCCCCGGCAGTGACCGGGGGCAGGCGGCGGACCGATCGGTTCGGCTGGGTCTCACGCCGGTCCGGGACGTACTCCCGACCGGTCAGCACAAGGGATCGGAGTTCTGCGTGGACATCGTCGTCAAGGGCCGCAAGACCGAGGTGCCCAAGAGGTTCCGCGAGCACGTGGCCGAGAAGCTGGAGAAGGTCCAGCGCTTCGACACCAAGGCGATCAGCCTCGACGTCGAGGTGTCCAAGGAGCACAACCCGCGTCAGGCCGACCGTTCCGACCGGGTCGAGATCACCCTCCGCAGCCGGGGCCCGGTGATCCGGGCCGAGGCCTCCGCCACCGACCCGTGGGCGGCCCTCGACCTCGCCTCCGCGAAGCTGGAGGCGCAGCTGCGCAAGTCCGCCGACCGGCGCCGGGTTCACAAGGGCGGCGCCAACGGCCGCACCCCGGTGAGCGTCGCGGCGGCGACCGCCGCGCTGGCCGAGCTGCCCGCCACGGAGGCGCCCGAGGGCGCGAACGGCGCGGCTCGCAAGACCATGATGGGAAGCCTGGAGGTGCAGGGCGACGGTCCGCTCGTCGTCCGCGAGAAGACGCACTCCGCCGCGCCGATGTCGCTGGACCAGGCGCTGTACGCGATGGAGCTGGTCGGCCACGACTTCTACCTGTTCCAGGAGAAGGACAGCGGCCTGCCGAGCGTGGTCTACCGCCGGCACGGCTACCACTACGGCGTGATCCACCTGAAGGAGGACCTCGCGGCGGTGGCCGACGCGGCCGGGGCCGGCGGCGCGATCAACGGGCCGGACGAGGACTGACACCCGGCCCGGCGAGCAGAACCCGCACGAGGATGGAAGAACCGGCGACCCCGGCGGCTCCCGCAGCCGCCGGGGTCGCGCACGTCCGGGATCACCCAGCAGGGCGGTTCGGCGGCGGAGGGTGATCGCGCCGCCGCCGCGCCGTGGAATGATGTGCGGGTCAGTCGACCTGCGGCGGGGGGAGGAGCAGATGGGGGACCTTTCGCGGGAGGGCCTGGACCCGGAGGACTCCGGCTACCCGCCGCGCCGCGCGGAGCCGATCCGGGTGCTGGTGGTGGACGACCACGCGCTGTTCCGCCGCGGCCTGGAGATCGTGCTGGCCGAGGAGGAGGACATCCGGGTCATCGGCGAGGCCGGGGACGGTGCCGAGGCGGTGCTGAAGGCCGCCGACCTGCTGCCCGACATCATCCTGATGGACGTCCGGATGCCCCGGCGCAGCGGGATCGAGGCGTGCACCGCGATCAAGGACGTGGTCCCCAGCGCCAAGATCATCATGCTGACGATCAGCGACGAGGAGGCCGACCTCTACGAGGCGATCAAGGCGGGGGCCACCGGCTACCTGCTGAAGGAGATCTCCACCGACGAGGTGGCCACCGCGATCCGTGCGGTGGCCGACGGGCAGTCGCAGATCAGTCCCTCGATGGCGGCGAAGCTGCTGACCGAGTTCAAGTCGATGATCCAGCGCCGTTCGGACGACCGGGAGTTGGTGCCCGCGCCCCGGCTGACCGACCGGGAGCTGGAGGTGCTCAAGCTGGTGGCCACCGGGATGAACAACCGGGAGATCGCCAAGGAGCTGTTCATCAGCGAGAACACCGTGAAGAACCACGTCCGGAACATCCTGGAGAAGCTGCAGCTGCACTCCCGGATGGAGGCCGTGGTCTACGCGATGCGTGAGAAGATCCTCGAAATAGGCTGAGCGTCAGCTGAGTTCCTTCTCGACCGCGGGCCGCATCGACTCGTCGGCCAAGGCCTCCACCCGCACCTCCGTGCAGCCCGTCCAGGCGGCCGCCTCGCGCAGCGCCTCGGCCAGCGCGGGGGCGAACTTCGCGGCGTCCAGGGAGACCTGACGGGCCACCAGGGTGCTGCCCTCGCGGGCCGGGTCGACCCGGCCGACCAGCCGGCCGCCGGCCAGCAGCGGCATCGCGAAGTAGCCGTGCACCCGCTTGTGCTTGGGGGTGTAGGCCTCCAGCCGGTGGCTCATCCCGAAGATCCGCTCGGTGCGGGCGCGGTCCCAGATCAGCGAGTCGAACGGGGAGAGCAGCGTGGTGCGGTGCCGCCCGCGCGGCTCCGACTCCAGCGCCGCCGGGTCCGCCCAGGCCGGGGCCGACCAGCCGTCCACCGCGACCGGGACCAGGCCGGACTCCGGCAGCGCGGCGTCCACCTGGGCGCCCTTGAGGCGGTGGTAGTCCATCAGGTCGGCCCGGGTGGCCACGCCGAGCGCCGCGCCGGCCTGCGCGACCAGCCGGACCAGGCACTCCTGGTCGGTCAGCCGCTGCCCGTACAGCTCGGCGGGGACGGCCCGCTCGGCCAGGTCGTAGACCCGCTTCCAGCCGCGCCGTTCGGTCACCACCACATCGCCGAAGGCCAGCGCCCGCTCGACCGCGATCTTGGTGTCGGACCAGTCCCACCACTCGGCGGTCCGCTTCGCGCCGCCGAGCGCGGTGGAGGTCGACGGGCCCTCGGCGCGCAGCTTGTCGAGCACCAGCTGGTAGGCCTCCGGGGCGACCCGGTGGTTCCACAGGTTGCCCTTGTCGCGGTAGGCGCGGCGGCGGAAGGCGAACAGCGGCCACTCCTCGATCGGCAGGATGCACGCCGCGTGCGACCAGTACTCGAAGGTGGTGGCCCGCCCCCAGTAGGCCTGCTCAACGGTGCGCCGGCCGACCGCGCCGAGCCGCGCGTACGGGACCAGTTCGTGCGAGCGGGCCAGCACCGAGATGGTGTCCAGCTGGACCGCGCCGAGCTGGCGCAGCACGCCCTCCACCGAGGCGCGGCGGTCGGCGGAGCCGAGCAGGCCCTGGGCGCGCAGGGCGAGTCGGCGGGCCTGGTCGGCGGAGAGGCGGACGGTCGGCGGAGGGGTCGCTGGCATGCGGCCGAGGGTAGGCGAGGGCACTGACAATCCGGCGCGGGCGGAGCGTTTCGACCGATTGGACCTGGCTTCGGACGATGTGCCCCCAGGGGTGACACAGGAATACCGTGCTGACGGACCTCCCGGCCGCTCGGACTCCTCGCATACGATGGCCCGTACGGTGGGGTGGACTCCCCTCCGTCAGTCATCCAGAGCCGATCCAGGCAAGGAGCCCGCTCACGTGTCCGTCTTCGACAAGATCTTGCGCGCAGGCGAGGGTAAGATCCTCCGCAAGCTGCAGCGGATCGCCGCCCAGGTCAACTCGATCGAAGAGGACTTCACCAACCTCACCGACGAAGAGCTGCGTGCGCTGACCGACGAGTACAAGGCCCGTCTCGCCGACGGCGAGACGCTGGACGACATCCTCCCCGAGGCCTTCGCCACCGTCCGTGAGGCGGCGCGCCGGGTCCTCGGCCAGCGCCACTACGACGTCCAGATCATGGGCGGTGCGGCGCTGCACTACGGCCACGTCGCCGAGATGCGCACCGGCGAGGGCAAGACCCTGGTCGGCACCCTGCCCGCGTACCTGAACGCGCTGACCGGCAAGGGCGTGCACCTGATCACGGTCAACGACTACCTCGCCGAGCGCGACTCGGAGTGGATGGGCCGGGTGCACCGCTTCCTGGGCCTGGAGGTCGGCGTGATCCTGGCGAACATGACGCCCGCCGAGCGTCAGCGCCAGTACTCGATGGACATCACCTACGGCACCAACAACGAGTTCGGCTTCGACTACCTGCGCGACAACATGGCGTGGTCGCAGGACGAACTGGTGCAGCGCGGCCACAACTTCGCGATCGTCGACGAGGTCGACTCGATCCTGATCGACGAGGCCCGCACCCCGCTGATCATCTCGGGCCCGGCCGACCAGGCCACCAAGTGGTACAACGACTTCGCCAAGCTGGTGCAGCGCCTCAAGATCGAGCGCGACTACGAGGTCGACGAGAAGAAGCGCACCGTCGGCATCCTCGAGGAGGGCGTCTCCCGGGTCGAGGACTACCTGGGCATCGACAACCTCTACGAGTCGGTGAACACCCCGCTGGTCGGCTTCCTGAACAACGCCATCAAGGCGAAGGAGCTGTACAAGGTCGACAAGGACTACGTCGTCATCAACGGCGAGGTCATGATCGTCGACGAGCACACCGGCCGCATCCTGGCCGGCCGCCGCTACAACGAGGGCATGCACCAGGCGATCGAGGCCAAGGAAGGCGTCGAGGTCCAGAACGAGAACCAGACGCTGGCCACCATCACCCTGCAGAACTTCTTCCGCCTCTACGACAAGCTGTCCGGCATGACCGGTACCGGCACCACCGAGGCGGCCGAGTTCCACCAGATCTACAAGCTCGGCGTCGTGCCGATCCCGACCAACAAGTCGCCCAAGCGCATCGACCAGCCGGACCTGATCTACAAGTCCGAGCCGGCCAAGTTCGCCGCCGTGGTCGAGGACATCGCCGAGCGGCACGAGAAGGGCCAGCCGGTGCTGGTCGGCACCGTGTCGGTGGAGAAGTCCGAGTACCTGTCGCAGGAGCTGCGCAAGCGCGGCATCCCGCACGAGGTGCTGAACGCCAAGCACCACGAGCGCGAGGCGCAGATCGTCGCGCAGGCGGGCCGCAAGGGCGCCGTCACCGTCGCCACCAACATGGCCGGCCGCGGCACCGACATCATGCTCGGCGGCAACCCCGAGCACCTGGCCGCCGCCGAGCTGGCGCAGCGCGGCATCACTCCCGAGGACACCCCGGAGGAGTACGAGGCCGCGTACCCGGCCGCGATGGAGAAGGCCAAGGGCGCGGTCAAGGCGGAGCAGGAGGAGGTGCAGGAGATCGGCGGCCTGTACGTCCTCGGCACCGAGCGCCACGAGTCCCGCCGGATCGACAACCAGCTGCGCGGCCGCTCCGGCCGTCAGGGCGACCCGGGCGAGTCCCGGTTCTACCTGTCGCTCGGCGACGACCTGATGCGCCTGTTCAAGGCCGGCATGGTCGAGCGCGTGCTGTCGATGGCGAACGTCCCGGAGGACGTGCCGATCGAGTCGAAGATGGTCACCCGGGCGATCGCCTCCGCGCAGACCCAGGTCGAGCAGCAGAACTTCGAGATCCGCAAGAACGTCCTCAAGTACGACGAGGTCCTCAACCGCCAGCGCGAGGTCATCTACGGCGAGCGCCGCCGCGTCCTGGAGGGCGAGGACCTGCAGGAGCAGGTCGGCCACTTCATGGACGACACGGTCGCCGCGTACGTGTCCGCCGCGACCGGCGAGGGCTTCGAGGACGACTGGGACCTCGACAAGCTGTGGACCGCGCTGAAGCAGCTGTACCCGGTCGGCCTGGACCTGGACGAGCTGGAGGAGGAGGCCGCCGAGACCGGCGGGCTCACCCCCGAGTTCCTCACCAAGGCCATCCAGGAGGACGTCCAGGCCGCCTACGGCCGCCGCGAGGACCAGCTCGGCGAGCAGATCATGCGCGAGCTGGAGCGCCGCGTGGTGCTCTCGGTGCTGGACCGCCGCTGGCGTGAGCACCTCTACGAGATGGACTACCTGCAGGAGGGCATCGCGCTGCGCGCCTACGCCCAGCGCGACCCGCTGGTCGAGTACCAGCGCGAGGGCTTCGACCTGTTCTCCGCGATGATGGAGGGCATCAAGGAGGAGTCCGTCGGCTACCTGTTCAACCTGGAGGTCCAGGTCGAGCAGCAGGTCGAGGAGGTCCCGATCGCGGACGAGCAGGTGCTGCTCGACAAGCTGGAGAAGGACGCCGCGCCGGCACGCCCGGAGATCCGCGCCAAGGGCCTGGAGGCCCCGGAGCGCAAGCGCCTGCACTACACCGCCCCCTCGGACGAGATCGGCGGCGGCGTGATCGAGGGCGAGTTCGACGAGGACGGCCTGATCAGCGAGGGCGACGGCCTGACCCGGGCCGAGCGGCGCAAGGCCGCGAAGGCCGCGAAGAGCGGCCGCCGCCGCAAGGCCTGACACCGGCTGGTCCCGACGGGGCGTCACTCCTGCTGGAGTGGCGCCCCGTCGGGCGTTCCGGGAGCTCGTTCCGGGAGCTGACGGGGGTTTCACCTGCTCTTGGTTCGAGATGTTCTTCGTCGGGCTGTTCGGCGGGTCGCTGTGCGGGCCCGGGCTGTACTGGTCGCTGGTCCACCCGCGCCGCGGCCACCTGCCGGTCGCGGCCGGGATCCTGCTCGGTGTCGGCACCTACGGCCGTTCGTGCGCTCCGGCGATAGCGCAGCCCCCGACCTGCTCGCGGTCGCCGGGGAGGACGCCGTCCTGCAGTCCGTGGCGGGCCGGCAGGCGAGGACGGCACCGGTGTGGGGCGGCCGGCCTGGGGCCCGCGCTGAGCGGTGGGCATTTTGACGGTGCGTCACCGGGCCTCCACCGCCGAGCACTGCCACTGGCCGGTGCGGGTGTGCTGTTCGAGGCGGAAGGCCAGCATGTGGTGGCGGGGCCCGAACTCGACCCGCACGCAGGCCTCCAGGGCGCCCGGGGCGGGGACGGAGTCGTGGACGCGGCCCAGCCGGAACGGGCTGGTGCGTCCGCGGGGGCGCAGCGGGCCGGTGCGGACCAGTGCCGCGAGCTGGTGGAAGCCGGGCAGCGTGGTGTGCCGTTGCAACTGGTGGACCGGGCGGGTGCCGGTGAGCACCTCGACCAGGCGGTGGGCGAAGCGGGCCGCCAGGTCGGCGTGCCGGGTGGTGGTCGGCGCGGGCGTACGCGGACGGTACGGGCGGGCGGGGGCGCAGGCGGCGCGCGGGTTGCGCGGGACACGCGGAGCCTCGCCGGACTGGTGCGGGTGCCGGACCGGGCGGCGCGGGTGCGGGTGGCCGGGGACGTGCACGGGGTGGACCAGCGGGCGGACGTGCGGGCGGAGCTCCGCGTGGGCGGCGGCGTGGGTATCCGGGTGGGCGTTCGCGTGGGTGGCGGGGCGGGTATCCGGGTGGGCGTTCGCGTGGGTGGCGGCGTGGGTATCCGGGTGGGCGTTCGCGTGGGTGGCGGCGTGGGTATCCGGGTGGGCGTTCGCGTGGGCGGCGGGGTGTGCATCCGGGTGGGCGTGCGGGCCGGGCGTCGGGGAGAGCTGCTCGGTCATCGGGGCCTTCTCGGTCTCGGGAGTCGCGGATCGGCGGTGCGCCTGATCTTGGTATCGGGTGCCGGACGGCGGGCCCAAGGCGGTTTCCGGCGGTCCGGAGGCCCTCGAAAAGTCCACCCGTACGCGTGACGGCCCTTGGCGGGCAAGGCATCCGGGGGCCCGGACCCGGGACGGGTGTTGACGGTGGGTCGGGCGGGCGAAGGGCCCGAAGGGGGACACCGCGCTGACCCGTCCGCAGGCGGGCGGGTCGCGGACACCGCCTCGGACCTGCGGGGTCTACCCGCCGGTAGGGCGGAGGATCGGCAGCGAGCGACGGCGCGCCGGACGGCGTGCGGGTCGGACGGCGTGGGCCGGTTGTGCGGACGGGCTGGTGTGCGTACGGACCGGCGTGCGGACGGGTCGGCGGAGAGGGGCGCGGCGGTGCGGTTCGGGCTGGTGCTGGGCGGGGGCGGCATGCTCGGTGCGGCCTGGACGGTGGGGGCGCTCGGTGCGCTGGAGCGGGCCACCGGCCGGGTCGCGGGCGAGGCGGAGGTGATCCTCGGGACCTCCGCCGGGGCGCTGCTGGGCAGTCTGCTGGCGGGCGGCGCCAGCGTCGCCGACCTGGCGGATCATCAGCTCGGCCGCCCCGTCGCCACGGGCCCGCTGGCCGGTATCGGCTTCGACTACGAGAACGCGGTGGGCGGCGCGCTGCCGCCGCGCCCCGGGCCGGCCATCGGCTCGCCCGGCCTGCTGCGGCAGGCCGTCCGGCACCCGCGCGACTACCCGTTCCTGACCATGGTCTCCGCGGCGGTGCCCACCGGTCGCGGCTCGCTCGTCCCGGTCGGCGAGCTGGTCCGGCAGCTGGCCGGGTCGGACGGCTGGCCGCCCGGCTCCCCGCTGCGGGTCGCCGCAGTCGACTACCGCACCGGGCGGCGGGTGGTGTTCGGGGACCCGGAGGCGCCGGCCGCGCCGGTCGCCGAGGCGGTGATGGCCTCCTGCGCGGTCCCCGGCTGGTTCGCGCCGGTCGAGACGGCGGGCGGCCGGTACGTGGACGGCGGTTGCTGGTCGGCGACCAACGCCGACCTGATGCTGGCCCGCGGCCTGGACGAGGTCGCGGTGCTCGCGCCGATGGCGCTGCGCCTGCAACCGCCGTCCGGTGCCCGCGGCCCGCTCGACGCGCTGCGGGCCTGGCGCGCCGCGGACCGTCCGCACGGCGTGCTGGCCCAGCTGGTGAGCCGCTACCGGCGCGCCGTCACCCGTCAACTGATGCGCGAGGCACGCCAGTTGCGGGAGGCCGGGATCCGGGTCCGGCTGCTCGCGCCGACCCCGCCGGAACTCGCCGTGATGGGGCCCAACATGATGGATCCGACGCGGCGCGCCGCGGTCCTGCACGCCGCGCGGGAAGTGCAGACCCGGATGGTCGGCCGGTAGCCCGGACCCGGGTGGAGCGGGCTGCGTATTCTTGTCCCGTCGCAGAGTGACCGATGAAGGGTGCCCCCGATGCGCGTGTACGTGCCCACCACGTTGAACGACCTGGCGGTGGCGCACCCGGAGGGCGTCCTGGAGCAGGGAGTCGCCTACGCGGTGACGCCGGCACTGCGCGAGTGGTACGTCAGCGACGACCTGGAGGAGCTGGAGTACGCGGCCCTCAACCGCGCCGCGCTCTCCTCGATCCGCCTGCTCGCCGCGGACCCTGCGGCCCCGCGCCGCCGCGTGGTGGTCGCCGCCGAGATCGCCGACTCCGCGGTCACCCCCTTCCCCGGCGACGAGTACCAGGACCAGGCCTCGCTCGGCCGGGTCGTCCTGGCGGGCCCGATCCGCCTCGCCAAGGCCGCCTCCGTCCACGCCGACGACGCCGACCCCGACGTGATCGCCGACGTCACCGCCGCAGCCGCCGCCATCACCGCCGCCGACCACGGCGACCAGGACGCCCAGTTCACCGTCGACGGCGCCGAGGACCACGAACTCCTCTGGTTCGCCACCCAGGAGATCCCGGGCCTGCTGGCCTGAAGCGCGGAACTCCGGGGCGGCAGCCGGCCGCGGGTGACGCGCAGCGCCGTGGGTGAGCGGGTGCGGTCGGTCCCGGGTCGTACCCTTGGCGGGTGCGTACACACATAGTCTGGGACTGGAACGGCACGCTGCTGGAGGACATGGGCGCGGTGCTGGGGGCGAGCAATGCGGCGTTCGCCACGGTGGGGATCGCGCCGATGACGCTGGAGGAGTACCGGGCGCAGTACGAGATTCCGGTGCCGCGGTTCTACGAGCGGTTGTTGGGGCGGGCGCCGAGCCAGGCGGAGTGGCTGGCGTTGGACGACGCGTTCCACGTGAGGTACCTGGAGCTGTTCCCTGGGTGCGGGCTGACGCCGGGGGCGGTGGAGCTGCTGGCGGGGTGGGCGGCGGGCGGGCGGAGCCAGTCGCTGCTGTCGATGTACGAGCACGAGAAGCTGGTGCCGGCGGTGGACGGGTTCGGGCTGACCGGGCACTTCCTGCGGGTGGACGGGCGGCGCGGGGCGAGTGGCGGGCGCAAGGCCGAGTACCTGGCGGTGCACCTGGACGCGCTGGGCGCGGAGATCGACCGCGGGCGGACGGTGCTGATCGGGGACGCCGCGGACGACGCCGAGGCGGCGCTGTCGGCGGGCATCAAGGCGGTGCTGTACACCGGCGGCTCGCACACCCGGGAGAAGCTGACCCCGGTCGGCGTCCCGGTGGTGGACTCGCTGGCCGAAGCGGTCGCGCTGGCCGAGGAACTGACGGCCTGACAGCCGCGAAAGGGCGGCGAAGCGCGTGTCACGGCACGTCAGGCCCGCACCGCCCGTTCACCCTGGAGAAGCCCCCGACAGGGATTCGCACCACCGTACGGAGCACCTGAGCACCATGCCGATCGACGCGGTCACCACCGTCCCCACGCCCGCCAACGAGCCGGTGCGCGCGTACGCGCCGGGCAGCCCGGAGCGGGCCCGGTTGATGCGGAGACTGGACGAGCTGGCGGGGCAGAACATCCCGCTGCCGATGACCATCGGCGGGGAGCGGCGCTTCGGCGGCGGCGAGCGGATCGAGGTGGTGCAGCCGCACCACCACGCGGCGAAGCTCGGGATGCTGGGCAACGCGACGCACGCGGACGCCCGGCTGGCGGTGGACGCGGCGGTCGAGGCGGGACCGGAGTGGCGCTCGCTGTCCTTCGACGACCGCGCGGCGGTCTTCCTGCGGGCCGCGGACCTGCTGGCCGGTCCGTGGCGGGAGACCCTCGCCGCGGCGACCATGCTCGGCCAGTCGAAGACCGCGCAGCAGGCGGAGATCGACGCGCCCTGCGAACTGGTCGACTTCTGGCGGTTCAACGTGCACTTCGCGCGGCGGATCCTCGCCGAGCAGCCGGTCTCCGGCCCGGGAGTGTGGAACCGCAGCGACCACCGCCCGCTCGAGGGCTTCGTCTACGCGGTGACCCCGTTCAACTTCACCGCGATCGCCGGGAACCTGCCGACCGCGCCGGCGCTGATGGGCAACACCGTGGTGTGGAAGCCCGCGCCGACCCAGACGCTCTCCGCGTACTACCTGATGCGGCTGCTGGAGGAGGCGGGCCTGCCGCCGGGCGTGATCAACCTGGTCACCGGCGACGGGAAGGCGCTCTCCGAGGTGGCGCTGGCCGACCCGACCCTCGCCGGGCTGCACTTCACCGGCTCCACCGCGGTCTTCCAGCAGCTGTGGCGCACCATCGGCAACAACATCGCCGGCTACCGCAGCTACCCGCGGATCGTCGGCGAGACCGGCGGCAAGGACTTCCTGATCGCGCACCCGTCCGCCGACGAGGCGGTGCTGCGCACCGCGCTGATCCGCGGCGCCTTCGAGTACCAGGGCCAGAAGTGCTCGGCGCTGTCCCGGGCGTACCTGCCGCGCAGCCTCTGGCAGCGGATCAAGGACGACTTCCTGGCCGAGGTGGACGCGCTGACCGTCGGCGACGTCACCGACCTGAGCAACTTCATGGGCGCGCTGATCGACGCCCGCGCGTTCGAGAAGAACCGCGCCGCGATCGAGCGGGCCAAGCAGGACCCGCAGGTGGAGCTGGTCGCGGGCGGGCAGTACGACGACGCGATCGGCTACTTCGTCCGGCCGACCGTGCTGGTCTCCCCGGACCAGCGCAACGAGATCTTCTCCACCGAGTACTTCGGGCCGATCCTGGCGGTGCAGGTGTACGAGGACTCCCGCTGGGAGGACGCGCTGGAGCGGGTCGACCGGGCCGCGCCGTACGGGCTGACCGGCGCGGTGATCGCGCAGGACCGGCGGGCCATCGCGCGGGCGGTGGAGCGGCTGCGGTTCACCGCGGGCAACTTCTACATCAACGACAAGCCGACCGGCGCGGTGGTCGGGCAGCAGCCGTTCGGCGGCGGGCGGGCCTCCGGGACCAACGACAAGGCCGGAGCGGCGCAGAACCTGCTGCGGTGGACCTCGACGAGGTCCATCAAGGAGACGTTCACGCCGCCGACCGACTACGTCCATCCGCACATGGAGTGGTCGCCCGAGCTGGGAACGCGCGACTGAGAAGGATTGGACAAGCTGTCCAGGAAGGAACGATCTCCCTGCGGGATTGCTCCTCCGTGTCCCCTGACACCTTCGTTTCATCAGGTTAGGCTGGCTGGCGTCGCCGAGACGGACAGGCAGGCCAAACGATCTGTCGTACCCGGGCGGAAGGCAACTCATGCGTGGCATGAGCGCTTTTCACCCGGTGCGTGCGGGAGGATTGCCGAGGTGCGGACCGGCGGTGCACCCACAGTCATCACCGAGTCACGCAACGGCGCGCGACAGGAGCCAAACAGCCATGCAGACCAAGCTGGACGCAGCCAAGGCCGACCTGCTCAAGAAAGCAGCAGCAGCCGCTGAGAACAGCCAGGTGGGGGGAGCGGCGCCCGGGGAGGGTCTGAGCAACGGTGCTCTGGCCGCTTACCTGCACCACTACTACCTCCACACGGCGCCCGAGGACCTGATCAACCGGGACCCGGTCGACGTGTACGGCGCCGCCGCCTCCCACTACCGGCTGGGCCTCAAGCGCCCGCAGGGGACGGCCGAGGTCCGGGTCTCCACCCCGACCGTCGAGGAGAACGGTTGGTCCTGCGGCCACACCGTGGTCGAGGTGGTCACCGACGACATGCCGTTCCTGGTCGACTCCGTCACCAACGAGCTGACCCGCCTGGACCGCGGCATCCACCTGGTCGTGCACCCGCAGCTGGCGGTGCGCCGCGACATCACCGGCAAGCTGCTGGAGATCCTCGACGTCGACGCCTGCAACCGCGCGCAGGCCGCCGGCGCCGAGTGGCCCGCCGACGCCTCCGTCGAGTCGTGGATGCACATCGAGATCGACCGCGAGACCAGCCGCGAGGACCTCCGCGAGATCGAGGCCAACCTGCGCCGCGTCCTGGGCGACGTCCGCGAGGTGGTCGAGGACTGGTCGAAGATGCGCGACTCCGCGCTCCGACTGGCCGACGAGCTCGCCGAGCAGCCCCCCGCGCACCTGCCCGAGCTGGAGGTCGGTGAGGCCTGGGAGCTGATGCGCTGGCTGGCCGACGACCACTTCACCTTCCTCGGCTACCGCGAGTACGACCTGGTCGAGCACGAGGGCGAAGAGGTCCTGAAGGCCGTCGCCGGCACCGGCCTGGGCATCCTGCGGGCCGACCCGCTCAGCCACGACACCGACCACCACCCGGTGTCCGAGGCCTTCGGCCGACTCTCCGCCCCGGTGCGCGCCAAGGCGCACGAGAAGAAGCTGCTGGTGCTGACCAAGGCGAACAGCCGGGCCACCGTGCACCGCCCCGCGTACCTCGACTACGTCGGCGTGAAGAAGTTCAACGCCGCAGGCGAGCCGATCGGCGAGCGCCGCTTCCTCGGCCTGTTCTCCTCCGCCGCCTACACCGAGTCGGTCACCCGGATCCCGGTCGTGCGCCGCAAGGTGCAGGCGGTGCTGGACGCCGCGGGCTTCTCCGGCGACAGCCACGACGGCCGCGACCTGCTCCAGATCATGGAGACCTTCCCGCGCGACGAGATGTTCCAGACCGCCGCCGCGGAACTGCTCTCCATCGCCACCAGCGTGCTGTACCTGCAGGAGCGCCGCCGGCTGCGGCTGTTCCTCCGCCAGGACGACTACGGCCGCTACTACTCGGCCTACGTCTACCTGCCGCGCGACCGGTACACCACCCGGATCCGCCTGCTCCTGATGGACATCCTCAAGGAGGAGCTGAACGGCGACTCCATCGACTACACGGTGTACGCCACCGAGTCGGTGCTGACCCGCCTGCACTTCGTGGTCCGGGTCGCCCCCGGCACCGAGCTGCCGCAGCTGTCCGAGGCCGACCACGAGCGGATCGAGAACCGGCTGGCCGAGGCCGCCCGGTTCTGGATGGACGGCTTCCACGACCAGCTGCGGACCGAGGTCGGCGAGGAGCGGGCCGCCGAGCTCGGCCACAAGTACGGCAACGCCTTCCCCGACGGCTACCGCGCCGACTTCCCGCCGCGCACCGCCGTCGCCGACCTCAAGCAGATCGAGTCGCTGAGCGGCGAGGGCGACTTCCGGCTGAACCTGTACCAGCCGGTCGGCGCCGGCGACGACGAGCGCCGGTTCAAGATCTACCGGGTCGGCGGCCCGATCTCGCTGACCGAGGTGCTCCCGGTGCTGCAGCGCCTGGGCGTCGAGGTGCTCGACGAGCACCCGTACGCGCTGCGCCGCACCGACGGCACCACCGCCTGGGTGGTCGACTTCGGCCTGCGGCTGCGTGAGGGCACCGACCTCACCGAGGAGGACCGCGAGCGGTTCCAGGACACCTTCTCCGCCACCTGGCTCGGCCACGCGGAGAACGACGGCTTCAACGAGCTGGTCCTCACCGCCAAGCTGACCTGGCGTCAGGCCACGGTGCTGCGCGCCTACGCCAAGTACCTGCGGCAGGCCGGCAGCACGTTCTCCCAGGACTACATGGAGGACGCGCTCCGCAACAACACCCACACCACCCGGCTGCTGGTCAACCTGTTCGAGGCCCGGCTCTCGCCGAGCCACCGCTCCGGCGGCGAGGAACTGACCGACGCCATCGTCGAGGAGCTCTCCGGCGCCCTCGACGAGGTGGTCTCGCTGGACGAGGACCGCATCCTGCGCTCGTTCCTGCACCTGATCAAGGCCACCCTGCGGACCAACTTCTTCCAGCACGACGGCGAGGGCTCCTGGCACTCGTACGTGTCGATGAAGTTCGACCCCAAGGCCATCCCGGACCTGCCCGCGCCGCGCCCCGCCTTCGAGATCTGGGTCTACTCGCCCCGGGTCGAGGGCGTCCACCTGCGCTTCGGCAAGGTCGCCCGCGGCGGCCTGCGCTGGTCCGACCGGCGCGAGGACTTCCGCACCGAGATCCTCGGCCTGGTCAAGGCCCAGATGGTCAAGAACACCGTCATCGTGCCGGTCGGCGCCAAGGGCGGCTTCGTCGCCAAGCAGCTGCCGGACCCGTCGGTGGACCGCGACGCCTGGCTGGCCGAGGGCGTCGCCTCGTACAAGACCTTCATCTCGGCGCTGCTCGACATCACCGACAACCTGGTCGCCGGCGAGGTCGTCCACCCGCTCGACGTGGTCCGCCACGACGAGGACGACACCTACCTGGTGGTCGCCGCCGACAAGGGCACCGCGACCTTCTCCGACATCGCCAACGGCGTCGCGGAGTCGTACGGCTTCTGGCTCGGCGACGCGTTCGCCTCCGGCGGCTCGGCGGGCTACGACCACAAGGGCATGGGCATCACCGCCCGCGGCGCCTGGGAGTCCGTCAAGCGCAACTTCCGCGAGCTCGGGGTCGACACCCAGTCCGAGGACTTCACCGTCATCGGCATCGGCGACATGTCCGGCGACGTGTTCGGCAACGGCATGCTGCTCTCCGAGCACATCCGGCTGGTCGCGGCCTTCGACCACCGGCACATCTTCCTCGACCCGAACCCGGACGCCGCGGTCTCCTTCGCGGAGCGCCGCCGGCTGTTCGACGTGCCGCGCAGCTCCTGGGACGACTACGACAAGTCGCTGATCTCGGCCGGCGGCGGCGTCTTCCCGCGCTCGGCCAAGTCGATCCAGCTGTCCGCGCAGGTCCGCGAGCGGCTCGGCATCGACGCCTCGAAGCTGACCCCCGCCGAGCTGATGAAGGCGATCCTGCAGGCCCCCGTGGACCTGTTCTGGAACGGCGGCATCGGCACCTACGTCAAGGCGTCGACCGAGACCAACGCCGAGGTCGGCGACAAGTCCAACGACGCGATCCGGGTCAACGGCGCCGACGTCCGCGCCCGGGTCATCGGCGAGGGCGGCAACCTCGGCTGCACCCAGCTCGGCCGGATCGAGTTCGCCTCCACCGGCGGCCCGCAGTCCACCGGCGGCTGGATCAACACCGACGCCATCGACAACTCGGCCGGCGTGGACACCTCGGACCACGAGGTGAACATCAAGATCCTGCTCAACCAGGTCGTCGCCGACGGCGACATGACGGTCAAGCAGCGCAACGCCCTGCTCGCCGAGATGACCGACGAGGTCGGCCACCTGGTGCTGCGCAACAACTACGCGCAGAACGTGGTGCTGGCCAACGCGGTCGCCCAGGCCGCCAGCATGGTCAACGTGCACTCCCGCATGATCAACCGGCTGGAGTCCGCCGGGCAGCTCGACCGGGCGCTGGAGTACCTGCCCACCGAGAAGCAGATCCGCGACCGCCAGCAGGCCGGCCGGGGACTCTCCCAGCCCGAGCTGTCGGTGCTGCTCGCCTACACCAAGATCACCCTGTCCGACGAGCTGCTCGCCACCGAGCTGCCCGACGACCCGTACTTCCGCACCGTGCTCCACCAGTACTTCCCGAGCGCGCTGCGGGCCCGGTTCGCCGAGCAGATCGACAACCACCCGCTGCGCCGCGAGATCATCACCACCCTGATCGTCAACGACACGATCAACCGCGGCGGCTGCACCTTCGCGTTCCGGCTCCGCGAGGAGACCGGCGCGACCATGGAGGAGATCGCCCGCACCCACGCCGCCGCCCGCGCGGTGTTCGGCCTGGAGCAGATCTGGGACTCCGTCGAGGGCCTCGACAACCAGGTCGGCGCCCGCGTCCAGACCAAGATGCGGCTGCACTCCCGCCGCCTGGTCGAGCGCGCCACCCGGTGGATGCTGAACAACCGCCGCCAGCCGCTCGACATCGCCGGCACCATCGAGTTCTTCCACGACCGGGTCAACCAGGTCTGGGAGTCGCTGCCCAAGCCGCTGCGCGGCGAGGACCTCGCCTGGTACGACTCGGTCTACGAGGAGCTGGCCGGCGCCGGCGTCCCCGACGAGCTGGCCACCCGGATCGCCGGACTGTCCTCCGCGTTCCCGACCCTCGACATCGTCGGCGTCGCGGACCGCTCGGACGCCGACGTGATGGAGGTCGCCGAGCTGTACTACGACCTCGGCGACCGCCTGCAGATCAGCCACCTGCTCGACCGGATCATCGAACTGCCGCGCACCGACCGGTGGTCCTCGATGGCCCGCGCCGCGATCCGCGAGGACCTGTTCGCCGCGCACTCGGCGCTCACCGCCGACGTGCTCGCCGCCGGGCCCGCCGGATCCAGCCCCGAGGAGCGCTACACCGCCTGGGCCGACCTCAACGGCACCCTGCTCAGCCGGGCCCGCACCACCCTCGACGACATAAGGGGTTCGGACAACTACGAGCTGTCCAGCCTCTCGGTCGCGATGCGGGTGATCCGCACCCTGCTGCGCACCGGTCGCTGACCGCAGCACCACCCCGACGGGGGCCCGGGAGTCCCGCCGCCACCGCCCGCACCGCCACCGCCCGCACCGCCACCGGCGAGCCCGTCGAACGAGGTCGGAGTGGCTGCG
>NZ_JBSFXE010000065.1:0-28591 GCF_053595195.1 Kitasatospora sp. NPDC002522
CCCCAGAATCGCCAGCCCCCTGTGCACCACCAGCCACACCGCACCAGGAGTGCATATCGCCAAGAATGGCGCCAGAAGTGACGTAAACGCCCTCTTAGACACCGTTTCTTTTGGTGGAACGCCTTCCGAGTCAGCGGTCGTTCGTGGGCCCTGCGCACTCCTCCAGGAGGGCGGCGAGGGCAACGTCGGCAGACTGGGCCGGGAAGGTCCGGGAGGCCGCGGCGCGGTCCGGTGACGTGATCACGTAGTGGTGGGCGAGGTAGGAGAGATCTCCCCAGCTTTCCCGGCTGTGGGCGCGCATCAGGACCTGGTCGCATCTCGTGCAGGCGATCCACGGGACGAGGGCGGGGCCGGCCGGGTCCTGGTCGGGCCCGAGGGATGGCTCATCGTCCGAGACACCGCTGTTTTCGAGCAGCCTCAGATGGGTCGGCGTGTCGTCCCCACGGCATTGGAGGATCCGGGGCGTGAGTGCCTCCCTCTCGCCCCATGTTTCCGCGAGTACGGAGATCTGGGCCCTGACCGTCTCGTTGATCGGCACTTGATGGGCGAGGAGCTCTGAGACGAGCAGGCCGAGCCCTGCCTCCTGCTCCCCGATGTTCCAGCAGTCCCGGACCTCCTGGGCCTCCGGCTCCGGCAGCAGGGCGGCGAGTCGGTTCCAGACAGCAGCGTCATCGGTCACCCGGCCGACGCTACCGGCCGACGCTGACACCCAGACGCCGGAGGCAGATGAGGGTCACCGCGATCGCTGTGAAGCCCATGAAGTGCTCGGACTTCCGCTCATAGCGGCGGTGAAGTCGGCGGCAGCCCGACAACCACGACGTTGGGTTCGCTCGACCACCCAGCGGTGACGGCCGAGACTAGCCGAGCTCTCCACTCCGCGGCGGGCGATTCGCGGGACGATGCCGCGTGCCCGCAGCCACTTTCGCAGGTGGTCGTAGTCGTAACCCTTGTCCCCGTGCAGCTTGGCAGGCCGCCGGCGACGCGGCCCGCGACGCGACCTGATGGGCGGGATACCCAGCACCAAGGGCTCCAGGGCCTGGCTGTCGTGCACGTTGGCGCCCGAGACGGCGACCGAGATCGGCAGTCCGCTGCGGTCGCAGATGAGGTGAATCTTCGGTCACCCTCCCCGGCGACCAGCCCGGCACCCCGGGCCCCGCCTCCACCATCACCTACGACCGCGCAGGCCAGCCGAAGACCACCACCCGCCTGTCCACCACCGGCACCACACTGGCCACCACCAGCACCGCCTACGACGTCGCAGGCAACCCGACCTCAGCCACCGACGCCGACGGCAACACCACCACCGCCACCTTCGACCCCAACGGCCGCGTGCTGCGCCACGTGGAGCCCGTCTCCGCAGGCAAGACCACCACCACAGCTTTCGGCTACGACGCCGCGGGCAACCGCACCGCCTACACCGACGGCAACAACAACACCACCTACTACACCTTCAACAGCCTCGGCCTGCCCGAGTCCACAATCGAGCCGGCCACCTCCGCCTACCCGAACCTCGCCGACCGCACCTACACCACCGCCTACGACATCCTCGAGGCACCGGTCACCAGGATCGAACCCGGCGGCGTCACCCTCACCAGCAGCTACGACGCCCTCGGCCGACTCACCGGACAGAACGGCACCGGCGGCGAAGCCGCCACCACCCCGGCCCGCACCGTCGGCTACGACCTGGGCGGAAGGCATGCAGCGCCGGGCGGAGGCGCGAACTGGCGTCCTCGCAACCGGCGTTCGAACATGTGGCAGTCCGTGGGCAGAGCCGGGTGAAGGCCGCCGCACCAGTGCTATGTTGTCGCCACGGGGGAGCGGCAGAACCGCCCTGACGGACGATCGCGAGCGATCGGCCGGACCACAGGAGCGCGCCGCTCGGACAAGCACGATCAGTAGTGGGAAACGTGGCGCAAGCTGGTTCGCATTCGGCCGCAGGCCAGATGACCGGATACCTCTACCAGTGCGAACTGGCCCTGCTGGAACTCGCGCGCCGCAGCTGGGAAGACGCTTCCTGCGCCGTCCGGATGGAAGTCCTCGACGACATCGAGTTCCTGGACCCCGACAACCACACCCCACTGGAGCTGATCCAGTCCAAACACCGCGAAGCAGCCGGCCCGTTGAGCGAGGCCGGCAAGGACCTCTGGCGATCGGTCGCCTCGTGGATCGATGCGCTGGAAGCCCTCGCAACCCTCTCGGGCGCGGTGATGCCACTGCTGCGCCTGGTCTCGACCCAGATTGCCCCTGCCGACACCTTCCTCTCGATGCTCCGCCCCGGAGCCCATCGGGACACTCGTGCCGCACTGGCCCGGATGGAGAAGGTCGCCGCGGACAAGGACGGCGCGGAGGGGACGGCCAAAGACCGGCAACTGTTCATGGCACTGCCCCCCTCGCAGCGCCAGCTGCTGGTCGACGCCATCACGGTCGACGACGGCGCCCCGGTGATGTCGGACCTGAATCCTAGTCTGGCCAAAGAGCTGGGGATCACGCCGAGCGACCATGCCCAAGCCGCTCTCGACGACATTAAAGGGTGGTGGTACGGCATGGCCGTCGGACTGCTGGAGCGCAAGAACCCCCAGCGCAAGCGGCCCGCGGTCAGCGCCCAGGAGCTCATGTGCCGCAGGGACGAAGTCCTCGACCGGTACACCACGAGGAACCTGCCGATCACCGAGACCCTGAGCAACCTCACCCAGGCCGAGATCGCCGGCTACGAGGGGCAGCTCGTCGTGGCCCAGATGCGGTGGATCGGCCTGCCGGATCCTGAGATCGCCATGCACCTGCGCGACTACCACCACGCGCGCGCCCAGCGCTCCGAATGGCTGCGCACCTTCAAGATCACAAACGAGCGGCTCGGCGAGTACGAGCGGGAGCTGCACGACGAGTGGGAGCACATCTTCCGCCGTCGTACCCGCCGTTTCCACGGCGACATGGACGCACCCGACCGCCAGTCCCTCGGCCAGGACGTACTGGACGACACCATGGACAGGGTCGCGGACAGACCCGCCCGCCCCGGCAGCGTCACCGCATCGTGGATCGGCCGCGGCACCGTGCACGGACTGGCCGACCAGGCAGACACTGCAGACCCGGACCGCACCGTCGGCTGGCACCCGGAATACCAGGACCTTTGCAAGCCTCGGGAAGAGACGCAGGACCAGTGACCACGACCCCCCAGCACCCCGTTCCCGAGGCGGAAGCCCTCTTCAATCCCGCCTTCGGCGCCTACCTCCTGGCCAGCAGCGTCCATGCCGCGGCCAAGAAGGCACAGAACCCCCTACCGTGGCCCAGCGCCTTCCTCGTCCTGCCCCTCGTCCTTCCCGAGGACACCCGGCGCTCGCTGCCGAGCAAGTCCACCGTGACCCTCATGGCCTGGGCTCACGCCAACCCCCGCCACCAGGCGGCCTTCGCCGAACGAGCCGCCGCGCTGACCGACTACACCCGCGCCAGCCTGCGCACCGCCTTGCGCCACCAGGCCATAGGCACCAGTCCACAAGGCTTGACAAGCCCCCGGCCTCCCAAACCCTCCTCTCAGGCCCCCGGCGAGGAGGTCGCCGAATGCGCACGCGCCGCCGTACTCGTCGGCCGCTGGCTCGCCACGACAGACCCGGCTCGCGCCTTCACCGTCCTCGGCGTCCGTCCCTGATCCGCCCCATCCAAGGAGCCCCAGAACCGCCATGCAGTTGCTCGCCCTGGCCATGTACCACCGAGACGGCGGGACAGCCCCGAGAGTCCTGCGTTTCCGTCCCGGGGCGCTGAACATCATCACGGGCGAGTCCGAGACCGGGAAGTCCGAAGTGCTCGACATCGTCGACTACTGCCTCGGACGCAGGACACCGAACCTCCCCGACGAACCGATCGACCGGACCGTCGGCTGGTACGCCCTCCTCATCGTCTTCGACGACGGAAGCCGCATGATCCTGGCCCGACCCCGCCCCACCGGCGCCTCCACACTCCACGCCATGGTGCAGACCGGCGACAGCCGCCTCGACGTCCCCGCCGCCGGCGAACTCATCCCCAACTCCAACGTCGCAGCCCTGCGCAGCGAGGTCAGCGCCCGGCTCGGGATCGAGGACTTCCGCTTCCAGCCGCCCGCCGGCGCCGGACGAAAAGCCTTCGACGTCTCGATCGCCCACGCCGCCCTGCTCTGCTTCCAGAACCAGAACGAGATCGCCGACAAGAAAGCCCTGTTCCACCGGCAGACCGAAACCGGGATGGCACAGACGCTCAAGGACACGCTGCCCTACTTCCTCGGAGCCGCAGGCCCCGAACAGGCCCTACGGCGCCACCACCTCACGGAAGCCACCCGCGCTCAGCGCGCGGCCCGGCGCAAGTACGACGACGCCGTGCGCCACCAGGCCGCGACAGAAGCGAACGGCCTCGCCCTGATGCGCCTCGCGCAGAACGAAGGACTGCTCACCGACATCCCCGCCGCACCGAACACCGCCCAGGTCATCGATCTGCTGCAGCAAGCCCTGGCCGCCTCGCCGCAGACTGCGGCACCGCTCAACCTGTCCGACCGGCGCCAAGCGCTGAACACCGAACGCCGCACGCTGCGAGACCAACTCCAGGAATACGACGAGAACCTGGCGACAGTCGACCGCTGGCAGCAACAGGGGCGCGCCTTCACCGGGGAACTCCACCTCCAACTCGACCGCCTCAAGACGCTTGCCCTGCTCGGCCCCGAGCACCAGCACGACACCAGCGTCTGCCCGATGTGCACTCAGCCCCTTCCGCACCCCGACCCGTCGGCACAGGACATCGCCGAGCTCACCGGCCACCTGGCCGAGGAACTCGCCCACGCGCAGACCCTGCAGCCCGTTCGCGACGAGCACCGGCGCGCCCTGCAGACCGAACGCGACAGCATCGCCGAACTCCTCCGACTCAACGGGGTGCAACTGCGAGAATTGCTGGCCAGCGATGAGCGGATGCGCAATCTGCAGGAGCAGAACCTCCGCATCGCGCACATCCAGGGGCGGATCGCCGAAGCCCTCGCCCGTACCGGTACGGACAGCGACCTCGGCAGGCTGCGCCACGAACTGGCCCTGGCCGAGGAACGGACCGCAGCACTCCAAGACCTCGTGGACGAAGACGACGTGGCCGCCGAGACCGAACGGTGCCTGGCCGACATCGCCACCGACATGACTGCCTGGGCGAAGCGCCTCGACCTCGGACAGGCCGCAGAAGCGACAGAGGTCGGCATCAGTCTCAGCCTGCTCAACGTCGTCGTCAGGCGCCCAGCCGGCCGACTGCCCCTCACCCGCATCGGCAGCGCCAAGAACTGGATCGGCTACCACCTCGTGGCCCACCTCGCCCTGCACACCTATCTGCGGCGCAACGCCCGTCCCGTCCCCGGCTTCCTCATGCTCGACCAGCCCACCCAGGCATTCTTCCCCGAGAGGCCACGCGACGCCTCGAAGATCCAGGACGCAGACTGGGCCACCGTCACCGCCTACTTCACCCTCCTCGACGAGGTGGCGCGACTCAACGAGGGCAACCTCCAGATCATTGTCAGCGACCACGCCAACCTGCCCGACACCTGGTTCCAGGACGCAGTCATCGCCAACTGGCGCCCCAACGGCGCCGGAAGCCGAAACGCCCTCATTCCCCCGGAGTGGCTCGACTGACGACTCGCTGGCCACCAGCCTTGCCCCCGACTGCCGGCGCATCCGAATTCCGGATGCCGCCAGCCGACCGGTGGGACGCGGCGATCCTTTTGAACCTCCACCACCAAAGTCCCGGCCGGGCTGACGGGCCGGGGGGCGTGAGCAGGATGCGATGCTCGTCGGCCCCGACAACCGTGTGAGCCTGATCCGTCGCCTGCGCCAGGAAACTCGGCCGCTTCCTCCCGGGAGCTGGACCGCCACCGGCGGTCCAAGGCCGTGTCCGCATCGTCGTCGAGGAGCTACAGACATGGGTTACCACACCGAGTTCACCGGCCGGATCACCGTCGTCCCGCCACTGAACGAGCCCGAGCGGACGTACCTGCGCAAGTTCGCCCGAAGCCGCCGGATGGACCGGGACCAGGGCCCCTACTACGTTGACGGACGCTGCTTCGACTCTCTCGACCCCACGTGGCAGGAGGACAGCGACGTCCGCGATCCCTCCCGCCCACCGGCAGGCCAACCCGGACTGTTCTGCGACTGGGAACCCACCGACGACGGCAGCGCAATCGAGTGGAACCAGACGGAGAAGTTCTACGACGCCACCCAGTGGATGCGCTACCTCATCGACCACTTCCTCAAGGCAGACGCCACCGCGCAGGGCCATCCCGGGTTCGAGCACTTCACCTTCGACCACGTCCTCAATGGCTCGGTCGACGCCGTAGGCGAAGAAGAAGGCGACGAGTGGCAGCTGATCGTCCAGGACAACACCGTGACCACAGTGGGACCCGAACGAGGGGACCCCAGCTGGATGTGCCTGGGCTGCCTGCGGATCGTCGAAAGCGAAGACGCAGCCTGCTGCGCCAACGCGGAGACGTTTCCGGTCTGGCCAGCCTGAGCACCCTGGCTTCGTTCACGAGAAGTAGCAGCGATTGATCAGCGGTTTGGGCAGCAGTTAGTGATCTTGGGTGCTGTGGGTGTTCACCAGAAATGACGTCACCCGACGATCCGCGGCTCGCCGGATTCCTTCGCCAGGACCTCAACCTGGTGCCCCCGGCCTCGCCAGGCTTTCGTCAGCCTCCCCTGAATCCGTATCCTCATCGGGCACAACTGAAGCGGGCCGCCCGCTTTGGAGCACCGGGGGCATGTGTGAACTGGTTGATGGGAGCACGGCTGCGATCGTGGCGCGCAAGACGGCAAGGCTGGGACCTCGACGTCGTGCGGGCTCTTCGGCTGCCAGTGCCGCGCCCGACGCAGGAACGCGCCCGCGAACTCATCCGGCAGAGGAGCTGGGAGGCGGCGATCGACGAAGTCCGTGCAGCGACCGGCTATGACCACCAGGACGCCAGGTGCGTCGCACTCGCCCTCGCGTATGCCTGGAAGCTTCCGACTGACCGGTCCCCCAGGCTCATCATTCCCGGCGGCATAACCTGCCGCCAGCCGCCACCATGATCACTCACGTGGATCCAAGCAGAGCCATTTTGCGGATCGTCATCAACGGGGACGGCCCTCCGCCCGAAGGGCGGAGGGCCTCGGGTTGGTGCCCCCGCGGTCAGCCGGTCTTGGCGGGTGCTTCGGTCCGCGCCCGGGTTGAGGCGAGTCGGTAGGAGTCGGTGCCGGTCTCGATGATGGTGCCGTTGAAGGTCAGGCGGTCAACGATGGCCGCGCAGAGCCGGGGGTCGGTGAAGGTCTTCGTCCAACCGCCGAAGGACTCGTTGGAGGCGATGGCGACGCTGTTCTTCTCCTCGCGCTCGGTGAGGACCTGGAAGAGCAGTTCGGCGCCGTGGCGGTCGAGTTCCATGTAGCCGAGCTCGTCGATGCAGAGCAGGTCGACACGGCCGTAGCGCGCGATCGTCTTGTTCAGCTGCTTCTCGTCGGCGGCCTCCACCAGCTCGTTCACCAGCTTGGTGGCCAGCGTGTAGCGGACGCGGTAGCCCTGCATGGCGGCCTCGGTGCCCAGGGCGATGAGCATGTGGGACTTGCCGGTGCCGGAGTCACCGATCAGGCAGAGTGGCTGGCTCTTCTTGATCCACTCGCAGCTGGCGAGGGTGTTGATCACGGCGGGGTCGATGTTGGGGTTGGCGTCGAAGTCGAAGGTCCGCAGCGACTTGTCGCGGGGGAAGCCGGCGGCCTTGATCCGCCGCTCCGAGCGGCGCCGGGCCCGGTCGTCGCACTCGGCCATCAACAGCTCGGCGAGGAAGCCGCGGTAGGTCATCTGGTCCTTGGCTGCCCGGTCGGCGATATCGGCGAACTCGTTGCGGATCGACGGCAGCCGCAGCAGCCTGCAGGCGGTGTCGATGGCCGTGGTCGCGGCCTGCTCGGTCAGGTTCCGCTGGCGGGGCAGCATGGCGGTCATGGCGCTTCTCCCTCTCGCAGGTCACCGCCGCCGGCGCGGCGGTGTCGGAGCAACTGGTCGTAGTGGGTCACCGAGGGAAGCGGCCTGGTGTCCGGCGGAAGGTGGTTGAGCTTCCACTCGTGCAGGAACGTCACACTCGCCCCTCCCAGCCCGGCAACCGGCGGCCTCGGTGCGGGGACATCCGCGGCGGGTTCGTCCTCGGTCTGGGCGGCCTTGCGGGCCTCCAGGGCGACCGCGTCCGCGGTCAACGCCCCGGCCCGCAACGCTGTGGCCAGGCCCGCGACGATGTGCTCGTGCGCGAGATGGCGGCCCAGCAGCAGCACCTCGATCAGTGCCCGGGTGCCCTCGGCGTCGCCGTGGGCCCTGACCGCCGCGGCCCACCAGGCGTCGTGGACCGGGGTGAACTTCCCGGCGGAGCGGGCCTGGTCGAGCGCGGTCGCGCCGGGGAAGGCGCCGGGCTTGCGGACCAGGGCTTCCAGGTAGTGGTCCAGCTCCAGTCGGCAGCCACCCTTGGCGATCAGCCGCTCGTGCCGGGCGACCTCGATGTTCCTGTCGTAGACCACCAAGTGGGAGGCGTGCAGCAGCACCCGGACCCGCTTGCCGATCAGGCGGACCGGCACCGAGTAGCGGTTGGTGCGGACCACGATCTGCCCGTAGCGGTCGACGCGCGGGGTGAACACCCGCCCAGTCTCAAACGGGTCCTCTGGCAGTGGCAGTAGCCGCGCTCGCTCGTCCTCGAAGTACTCGTCGACCGTCCTCGCCCTGGCCCCGATCCGCCGCCGCCCGTCATGCCGGTCCCACTGCTCGACCAGTTCGTTCAGCTCCGCCAGCGACTCGACCTCCGGCACCGGGACGAAGTGGTTGCGGCGGAAGTAACCGATCTGCCCTTCGACGCCGCCTTTCTCGTGGGCGCCCTCGATGCCGGGCCGGCAGTAGAAGCTCTCGATCCCGAAGTGCGACTTGAAGGCGATCCACCGATCGGCCTCGATCCGGGCCCGGCTCAGCCCCAGCACTCGGGCGACGGCGGCCTTCAGGTTGTCGTAGCGGACCTTGCTCCGCGGGACGCCGCCCAGTGTCCGCAGCGCGTGGACGTGACCCTCGAAGAACGCCTCCTGCCCGCAGGACGCGAAGACCCGGTGGACAGCCTTGCCCGAGTAGGACAGGCGGAAGGAGAACAGGTAGCAAATCACCAGCTCGCCGGAGAGCTTCACCGTCACGTCGCCGAAGTCGACCTCGGCCTCCATCCCGGGCTGGTGCGTCTGTGGGACGAACGCCTCGATCGGGGCCTTGCCCGACTCCACCAGGATCTGCGGCTTGCGGTCGGCGACGTAGCGACGGACCTGCTGGTAAGAGACCTCGGCACCGTGCTCCTCGAGCAGGCGGTGGAAGATCCGGGTGACCGTGTGCCGCTGCTTGCGCGGCGCGTCCAGGTCGGCCCGCAGAATCCCGTCGACCACCGCCTTGTACGGGTCCAGCGCGGTCGCCCGGGGCGGGAGCTTCTTCCGTGGCTCCGGCCAGACCGAGTCCACGGCCTTCCTGATCGTCCGCCACGACACGTTGTACTTGCGCGCGATCTCCCGCAGCTTCATGCCGCCGCGGTGGTCACGCCGGATCGCGGCGTACAGCTCGACCTTCGACATCTGCGGCATGACCAGGGCCTTTCACCAGGAGCACTCCCGATGCTGGCCTGGCAAGTACCCCGGTGACGCCGAAACTCGTGAACATCACCCATCCGTGGTTCTGGGTGACTCCCAAACCCGTGAACAACTGACGTCACAACTCGTGAGTTGGTTGAGGGCGGTGCGGCAGCGGATGGGGCCAGTCAGTGCGGCCGACACGTGGGGGAGGGACCATCAGAGGCCCGGTTCCGAAGGCCGGCCGATCCCGGCTCCGCGCCGTTGGCTGATGGCAGAAGAGGCCCGGATGTCCCATCCGGGCCTTCGCTGTTGGTGCTGTGCGTGGTGCTGGACGCGGAGTTTCTCCGGGCCGTTAGGGCTTGTAGGGACACGGCTCCGCACGCACGAGAGATCGTCGACCACGCCGCGGCCTGCTCCAACGTGGCTACGGATGGCCCGCAACGGAACGGCCGGACCTGGCCTCGCGAGCTGTCGCCGGCAGGTGGTCGGGCACCAGGCAGTGCTGCATGCGGATCCTTCTCCAGGCGTCCTTCCAGAGGTCGACGGTTCGTTGGGGGACTCCGCAGGCCGACACGATCGCGGTGACGCGTTCCAGGGGCGGGAGGCTGTCGCGGCGGGTGTCCAGTGCCTGAGCCAGGGTGCTGCGCGGCAGGCCCGTTGTCTTCTCGAGCCGCCGTAGGGAGGGCTCTCCGCTCCACGCTTTGAGCTGTCGAAGGTGCTGGACGAACTCGCCCGGTGTCGTGGCAGCCGAGGGGTCCGGGGGTGTGGAGGGCCGCCCTGTGCCCGCACCCGTTCCGGGCGCATCCGGGTGTCCGGTGGGCGAACCGGCCCCTCCCCGCGCCTCCCTTCGAGGCTGTGCGTTCTGGGCGGTCGGCTCCGGGACGTCCGGGGACGGCTGGCCCGGCCGGGGGCGGAGGGTGACGGTGAGCAGGGCGAGCTGGGCGCGATTGGCGGAACCGGTTTTGGCGCGTATGCGGCGAAGGTAGGTTTCCACGGTGTGCGGGCTGAGCTGTAGGCGCCGGGCGATGGTGCTGTAGGTGAGGCCCTGGGCAAGGTGTCCGAGGACTTCGATCTCACGGGGGGACAGTGGCGGTGGGGGCGTTGACGCGGGCACGGTGCTCTCCTTCCGGCGCGTCAGGACCTAGGGGCGGGTTGGTCGTCCTCGGTCGGTCAGGGCTGCTGGTTGCACTGTGCGCCGCATCCGCCCCACGAGGTGTCGTGGGGGGCAATGATCTGCAATGGCGCGACGACGGGCCCCTGGGCGTGTGGGGTGGTCGGGGTGCCCAGGCCGAGGACCGCGGCCGCGGCCAGCAGGGCGGGGGCGAGGCCCGCGACAAGCAGCTTGGCGGTGGGGCGGATGTGATTCACGGGGTCCTCCGGGGGACTCAAGGGCTGGTCGACAAACGGGAGTTGCTGTCGTTGTGCGATAAGTCTCGATGACGCGGCCAGCGCGGGGCTATGAGTCCTGCACGTCATCAAGTTGCGTGGCATCAAAGGGACCGGGGGACGAACATGGACAATCACCCGCAAGATCTGTTCACGGAGCCGGCTGACGCGCAGGTCTACCGATGGGTCCTGGCGAACCGGCGGGTCGACCTCGCGTCCATCGCCGCGGCGTTGGACATGACGGAGCAGGCCGTCGGGGAGTCGGTGGAGCGGCTGCGCGCCCTGTGCCTGGTGCACACCTTTCCCTCCCCGCCGGGCGAAGGCTATGCGGTGGCGCCGGAGGCGGCGATGGCGGCGATGGCCGCACCGGGCCAGGCCCGGATCCGCCAGGAGGAGGAGCGGATAGCCCGGGGTCGTGCGCTGCTGTCCGGCTTCCTGCCGCACTACCACGGCGCCCAGCAGGGGACCGGCGCCGGGATCGAGGTGATCCCCACTCTCTCCGAGGTCCGTGCGGCCCTCAACCACGCGGCCGACACCTGCCGAACCGAGGTCCTGGCCAGCCAGCCCGGCGGCGGGAGCCGTGTCCCGGAGGCGATGCAGGAGGCGCTGGCCCGCGACGAGGTGCTGCTGCGCCGCGGGGTGGCCATGCGCACGCTCTACCACCACACGGCCCGGTTCAACGGTCCCAGCCAGGCCTACGTCGAAGCGGCGTCGCGCCTCGGCGGCCAGTACCGCACCAGCCATGAGCTCTTCGGGCGCCTCATCGTGTTCGACCGCGCCCTGGCCTTCATCCCCGCCAGCGACGGGTCCTGGGGGGCAGTGGCGGTCCGTCAGGAGTGGCTCGTCGCCTACCTCTGTGACATCTTCGAGCAGACCTGGACCCGCGCCCGCCCTTTCACGATCGCCGCATCGGAAGGCCTGGAGCAGGTGGCCCAGGAGATCGACAGCACCATCGTCGAACTGCTCGCCGCGGGGCTCAAGGACGAGACCATCGCCCGACGCCTCGGAATGTCGCTGCGCACGGCCCGCCGACACATCGCCGACATCATGCAGCGGCTCGACGCGGAGAGTCGTTTCCAGGCCGGTGTGGCTGCCGCCAAGGCCGGGTTGATCGTCGAGTAGCGGGCGCTCCTCCTCACTGACGGACCGTCACAGCAGCTCAGTGACAGGCAGTCACAGATGTGGAGTCCGTGCGCTGCCGAGCGAAAGCGCCGTGCCCACGCGGTGGCCCGCCAGGGACCGGAAAGACCTGACTGTTCCGGCCCGTGCGGTCCCGCCGACGATGAAAGCCGCAGTTGACGGACTTTCGGTTGAAAGGGCACGACATGGACTGGGGACCACAGGGCGCTCATCCGAGCGGGTACGCGGCGGAACTGGCGGCCTTCATCCGCGAACGCAGCGGCGGCGGGCCGGCGGTGCTGTGGCCGGAACACGACCCGCAGATCGATGGCGCAGCCAGCCCCGGACAGGACTTCGGGTCGCGCCTGGCGCGGCGACTGGCGGTCCTTGCGGGCCAGGACGTGACGGAGCTTCCCGTCGCCGGGCAAGGCGAAGCCGACGTGCCTGTGGCGCTGGCCGCTGAAGAAGGCGATCTCCTTCTCGTCCAGGGCGCCGGTAGCAGCACTGTTCAGATCACGGTCGCCGGCGGGCCCAACGGAGTGCAGCGTCCCGTCCTGCGGTTGCTCGACGGGCAGGTGCTGTTCCTCCCCGACGGGGCGCTCGCGGTGCTGCACCGTGAAGCCGGTACCCGCCACGTCCTGTTGAGGATCGCGCCGCCGTCGCATGGCCCTGGGACTGTTCGCTGAACCGGCGCACGGCAGCACGCTGGGCGTAGGGGCGTCGGTCGGCTCGGCTGCCGGGCGACGCGGCAGGTCTGTCGCCGGGTGCGCGGACCGGGTCACCGCGGTCACCGGGTGTCCGAGCCTGTCCAGGGGTGTCCCGAACTGTGGCTCGCGGTCGGCCGACTCGCCCATTCTGGTGGAGGCCAAGGCCGGAGCGAACCGCTCACAGACCCCGCTGTCGCAGGTGGGAGCGGTTGACCCGGCCGTACGCAGCAGTGCGCTGATCACGCCGATCGGGCGGGCGCCCGGCTGCGTGTGATCGTCCGGACTCGCACCCCCATTCCCACGCGGACACCGATGCCGCAGTCACAGAGAGTGAGAACAGTCATGCGCAAGATCTTCGGGGCCACCATCGCCGGCCTGGCCCTGGCCGCCGGCACCCTGATGGGCGCCGGCTCCGCCAGCGCGTCGACCAGCGACACGTACCTTCCGGGAGGGGACTACCTCGAGACCTCGATCAGTGCGGGTGGCTGGTCCGGCCAGGGCGGCACGTCGTGCGCGACCGTGCAGTCGAACGTGCACCTGTACGGGAACAACCCCTTCTACGCCCAGAACATCAACAACACCACGACGCTCGACGCGTATGGCTACCACCCCGTCATCTCCTGGCGCGGCATGACCCGCAGTGGCGGCACTGTCGACACCAGCGTGACGGACTCCTACCACAACAGCTACGACTGGCGCTCCGACATGGGCGGCGCCGCGTGCATCAACACGACTGCCGGGTCCCTCACCGGCGTGGCGCGGGGCGAGGCGTACGTCCCGTCGCAGGGCGGCTGGTACTACGCCAACGCCAGCTTCTAACCCGCTATGAGGGGGTGCCGCCGGAACCGGCGGCACCCCCTCGTCTGAACGACAGGGAGGGATCTCAACCATGCCATCAAGAATGCGGAAACCGTTCGCGGCCCTCGTTGGAGCCCTTCTCTTGGCCGGTTGTGGCGCGGCCAAGGCTCCGCCGCCCCCGGAAGCTTCGCCGCTCTCGGATCTGGTGGGCGGCAACGGGCTCTACGTCTCCGCGCAGACATTCGCGACCGTACACTCCTCCGCGAGCGTCACCGACACGGTATACGACGAGCTGACGCTCAAAATGGCCGGCAAGCCTGTGCCCGACCCGTGGAAAACCCCGGCCGGGGCCACCGCCTTCAGTGACTTCGCTCGTCAACATCCGGTCTGGGGGCCATGGTTCATCTCCATGGCCGAGCAGGCGACCGGCAAGACGTCCGGCCTGCTCAACGCACAGTCCGTGCTGCCGATGTTCACCGAAGCGGGATACTTCTCCGAGCCGGGCGACAAGCCCGCCGACACGGCGGGAGAGACCGCCGAGACACAGGCTGCCCTGCAGGTACTCGCCGGATCAGGGCTGCACCTTCCCGCTCACGACGCAGAGCTCGCCGACCACTGGCTGCTGACGCAGGCAACCCAGATCCAGTACCCGGTCCAGGCATGCAACCTGGCCAAGACGTTCAGCTCCCTCCCGGCACCCACCCCGCCCAGCGTCGCCGCGTACGCAGACAACTGGATGGCCTCGCACCCGACAACCGGGCTGAAGGACATCACGGCACTCGCCGACACCTACGGCGCCACCTGCGCCGGCAAACCGTCGGACGAGACCAGAAGGCAGCTGACCACCGCACTGGCGCCCTACATCGACCGACCAGGCCAGAGCACGTCACTCCAGCGCTACCAGCTGACACAGACATGGTTGGCCCTAGGCAATGACGCAAGCCGCCTGACAGCCTTGTCGGCCGTCGCACAGTCCGACCTGGACAGCCGCGGCCTCGCCCGCGGCAAGTCCACCCTGTCGGGTGGACTGCTCCCCACCTACTTCGCGACGACGATCGAGCAGCGGCTCGGCCACGGCACCAACCCAGCGAACGAGACCGCAGTGTCCAAAGCGCTGGCATCAGTCAACCCGGGCACGGACCCCATCGACTACCTCGCCGCAACCGCGACGCTCTGCGAAATTCGCGCGTGCCATGTGGACCAGTCGGCTGTCAGCAAGGCCGTCTCCGCACTGCCAAGGCACATCGGCCAGGACGACGTCGAAACCTACGTCGACGCTGCTGAGATTCTGGGCACCCTGCGGATGAAATACCCCGCGGTCACCATCGACGATTTCGACAAGAGCACAGACATGGGCTTCTTCGGCCTGCTACTGCTCGCCCGGGCCGGATCGGACGCTGCCGACAAGCAATTGAGCACCGCCGAGATCACCGCCGCGTGGCGCGCCCACGGCGATTCGTGGGGCCTCCGCGAAATCAACGCCATGGTCCTCCTGCTGCAATCGCGGCATTCACTCAACCCCGAGATGTCAGGTGCGATACGCGAGCGGTATGACCGCTCGCGCGGATGCGCCGGACTGAGCGTGCTGTATGCGACAGACGCCAGCAGCACGGACCCAGGCTGTGACCTGTCCACGACGCTCGATGCCATTGAAGCAGTCGGATATGTCTCTCCGAGCATCTGATCGGCCCTGTCACGACGGCGATGCTGCCGCCCATGACCACCCCTGCTCACCTGTGTCGGCCCGTTCCGCCCTCTGTCGTGGCGGCGACCGCGGCCTCCAGCGCGACGGTGAGCGCGGTCAGCTCGGACGGGAAGTACCCGATGACCGTGGTGGGCATGTCGGCGGAGAGTGCGCACACCGCGATCAGTGCGAGGCGTTCGGCGGCGGTCAGGTCGGGCAGGGTCTCCTCGTCCCGGGTCTCGTGGGGGTGCGGGCTGACCAGCGCGCTCGGTGCCAGGCGGTAGCGCACCTGGCCCTGCGCATCGCCGTCGCCGCCCGGCACGATCGCAGTGCTGCTGGCCTCCTCGATCGCTTCGGCAGCCCGGCGCAGCGCGCCAGCGTGCGAGGCGTCGGTCTGCCGGTCGGCCAGGGCGTGCACCCAGCCGGCTGCGGCGGTGCCGGCCTTGCGGGCCCGCCTCAACGCCGCCTCCTCGAGGTCGTCGAGCTCGTACGGAGCGGTCTGCTGGAACGGGCCGGTGAGCACCGCGGTGTCGAAGTCGTTCACGCCGGGTTCAACGTCGGCCCGGACCGGCCGGTCGCGCCCGTATCCGGCCATCGCACTCCTCGCAGCTGGCGCACTTCCCGCACTTCTCGTACCCCTCCCGCATCGCCTTGCGTAGCCGTTGTGCGGGAGTGCGGACGGTTGCGTGGCGGCTGCGCGGTGCTTGCGGGGCGGTGTTGCGAGGCGTGCGGGACGGGGGCGTCCGTGCCCGGCCCTACCATGGCGATCATGGACACGGATACCTCCGTGCGGAGGAGTGAGGACGGCTCGGGCCGTACGTGCCGGGGGTGCGGCAAGGAGCTGCCGCCGCACACCGGACGGGGCCGGCCGAAGCGGAGCTGCAACCGGGCGTGCGAGTCCAAGGCGTACCGCCGGTCCGTCGCCGAGAAACAGCAGGACGTCCTCGCCGCCGCCCTTGTTCCTCCTCGCGGAGGTAATGACGGGGCGCCGGAGACGGAGCCGGCCCCGGGCGCCGCCAGGAGCTGCTCGACCTCGCCGACTCCGTGCACCGGATCGCCGCCCGGTTCCTGGAGCAGATCGACGCCACCGCCGCCGGGACCAGCGACGACGAGCGCGGCAACACCGCGCTGCGCCGCCTGGAGGACAGCCTCGCCGCCGTCACCGGCCGCATGGTCCGCACCGGTCACGTCGTGCGCTGGGAGATGGTCTACGAGCGCCGCGACCGGACTCCGGCCGCCCAGGTGCCCGGCCGGGAGCAGGCGCCCGCCACCCCGGCCGCACCCGCCCTTGCTCCTCCGCGCGGAGGTAATGGCGACGGCGGCACCGACGCCGCCGACGGCCGAATAGCTCCGCGAGGAGGTGACGGGCCCGCCGTCCCGCGCTCGCCCGCCGAGCGGCCGCATCGGCCCGCCGAACCGGTCGGCGGCCTGCCCGCCGGAGCCGGCCTCACTCCTCCGCGCGGAGGTAATCAGGCCGGCGGCAGCGCGACCCCGATACCTCCGCGCGGAGAAACAAGGCCCGCGGCGGCCGTCTCCCCGACCGCCCGGCAGCCGATCAGCACCCTCGTCCCGCCGGCCCGGCGAGGACTGGGCCCGCACACCTACGCCACCGAGCCGACCGAGCTCGGCGACGGCTGGGAGATGCGCGGCCGGGACGACCAGGAGCACCTGGCGATCGTCGTCCGCGACGGCTGGACGGTCGGCTGGACCGAGTACGGCATCCCCGGCACCGAAGGCTGGCTCGCCGTGGTCGGGGCCACCCGCCACGTCGTCGACGACCAGGGCCAACCCCTCCCGCACCCCACCGCCCGGCACGCCGCCGCCACCCGCCTGTTGCTGCCCGTCGTGCCGGACGTCCTGGACGCCCTCTACCGGCTGGAGGAACCGCTGCTGCTGACGCTGCGCCCGAACCCGTTCGTCTCCGGCGACGAGGGCGTGCCCATCCCGGGCGCGCCGATCGAGGACGTCGCCGCCGCGTACTACCGGGTGCTGGACGCGCTGCCGGAGGGCACGCCGGAGCTGGTGGACGAGAGGGAGGACTACCTGCCCGGGGTACCGGTGCTGGCCGGCGCCGACGGCCGCGAGCTCGTGCACCTGGTCGAGGTCGAGGTCGCCACCGCCGACCTTGCACTGCTCGGCGCGTTCGCCGACGCCCTGCAGCGCGCCGGCGGGCCCCGGCCGGGCCGCGAGTTCGAGGCCCTGGAGTCCGTCCTCGCCGACCTGGCCGATGACAGGGACGGTCAGTGGTGGATCCCCGGTGCGGACGAAACCGCCGTCGCGGCCTGGGCCCGACAGGCACTCTCCCCGGTCCTCCAGCAGCCCCTGAACGACCCGAGCGGCAGCCGACCGTGAGACGCTGACCGCCCTCGTCCGCCGCGCCCACGGCCAGGCCCGCATCGACCTCGACCAGCACGAGGAAGGCGCCCTGCTGCGCCTGGTCCTCGCGGCGGTCCGCGCCTCTACTGAGGACCCACACGACTCCGCGTTGGCGGTGTTCGCCGCTGGAGGGCGCTGACCGGCGGCGCGTTGTACGCCGTCCACTCCTGGCCCACAAGCCGCGGAAGCCGACCCTGCCGACCAGGCCAACGCGCCCGAACCAACAACAGGTGATCCGTGGCTGCCGTCACTGGCAACGCAGTTCGAAGAGCTTGACACCACAGGCCGACGACAGCTTCACTGTCCGCCGCTGTTAGACTCCAAATACCGTGATGCCGATGACACGGTTGGCCAGCGCATGCGCGGGTTGTGTACGGCGCGCGGAGTTGAGGAATCAGGAACAGGAACACGGCGCGCAGAAACGCCGCAGGGCCGCCCCCATCTCCATGAGTACGGCCCTACGACGCTCGCCAAGTGGGCATCACCTACCTTCGGTGGTTCTCCGTCACGTAGCCGCCGGAAGCTGCAACTTCCTTGGGCTACTGCTTGATCCGAGTCGGGTCGGTGCACGGGTTGCTGCCCGTGGCCGACCCGACCGCCGCCTCCGAGGAGGCTTCAACGCGATGCTGCGCCTGGTACGACTCGCACCGGGTGATCGTCACCAGGTCGGCCGTCGTGGCCTGCAACTCGTTGGTCGCCTGCACCAACACGATCGTCGCCCACACCAACGCCACGGTGGTGACCGCGTTGACGAAGGTGGTGGAGGTGAGCAGGTTGGTGCTGCGGATCAACTTGTCGTCGGGAGAACCCTGCTGACGCGTCATCGGAGTCGGCCCGGAGTCCGGGTTCGTCTTAGCGCCCATACAGGACTGCTCCATTCAATTGTTTTTGCGCACTCCAGGTTGGGCGACGGCACGGTGGTGCGCGCTGCCGCACCGCCGCTTGGAGCGGTACCACGGCACCCGGCGAACCGGGAGGAGCCGCCGGCGAGGGCAGCACTCGGCCTGGCACCGGCGGACCGGCACCCGCGGTCAGGAGGAAGCGGGCCCGCAGAAACGGGCACGTCTGAAGGCCGCACAGGCTGTTGCACTGCCACACCGGAGATTCCGGGTGGCACACCGTCGGCAGGTCCTCGGACTCCTCGGGCAACTCGCCCGATCACCGTTGCGGGGCAGTTCCGGACTCGAACCGGATTCCCCTGCGTCGACAGCGAGTCGAGCATACATGTAGTGACGGCCCGAGCTGGAAGCACCAGATGTAGTAGCGCGCCCCCTGTTCAGCCTAACGAGCCTCTGACCAGCCAAAACTGAAACGGCACCAGCTGACGGCGTGTTCGATCAGGCCGTTCGGTTCACCCCAAGAGGGGTCTCTGACCAGCGCAGACCGGCTCTGTCGAGCTGCTGCGCGACGCCGAGCCGGTGGTGAAGGTCGAGCTGCTGCGCGACGCCGAGCCGGTGGTGAAGGTCGAGCTGCTGCGCGACGCCTGCAGCCCGTCGGTCGAGATCTGGCAGGCCGAACAGCTGCTGCTGTTCGGCCGCCGCCGGGGCAGTCTTGATGCACCAGTCGTGGCTGATCCGCCAATCGAGGGTGGCCTCCCATAGCTCCGGGAGGAGGTGATCGCTGTGGCAGTCGATGCCCCCACAGCTCACCCTCGCCCACTACGTCCTCCATCCCGTTTCACGCCCACTCCACGCCGTGCTCGGCAAGCTGCGCGAGCTGACCCGCGGTCAGCTTCTCTCGCCGGCTCTTGGTGTTCGTCAGCCACGCCCCCAGGCCCACGTCGACCATCTGCACCTGGTCCTCTCCACCCGGCCCGGTCGACACCAGTTCCAGCCGCTCGCGGTGGGTGCGCCTCGGCCGCGCATGGCCCTCCCGCTGCACGAACTGGGCGAGCGCCGCGACCCCGTGGGCGAACCGGTCGGCCTGCGAGATCCGGGGCCGCGCCGCCGCCCGCTCCGCCTTCACCGCCGCAGCAGCCACCAGCTCGGGCTCCGCCTCGATCCCGATCGCCGCGAGCAGCTCCTGCTGCTCCTCCACCAGCCCCGGGTGGCCGGCCCGTTGCGCCAGCACCCACCGCCCGAGCTGCTCCCCCTCGAACACCGTGGACTCGGGCAGGTGTGCCCAGTCCACCTCGCCGTCCCACTCCAGCCACCAGGCCCGGGCCGCGGCGTAGGCGCGCTGCCAGGTGATCGGCCAGGCCGGGCACCACCACGGGTCGATCTCCTCCAACGCCCGCCGCCGCTCCGGTGAGAGGGCCCCCGGCTCGCCCGCCGGCACCTCCGCCGCGGTACGCAGCGACACCAACCAGGTGCCGAGCTGGTAGCCGCCGATCGACGCCCGCGCCGGCGCCGCCAACGACCCCCCGTGCTCGGCCGCCCACACCCGCGCCCACGACAACCCGGCCTCGAACCGGGCGTCGGACACCGACCACACCATCCCCATGCCGTCGAGCTGCTCCACCCGGTAGTCCGGCAGGTCGCCGTTCGCCCGGTCGGAACGCCTGTCCGACAACCACTTGCCCAGCGGATAGTTCCCCTGCTCACCAACCATCTGCGCATACGGGACGTCGAGCGATCCGTGTTCCTCGAACCACTTCTGACAATGCCCGATCGCCTCCCGCCAATACGCGTTCTCACCCGTCAGCACCCGCGTGGCCACGAACAGGGCGAGGACGTCCGCACTCACCTCGCTCTGGAACCGCACCGGCAGGGTGAACGCCCCCGCCACACCACCACCCGCGCCCCCTTCAGCGCCCTCACCAGGCGCGGAAGCCCACTCCGCGCTGCGCCCGTGAGTCCGGCGACCGCCGTTCTGCGGCACCGCGAGGGCCTCGACCACCCGCGCGTCGTGACTGCGCAGCGCCGCCAAGATGCGAACGAGCGGGCCATAGCTGTCCGACTCCAGAATGTCTCCGGGTTCCTCGCCCTCGCGCAGGAAGACCGGCACGATGATCCGCGCCAACTTCCCCTCGCCGGGCTTCATGCGCAGCGCTCGGCCGACGGCCTGGACGATATCGACCATGCTTCCCCGGCCCTGGAGAAGAATGGAGTCACATCCCGGCAGATCAACGCCCTCGCCGAGGACCCGGCAATTCGCCATCACCCGATACGTCAGACCGTCGTCCGCCGCGGTCCTCCCGAAATCGCTCAGGATGTCCTTCCGGTAGTCCACCGGATGCTCCCCGGACAGCCACTGCGACCACACCTCCGCCGGGTATGCCCCGGGGTTTTCGAGATGGAGGCGCTCGGCGGTCTGGTTCAAGGTCTCGGAGAAGTACTGGGCCTCCAGCGTCCGGGTGTGAAAGGTGATGGTGCGCTCCAGGCCGAGCTCGGCCGCGGTCTTCAACAGGCCGGCCTGGATCGCGGCGATCCGCTCCACCGGCACCGCGTCCTGCGACCCGTCCTTCGCCTCACCGGCACCCGGCCCCCACGGCACCGGCTGCTGCCTCGCGGCTTTGCGGTCGGAGAGCGGGTCGCGCAGCTCCAGCACCACGATCTCGAACGGCGCCAGCAGCTCCTTGTCGACGGCCTCCGCCAGCCCCAGCGTGAACACCTGACGCCCGAACAGACGCTGATCGTCCATCGAGACGGCCAACTCCTCCGTCAACGGCTGATACGCCCCCTCACGGCCCCTCACACGACTCTTCGGCGGCATCCAGATCCGCGGCGTCGCCGTCATGTACAACCGCCGCGCGGCCGGGATCTCGCTCTGGTGGTGCACCAGCGTCCAGCGCTTCTCCGCCGAACCCGACGAGCGGTGCGCCTCGTCACAGACCATCAGGTCCACCGCCGCCAGCGCCTCGCCCTTCACCTCCGCCCACGCCGCATACGCGTCCGCGACGGCCCCCGCCGACGCGTACGTCGCGAACAGCGTCAACGGGCCCCGCCGCTCCGCCATCCACCGGCCGATCACCAGCGGGTGCGTGGACGCCGGCATCCCGGACGGCAGCTCCGAGTCCACCAGCGAGCACACCGCCGCCACCGCCCCCTTGCGGCCGGCCTCCCGCCACGACGCCGCCATCTGCACCAGCAGATCCAGCGTCGGCACCACCACCAACACCGCCCCGTGCGGCGCCAGCCGCTGCGCGGCCACCGCCCCCACGAACGACTTCCCGGTCCCCGTGGCCATCTGCACCGTCACCCGCAGACCGCCAGGGGTGACCTGACCCGGACGGAGCGTCAGCCCTCGCACGACCGCCGCGACCGCCTCCTCCTGATGCGCCCGCAACCGCACCGGCCCCAACTCCCGGCCCCGCACCAGCTCACCCACCACCGCGATCGTCACCCCGCCACGCTACGCGCCCGCTACCGCCCCGATCACCGCACAGCCAACCGGAGCCGCGCCGGCGCCGGGACTGCACCCGGCCCTGGTAGCTGCTCAGGCCCCTCCACCCCGCCCCGCCTGCCGGTATGAGGCGGCGAGGTTGGCGTGGGCGGTGAGGGTGTCGGGGTGCTGGTCGCCGAGGACGCGTTCGCGGTCGGCGAGCACCCGCTCCAGCAGGGCGATGGCCTCCGCGGTACGGCCCGCATCCGCGTAAGAGATAGCGAGGTTGGCGTGGGCGGTGAGGGTGTCGGGGTGCTGGTCGCCGAGGAGGCGTTCGCGGTCGGCGACCACCCGCTCCTCGATGGCGATGGCCTCTTCAGGTCGGCCCGCCTGAAGGTAGGAGCTGGAGAGGTTGTGGCGGGCAGTGAGGGTGTCGGGGTGTTTGTCGCCGAGGACGCGTTCGGCATCGGCGATGAGGCCGTGCCAGTGGTCGACGGCAGCGGTGTAGAGACCGGCGTCGTTCAGGCTGGCGCCGGCCTTGTAGAGGACCGGGTGGCCGGCGGGCTGCCAGAGGAGGTCGCCTGCGTGGGCAGCCAGGGTGTCGGTGTTTGCGCGCAGGACCGCAGTGAGGTCGGATGCGGTGTGGTTCTGCTGTGGCCAAATCTCCACAAGGGCGTCAGCGGTCGCACGGACGGCTGCGGGGTGGTCGGCCTGGGGGGTGGTTTCGCGGGCGGCGCGGGCGGTGAGGGCGTGTACCCGCGCCCGGCGGTGGCCGTCGCGGGTGTCGCTGGTAAGCAGGCCGTACTGGTGGAGCAGGCGTAACACGGCCAGGGCCTGGCCGGGGGCGACCGAGGCTGGTTCGGGGGCCGCCGCGGCGCGTGGTGTTCGGTGGTTGGCGAGGTGCGCGGCGACGGCGGTGGTGGTCCAGAGCTGGTGGGGGTGGCCGGCGGGGTCGAGGAGGGCTGCGAGGCGGATCGCGGGAATGGCGAGGCCGACGGGTTCGCGGAGTTGGGCGGCTTCGAGGGCGAGTAGCAGGGAGGCCGTGACCTGTCGGCCGTAGCCGTCGCCGTCCGCGCCCGCGGGCATGAGGGCGTCCAGACGCTGGGCCTCGTCGCGGTCGGTGAACCGGCGGAGGTACACGCCGCTCGTGATGTCTTCGTTGATCATGTAGGCGGCGGCGTGGGCCAACGCGAGCGGCAGCAGGCCGAGCGCCTCGACCAGGTCGCCGGCGCGGTCGTCGAGGAGGTGGTCCGTCCCGGCCTCGGCGAGGCGCTCGCGGAGGTAGTCGAGGGCTTCGTCCTCCGTGTAGAGGCCGATGTCGATGAGTGCGCGGCCGGCGCCGGACAGGTATGCGCCGCGGCGGCGGGTGGTGGCCAGGACCCGGCCGCTTCCGCCGTCGGCGGGTGGGCGGGGCCACCAAGGGTTGGTGCCTTCGAGGTCGGTGAGGTCGTCGAGGACGACCAGCCAGGTCCGGTTGGTGACGGACAGCCAGGCCAGGAACGCGTGCGCGTCGGCCTCGGCGTCCTCGCCGCCCGTGTTCGGTGCCCCGACCTTCTGGGCGGCCTGGGCGTAGGCGGTGGTGATCCGGGAGGTCTCGGCGGCGTCCACCCACACCAGCACGTCCACGCCCTCCGCGTGGGCACGGTGGGCGTAGGAGGCGGCGAGCTGGGACTTGCCGACGCCTCCGCCGCCGGACAGCACCTGGGTGAGGACCACGGTGCCATGCCGCTCCCGGGCCCGGTCGATGGTCGCCTGCAGTTCCTCGCGGACCTGGAACGCGGACGCGAGTGGCGGCACCACTCCCACTCGGACCGGCTGCCGCACCGGCACCGCGGTCGGCAGCGGGTAGTTGTTGTTGATCGTCACCGGTCCGTGGATGTTGCCCGTCGCGACCGAGCCGTTGTCCGCCGAGATCGTGGCGTCCCCGACGACCCGCACACCGGGAACAGGACCCGGGACCGGTCCGGCCGGATCGCCACCGCGCTGTCCGTGGCCGGTTCCTGACGGGGTGTCAGGCCTGTGCTCGTCCTGCCCGCCCCACCCTGCCGAGCTGTCGGTAGCCACCCGTGTCCCCACCCCCGCACGCCGCGGACACCCCAACCCGTCCGCCCTGTCGATGGAGCGTAGCGCCGGCCTACTGCAGCCGGTGCCCGATCCGCCGCACCTACAGGAACCAGACCTACGCCACCGAGATGCCGCTACCAGTCGCCGTCCCGAACGCCGTGTAGCCGGTCTCGGCGACCTCCGTGTCGGAGACCAGCCCGCCGGTGTCCGGGTCCGCGAACGCCTCGGGGTAGCGGATCGGCGTCCAGGTGTCCTCGCCGATCGTGCTGACCATCGGCAGCCTTGCCCCGCCGCAGCCTCACCGCCGCGATCACCGGGCGGGCCAGCGGGGTGCCGAGGGTGGCCAGGATCGGGTGCAGCGTGCGCACGCCCTTGAACCGGCCGACCTCGGCGCCCTGCTCGGCGCGCCCGTAGACACAGCGGTGGGTGGGGTCGATGTCCACGAGCGCCACCCTGCCCAGCCGGGCAGCAGCGGGCTGTCTCGCGTGAGACGGGCGAGGAAGTCCCGGTGCACCGCGTGGAGTTGGCGGTTGTGCCCGTGCGTGAACGTACGCAGGAAAGTGCCCAGCGTGGAAGCGCGCGCACCCCGCCGAACAGCCGGCCCATCGCGCCGTGCCGCAGCCGATCGGTGTCGTGGACGGAGTCGGCCCCGGCGCACACGCCATACGCGACGAGTACGCCGAGCGTTACATGGGGCGCCTGGTCGCGGGCGCCGGAACGGCACGCCTGCGCGAGGTCCGCGGCGAACGGGCCCGCTGCCTGCGCCGCCTGGTCCTCCGTTACGCCTGAGTCGGCCGGCCGCCCGGCTCGCCGTGACGCGGGCGCGGCCCCGCCACCGGCCCTACGGCGAGCCGGGCGACTCTCGTTTAGCTGCTCGCTTGGGTGCTCGTTTAGCTGCTCGTCTACCCACTCGTTTGGCTGCTCGTTTAGCGTTCGGACCGATCCAGCGGAGGCACGCATCGCCGCAGCTCAGACCAAGTTTCCGGAGAACTCACCGGGCCGACATACCTCTCCTGGGCCCCGGCCTGCTCTGTGGGTGGGATGGGTGGTGGTGGGTGGGGCCGGGTCGGTCTCCGGGACGGGCCGCTCACCGGCGCTCGGCCTCTTCTCCTGCGACCGCCTGGCGGCGGCCGCGGCGGTGGTGGTGAAAGCCGGCGGCACGGCCGAGCAGCAGGTGTCGGACGACGTCAGAACGTCAGTGGGTCGCGACGTGAGATGTCAGTGATCGGCGATCTGAGGCACGAGAAGTGACGGTCACGAGGACCAGCCGTGCGGCAACACGCTCCTCGGGTCTACCTGGCGCTCGCCTATGCGGGGACAGTCCCCCAGGGGGTGCTCAAAAGGGCCATCGCCGAGGGGCGAGAGGCACAGGCTCAGTGCAAGTCGCAGGAGGCCATGCAGCCGGACGGGCCGGGCGGGTCCTTCGCGGTCCCCCCCAAGAGCATCAGGCCAAGCACGATCACCGCCAGCACCACGGCCATCACCGTTCCCGATACGTCGCGTCCGCCATTCGGTCCGTCGGCCACCGTGACCACCTCCCCGCCGTCCTTCCATGAGAGGGGCTGTGAGGGTGTGCGGTCAAGGGGGCGGTCAGGCGGAGAGCCGGCGTTCGAGCGGGGTGTGGAACCGGGGGTGACCTGGTGGCGCCGGGGCGGGCTGTTCCGGTGTCCAGCCCACTGACGTTTTCATGTCCAAGGACACCCCACACTCAGCACAGCCAACCTGCGCCACGCCGATGCCGGGACCATCCCCGGTGTCCCTAGTGCCTGCTCACGCCCCTCCGTCCCGTCCCGCCTGCCGGTAGAAGCTGGTGAGGTTGTTGCGGGCGTTGAGGGTGTGGGGGTGTTGGTCGCCGAGGATGTGTTCGCGGTCGGCGACCACCTGCTCCTCGATGGCGATGGCCTCCTCAGTACGCCCGGCCTGCCAGTAGGAGGTGGCGAGGTTGCTGCGGGCGGCGAGGGTGTCGGGGTGTTGGTCGCCGAGGATGCGTTCGCGGTCGGCGACCACCTGCTCCTCGATGGCGATGGCCTCTTCGGTTCGGCCCGCCTGCCAGTAGGAGTAGGCGAGGCCCACGCGGGCGGTGAGGGTGCCGGGGTGTTGGTCGCCGAGGAGGCGTTCGCTGTGGGCGACCACCCGCTCTAGCAGGTCGATAGCGTCGGCAGTGTGCCCGGCCTGCCGGTAGAAGCTGGTGAGGTTGTTGCGGGCGTTGAGGGTGTGGGGGTGTTGGTCGCCGAGGATGTGTTCGCGGTCGGCGACCACCTGCTCCTCGATGGCGATGGCCTCCTCAGTACGCCCGGCCTGCCAGTAGGAGGTGGCGAGGTTGTTGCGGGCGGTGAGGGTGTCGGGGTGATGGTCGCCGAGGAGGCGTTCGGCGTGGGTGACCATGTGGTGCCAGTGGGCGATGGCGGTGGTGTAGAGGCCGGCGTCGTTCAGGCTGCTCCCGGCGGTGTAGAGGACGGGGTGGCCGTCGGGTTGCCAGAGGAGGTCGCCGGCGTGGGCGTGGAGGGTGTCGGTGTTGGTGCGTAGGACGGCGGTGAGGTCGGGGGCTTCGTGGGTGTGTTCGGGCCAGGCGTCCAACAGGGCGTCTGCGGCAGTGCGGACGATGGTGGGGTGCTCGTCCTCGGGGGTGGTTTCGCGGGTTGCGCGGGCGGTGAGGGCGTGAATGCGTACGGCTCGGTGGCCGTGGTGGGTGTTGCTGGTGAGGAGGCCGTACTGGTGGAGGAGGCGGAGGGCAGCGAGGGTCTGGTCGGGCGTGACCGGGGCCGGTTCGGGGGTTCCGGGGGAGGGCGGGGTGCGGTGGTTGGTGAGGTAGTCGGTGACGGCGTCGGTGGTCCAGAGCTGGTGGGGGTAGCCGGCGGGGTCGAGGAGGGCGGCGAGCCGGATCGCCGGTGTGGCAAGGCCGACGGGTTCGTGCAGTTGGGCGGCGTCGAGAGCCAGTAGCAGGGAGGCGGTGACCTGGCGGCCGTAGCCGTCGGCGTCCGCGACCGTTGGCATGAGGGTGTCCAGCCGGCGGACCTGATCGCGGTCGGTGAACCGGCGGAGATTACTCGCCGCTCGTAACGTCTTCGTTGATCATGTAGGCGGCGGCGCGGGCCAACGCGAGCGGCAGCCGCCCGAGCGCGTCCACCAAGGCACCCGCGCGGTTGTCGAGGAGGTGTTCCGCCCCGGCCTCGGCGAGCCGCTCCCGGAGGTAGTCAAGTGCTTCGTCGTCCGTGTAGAGGCCGATCTCGATGAGGGCGCGGCCGGCGCCGGACAGGTAGGCGCCGCGGCGGCGGGTGGTTGCCAGCACCCGGCCGGTCCCGCCGGCTGCGGGAGTGCGGGGCCACCACGGGCCGGTGTTCTCGATGTCGGTGAGGTCGTCTAGGACGACCAGCCAGGTCCGGTCGGTGACGGCCAGCCAGTCGAGGAACGCGTGGGCGTCGGCCTCGGCGTCCTCGCCGCTCACACCGGTGGCCCCGACCTTCTCGGCGGCCTGGGCGTAGGCGGTGATGATGCGTGAGGCGTCGGCGGCATCGACCCACACCAGCACGCCCACACCCTCACCGTGCGCCCGGTGGGCGTAGGAGGCGGCGAGCTGGGATTTGCCGACGCCTCCACCGCCGGCGAGGACCTGGGTGAGGACCACGGTGCCGTGCCGCTCTCGGGCTCGGTCGATCTTCTCCCGTAGCTCGGCGCGGGGCTGGAACGCGGTGGCGAGTGGTGGCAGGGCACCGACCCGGACGGGCCGGATCGGCATCGGGAGGGCGGCCGGAGCGGCGTAGTTGTTGACCGTCACGTTCCCGTGGACATCGCCCCCCACAGCGGCCGAACCGTGGTCCGCAGAAACCGAGAGGTCCCTGCTGGCGTGCGGGGCGGCCCCGGAACCGGGTGCGGCTGCCCCGTCCTGTCCGGGTTCCTGCTCGCCGTCGCCGTGCTGTGCCGCCGAACTCCCGGTACTCACTCGCACCCCCAAGCACACCGCCGAGGACCCCGTCCCCGCCCCTGCGAACGCAGCGTAGCGCCGCACGACCACCGCGGTGAGCTATTCGCCGGGGACCATCCGCTCCGCGATGAGACCGTCCCGTCGAAACTCCGCACCAGAAAATCCCAGACCGCCCCCAGAAAGACGGAACCCATGCCTCGCGGGATTCAGCAGCAGTGAATTCTGAACCTAACCGGACCGGAATTCCGTAGAGCATGCAGCAGATCCCGACCCGGCTACCACCACACCCAGACGAGGACCTCGAACCAGACGGGATCGCGTGACAAAATAAGTGAGACACGCAGACATCGGGGCGGGCCGCACACTCCATGACCACCGGAGACAGGCCCACCCCGATCCCCGTCGGATAGTGACCCACCGTCACTATCCGACGGCCCGTCACCTCACCAGGGCGGCCACCCCCGTCCCCAGTCAGCTCCGGCCGCCAGGCCGGACCAGCCTCAGCCACAACACCAGCTGAACATGTGATCCCGCCTCAGGCACCTCGGGCCGCCGGAGCGAAGCGGAGAGCGGCCAGGCCGAGCGCGAAGCGCCGGCCGCGACCGGGCGAAGCCCGGACGCAGGACACGCGCAGCGGGTCCCGGTCGCGCAACGCGCCACCGCCCCGCCCCCAAGGCGCGCG
>NZ_JBSFXE010000066.1:0-27397 GCF_053595195.1 Kitasatospora sp. NPDC002522
GGGTCAACGTCCTTTGGGCCTTGCTGCGGGACGGGCGACCCTACGAGCGCAGTGCGCCCGTCCCAGCAGCTAGTTGACAACGGCATTAGGAATCCTGACCGGCGGCGGCCTTGGCGTCGATCTCGGCGATGAGGCCCTCGATGCGGGCCTTGATCTCGTCGCGGATCGGGCGGACAGCTTCGACGCCCTGGCCGGCCGGGTCCTCGAGGGTCCAGTCGAGGTAGGTCTTGCCGGGGAAGTAGGGGCAGGCGTCGCCGCAGCCCATGGTGATGACGTAGTCGGAGGACTGGACGGCGTCGGCGGTGAGGATCTTCGGCTTCTGGTCGGAGATGTCGATGCCGGCCTCGGCCATGGCGGCGACGGCGGCGGGGTTGACCTCGTGGCCGGGGGCGGAGCCGGCGGAGCGGACCTCGACGCGGTCGCCCGCGAGGTGGCTGAGGAAGCCCGCGGCCATCTGGGAGCGGCCGGCGTTGTGGACGCAGACGAACAGGACGGAGGCGAGCGGCGCGGTCATGCGGGTGTCCTTCGATGGCGGGGCGGTGCGGCTCTGCGAAGACGCGCAGGTGCGGCCCGGTGGCAGGCGGGATTACGGGGCTCGCCAAGCGGGCCCGACACCGGTAACGTATCAGCCCATGGTGACGTCAGTCGATAGTGATGTGTTCAAGGCCTTGGCCGACCCGCTGCGGATGCAGATCGTGCGGCTCCTCGCCCGCGAGGCGCTGTGCACGACCCATCTGGTGGCGGAGACCGGTGCGAGACAGACCAACCTGTCGAACCACCTCAAGGTCCTGAAGGACGCGGGGCTCGTGGACACCGAGCCGTGCGGGCGCTTCACCTACTACTCGCTCAAGCCGGAGGCTCTGGACGCCCTGGCCGGAGACCTCGCGGCCCTGGCCGCCGCGGCCCGCGAAGTCGCGGGCCGCAAGCGGTCCTGCTGACCGTCACCGAAGCCCCCACCCGGCGGCCTGTCCCGCCCCGCACGAGGAGAACCCGTGAGCGCCATAGACGAGGCGAGAGCCGACGCCGTCGAGGCCGAGCCGCTGGCCGCCGACCCGCCGGCGGTCCCCCTGCTGAACCGGCTCGCGGCCGAACTGGTCGGCACCGCCGCGCTGGTCGCGGTGGTGGTCGGCTCCGGCATCCAGGCCACCGAACTGACGCGGGACGTCGGCCTGCAGCTGCTCGCCAACTCCCTGGCCACCGTCTTCGGCCTCGGCGTGCTGATCCTGCTCCTCGGCCCGGTCTCCGGCGCGCACTTCAACCCCGTCGTCACCCTCGCCGAGTGGTGGACCGGCCGCAAGGACCCGGGGGGCCTCGGCCCGCGCGAGGTCGCCGCGTACATCCCCGCGCAGATCGCCGGCGCCATCGCGGGCGCGATCCTCGCGGACGTCATGTTCGGCAAGGATTTCGTGGCCTGGTCCACCCACGACCGCTCCGCCGGGCACCTGCTGCTCGGCGAGGTCGTCGCCACCGTCGGCCTGGTGCTGCTGATCTTCGACCTCGCCAAGAGCGACCTGATCAGGTTCGCGCCGGTCGCGGTCGCCTCCTACATCGGTGCCGCGTACTGGTTCACCTCCTCCACCTCGTTCGCCAACCCGGCGGTGACGATCGGCCGCGCGTTCACCGACACCTTCGCCGGAATCGCCCCGTCCTCGGTTCCGGGATTCATCGGCATGCAGCTGATCGGCGGCGTCGTGGGCCTGGCCCTGGTCGCGCTGATCTTCACCCACCGCCGCCCGGCCGGGTCGAAGTGACTGCGGTCCGGCGCGTCCAGGTCCTGGTCGTCGGCGCGGGCCAGGCCGGCCTCGCTGCCGGCTACTACCTGCGGCGCGCCGGACTCGACTTCGCGATCCTCGACGCCTCCCCGGCCCCAGGTGGCGCCTGGCAGCACTACTGGGACAGCCTCCACCTGTTCTCCCCGGCGGCCTACTCCTCCCTGCCCGGCCGCCCGATGCCGGCCCAGGCGGGGGAGGACTATCCGGACGCCGAGCACGTCGCCCGGTACCTGGCGGAGTACGAGAAACGCTACGACCTGCCCATCCACCGTCCCGTCCAGGTCCAGGCCGTGGAGAACACCGACGGCGGCGGGCTACTGGTCGGCACCGACGACGGCACCTGGCACACCCGCGCGCTGATCATGGCGACCGGCACCTGGTCACGCCCGTTCATCCCCGCCGTGCCCGGCCGGGACGCCTTCGCCGGACGGCGCGTGGTGGTCGTGGGCGGAGGCAACTCCGGCGCGCAGATCGCCGCCGACCTCACCCGCCACGCCGCCACCGTTCGCTGGACAACGCGCCGGCCGGCCCGCTTCCTGCCCGACGAGATCGACGGCCGCGTGCTGTTCGAGATCGCCACCCACCGCTTCCAGGACGACGGTCCGCGGATCTCGGACCTCGGCGACATCGTCGCCACCGCACCCGTGCGCGTGGCCCGCGACGCCGGGATGCTTGCCGCACACCCGATGTTCGACCACCTCACCGCCGCAGGCCCGGTCTGGGCCGACGGCACCGTCTGGCCGGCGGACGCGGTGATCTGGTGCACCGGCTTCCGGCCCGCCCTCGCGCCGCTCGCGGGCCTCGGCCTGCGCGGCCGGACGGCCGGATCCCCACCGACGGCACCCGCGCGAGCGCCGACCGCCGGGTGCACCTGCTCGGCTACGGCGACTGGACCGGCCCCGCCTCCGCGACCCTGGTCGGCGTCGGCCGCACCGCACGCACCGCCATCGCCGAGATCGCTGCCGCTCTCGCGACAGCTGATTAGACAGACATCCATGAACCGGGCGGTGGCGTTCACTGCTCGTTCAATGCACACCCCTGGCGAGTGGCGAGTACACCGGCCGTTCCTAGCCTCCCTGGCATAAAGCGGTGCAAATCGGCACCGTACCCCTGCGGAGGAGTCGCCCCATGGCCCGCACCACGCACCGCCCGCACCGCCCTCACCGCGGCCTCCTGCACCGGCCCGGCTTACCCCCCGAGCCGGGAAGAACCGAGACGACGTCAAGAGTCGGCTTCGGGCAGCAGATCTGCGACCGGCCTTCACGGACCACCCGGGCTACCGCAACGCCCCCGCCCCGCTGCCCGGCGTCGCCACCCTCGGCGCGGTCGTCCCCCCCGACCACGTGAACGGGATTGAGGCCGGGCTGACGTTCGACGGGCCCGTGCTCAGCGGGATCTTCACCGGCCGGATCGCCCGCTGGAACGACCCGGCGCTGATCGCCGTCCGCAACAGCCACGGCCGCTCCATCCAGCCCTGCCCCGCCACCATCACCCTCGGCGCCTCTCTCCAGCCGCTGCCCGCGGACCTGCGGACCTCGTTCACCGACGGGCCGGACACCGACGCCTACCCGATCACCGGCACCACCTACGCCCTCGTCCGCAAGGACCAGAAGGACCCGGCCAAGGCGGCCGCGCTCGTCAACTACCTCAGCTGGGTGTTGACCGCCGGCCAGGACCGCGCTCCCGACCTCCACTACGCGCCCCTCGGCCCGAGCCTGCAGGCCCAGTCCCTCGCCAAGCTCAAGACGCTGGCAGTGAACGGCAGTCCGCTGTTCCCGTGACCGCCCGGGGGCCTGATCGGGTCAGCTACCCGCGCGGGCGGCCCATTCGATGGAGGGCGGACGGACAGCCGCGCACAGCGGATGTCCCTTGGCGTCGGTCAGGCCGAGGCGGGCGGCCAGCCGTCCGGATCGTGCGGCGGCGGTCAGGACGTCCGGGTCGACGGCGTCGAGCATGAGCTTGGCGCGGCGGAACATCATGAAGACGCCCCTGTCGTCGACGGTGCCCCAGGAGAGGTAGATGAACCGCTGGCCGGGGCGGCCCTGAATGTAGGGGCCGTTGAGGTCGATGCCGGATGCGGTGGCGCGGGCGGTGCAGTCGAGCGTCCAGATTGCCGAGGTGGCGTCGCCGGGCTGCGGGTCGAACAGTTCCTCGCGGCGATCGCGGCGCTGCACCGCAACGTGGATGTTCGTGTAGCCGGGGAAGTCGGGGCCGCCCGCGCAGGTGCGGCCGGGAAGGTCGAAGGCCTCGATCCGGATCTGCATGGTGACAGTCTTCCTCGGTGGTCTGTCAGTGGCCGGGAGGAGCGTGCCGCGCCGCACTGCGGTCCTGCGGGCGGCACACCCTTCGGCGGTGCCGTCGTTGCCACCACGACACGGCGCCGACGGCGGTCAGCGCGGCACCGGCGATCGCCCACGGGCTGGCGAGCCACGCCGCCAGTGCGCCGGACGCCGCCGCCACGAGCAGGCCCGGTATGCCGCTCGGGTCGCGGGGCGGGGTCCTGGGCGGCGCGGGCATCGGGCTCACTCCGGCGGTTCGGTGCCGGTGGTCAGTAGTTGCCCGAAGATGGCCGCGCCGAGGCGCTCGGCGTCCGCTCGGGTGAGGATCCTCGTCGTCCGCGACGGCGGCCAGGCCCCCTGCGAGCACGTCACGGCCCTGCTCAAGGAACGCCTCGTGGAGGTCGAACGCCGCCCAGCGGAACTGACGGCGACCCGAGCGATGCTCCAGGACCTGGTCCGCAGCGCGTGCGCCACCGACCCCGCCACCTGCACCGAGGGCGACATCTGCCGCATCATCGCCACCCGATGACCACCCCTGCGGCGGCCGAATGACAACCCTCCGGGACGGGCATCATCGAGCCCTGGCAGGACAGTGACCCGAGAGGACCGGCGCCCATGGCCAACGTGGTTCCGATGGAGCGGCAGACGGTCCACGAGGAGTTGGAGCGGGCGCGCTCGGAGTTTCACCGGCTGCTGGAGGCGGCCAGTGCGGACGACCTTGCCCGACGCACGCGCGGCACACGGTGGACGAACGGGCAGCTGCTGTGGCACATGCTGTTCGGCTACCTGGTCACCCGGGCGCTGCTGGTCCTGGTGCGGGCCTTCGGGCGGCTTCCGCGCGGCGTGGGCAAGGCGTTCGCGCGGCTGCTGGATGCGACGACCGTGCCGTTCGACCTCGTCAACTACGCCGGCCCCGTCGGGGCCGTGAAGGTCGTCGGTCCCCGGCGGATGGGCGCGCAGTTCGACCGCGCCATCATCGCCCTGCACCACCGGCTGGACCGCGAGTCGGAGGCTGATCTCGCCCGCGGCATGCACTACCCGGTGCGGTGGGATCCGTTCTTCCTGGACTACATGACCCTTGCGGACATCTACCGCTACCCGACCCGGCACTTCGACTTCCACCATCGCCAGCTCACGCTCGACAGCGGGAGCTGACCGGAGCGCGGTCAGTCCACGAGCGGGCTGCGGCGTTCGAGCAGGACAACGTCGCGCCACACCCCGTGGCGGCGGCCGATGCGCTCGCGGGTGCCGATGACGCGGAAGCCGGCCCGTTCGTGGAGGGCGAGGCTGGCGGTGTTCTCCGGGAAGATCCCGGACTGGATCGTCCAGATCCCGGCCGCCTCCGTCGAGGCGATCAGCGCCTCCAGCAGCCGCCCGGCCACGCCCGGCCCCGGGCCGCCGGATGGACGTAGACGGAGTGCTCGACCACGCCGGCGTACGCGCACCGGTCGGAGACCCGGCTCGCGGCGACCCAACCCGCCACCGCGCCGGGCCCGTCCAGCGCGACGAAGCGGTGCCCGGCCAGCCGGCCCGTGTCGAACGCCTCCCACGTCGGCGCGGTGGTCTCGAACGTGGCGTCGCCGCCGTCGATCCCGGCCTGGTAGATCGCCAGCACCTGATCGGCGTGGCCCTCCGACATCGGCGCGATGGTCACCGCGGGCACGGGCATGCGGACAGCCTCCGGGGACATTGGGGTGCGGGGTGTCAGCGGGCGGTGGCCAGCAGGCCGGCCATCGCGGCGAGTACGCCCGGCTCGACCCGGTAATAGACCCAGGTGCCGCGCCGCTCCGAGGCCAGCAGCCCGGCCTCGCGGAGCTTCTTGAGGTGGTGGGAGACGGTGGGCTGGGAGACGCCGACGTCCTGGATGTCGCACACGCACGCCTCGCCGCCCTCGTGCGAGGCGACGCGGGAGAAGAGCCGCAGCCGCACCGGATCGGCGAGGGCCTTGAACATGGCCGCCATCTTGACCGAGTCCTCCTCCGACAGCGCGGCCGAGGTGACCGGCGGGCAGCAGGGAACGACCTCGGGCTCGATGACCGGCAGCTCCCGCAACTTCAGATTCGACATGCGTCTATGTTGACAGACGTCGATGCGCGCGGCAAGCTCTCCTGTATTGACAGACGTCGAAGCAGGTGGTCCAGGTGCATCCCGGACGGCTGCCGCCCGGCACACCCTCACGAGGAGAAGGCCAGTGAGCACCCCCGACACCCCCGCAGTCCAGGCCGAGCAGGACACGCAGCCCGCCGCCACCTGTTGCACCGCAGCCCCCGCGAAGGAGAGCGCGCAGCAGGCACCGTGCTGCGGCACCGTCGAGGACGCGTCCGACGCCGGGTCCTGCTGCGGGCCCGCCGCCGAGACCGAGGCGCAGGCCGCGGGCTCCGGCTTCTGCTGACCCGCGTCCGAGCAGCGAATCACCCCGTCCCGACCTCCTTCGAGCGCGACCCACACCACGGAGCACATGCCATGAGCGTGAACACCACCACCCTGCCGGTCGTCGTGGTCGGCGCCGGACCCGTCGGCCTCGCGGCCGCCGCCCACCTGATCGAGCAGGGCATCGAGCCGCTGGTCCTGGAGGCCGGACCGAGCGCCGCGACGGCGGTACGCGACTGGGCCCACCTCAGGCTGTTCTCGCCCTGGGCCGAGGTCGTCGACCCGGCCGCCGAGAAGCTGCTCGCCCCGACCGGCTGGGTCCGCCCGGACGGCGCGGAGTATCCGTCCGGCGGCGACTGGGCGGAGTTCTACCTGCAGCCGCTCGCCGACGTCCTCGGCGACAAGGTGCGCTACAGCGCCCGCGTCACCGGCGTGGCCCGCGCCGGGCGGGACCGCATCGTCGACTCCTCCCGCGAGGAGCAGCCGTTCACCGTCCACGCCGAGTACGCGGACGGCCGCGAGGAGCGGATCACCGCCCGGGCGGTGATCGACGCCTCCAGCACCTGGTCCACCCCGAACCCGCTCGGCTCGGACGGCCTCCCCGCGATCGGCGAGCGCCGCCACGGCGCGCGGATCTCCTACCGGGTGCCCGACCTCAAGGACCCCGCCGTCCGCGCCCGGTACGCGGGCAAGCGGACCGCCGTGGTCGGCACCGGCGCCTCCGCCTTCACCGCCCTCGCCTACCTCGCCGACCTGGCGAAGGACGAGCCCGGCACCCACGCGGTCTGGGTGCTGCGGCGCAGCATCAACGGCTCCACCTACGGAGGCGGCGAGGCCGACCAGCTGCCCGCCCGCGGCGCGCTCGGTCTGCGCGCGAAGAAGGCCGTCGAGGACGGCCACGCGAGTGCGCTCACCGGGTTCCGCACCGCCGCCGTCCAGCCCGAGGGCGACCAGGTCGTCCTGGTCGCCGAGGACGGCCGGGGCAGCGAGCCGGTGGACGAGATCGTCGTCCTGACCGGCCTGCGCCCGGACCTGTCGTTCCTGTCCGAGGTCCGGCTCGGCCTCGACGAGCGGCTCCAGGCTCCTGTCGCACTCGCGCCGCTGATCGACCCCAACCAGCACTCCTGCGGCACCGTCTACCCGCACGGCGCCGCCGAACTGGCCCACCCCGAGGAGGGCGTGTTCCTGGTCGGCATGAAGTCCTACGGCCGGGCGCCGACGTTCCTCGCGATGACCGGCTACGAGCAGGTCCGCTCCGTCGCGGCCCAGCTCGCCGGCGACCTGGAGGCCGCCGCCCGCGTCGAACTCACCCTCCCCGAGACCGGAGTCTGCGGCGGCGCCGGCCTGTTCGACGAGCCCGCCGCGGCCCAGACCGGCGAGGGCGGTGGCTGCTGCTCGGTGCCGGCCGCACCTCAGCTAATCACCCTCGGCGACCCCGCCACCGAATCCTCCTGCTCCACCAGCGGCGGCTGCTGACCGGGCCCGTGACCGCCACTCACCTCAGCGGGGCCGCGACCGGAACACGGTCGCGGCCCCGCGCCGTACTGCGCGCCCTGTGCATTCCCCAGATCACCGGCTGGGGCATCCTCTACTACGCCTTCCCCGTCCTCTCCCCGCGGATCACTGCCGACACCGGCTGGAGCACCGCGCGGGCGACCGCTGCGTTCACCGCCGCCCTGCTCCTGTCGGCTCTGGCGGGGATCCCGTCGGCCGGATCATCGACCGGCGCGGCCCCCGCACCCTGATGACCACGGGCTCCGTGCTCGGCGTGGTCGCGCTCGCCGGTGTTGCGGCCGCCCCGAGCCTGCCCGTGTTCTTCGCGGCCTGGCTGCTCGCGGGCACGGCGATGGCCGCGACCTTCTACCAGCCCGCCTTCACCGCCCTCACCCGCTGGCACCAGCCCGACCACGTCCGGGCGCTCTCACCACCGTCACCCTGGCCGGCGGCCTCGCCTCCACCGTCTTCGCCCCCGCGGGGCATCCACGAGATGCCGTTCGACGCCGACGACGTCCCCGTGGGCGACACGCCCGCGGACCTCGACGTCGGGACCACGGCCGCCCGTCTGCTCGCGCTCCACCAGGGACTGCTGGTGCTCGTCCGGGCCGGCCTGCCCCGCACCACGCTGCACAGCGTCACCGTCGGCGCGATGGCGTCGATCGGCTCCTTGAGTACCTCACGAAAGCAGGACGACCATGAGTGACACCCGGCGGCTCTGGCACGACTACGCCGCCTGCTGGTCGGCCGACCCCGCCCGCCGACTTGCCGCGCCGGGAGCGGTCGCGGTGGACGACGTCGCCTACCGCGACCCCGGCACCGAGGTCGCCGACCTGACCGAACGCGCCGCCTACATGGCCGGTTCCACCGGTGCCTTCCCCGGCCACCGGTTCCGCATCGACGAGGTGCTGGAGCACCACGACCGCTCGCTCGCCCACTGGGCCCGACTCGACGCACAGGGCGAGAGCGCCTCGACCGGCATCAGCACCGCCCGCCACCACGAGGACGGACGCCTCACCGACATCACCGGCTTCTTCCTCCCGGCCTGGACGCGCTTCAGCCAGGCGCTCGGGCAAGCGCCTGGCATGCGGCCCCGGGACTGCCGGGTCGTGGTGCCGCCCGGCCGATGCCCCCAGTCAGGGCGGAGGTTTGTCCCTCTACGACAACCTGGTGTCGACCCTCGCGGTGGTCGCCGGTCGCCGGTCGCCGAACTCGGCGAGCAGGCGCACCGACACCTGTCGCGCAGCGACGAGACCGCCACCCGCGCCGGCCTGACCCGACCCGGCGTAGTGCCCTCGATCGGCAGCGCCGCCGACACCTGCGACCACGCACGTGCCGGGCAGTGGGCCTGTTCGGGGCCGGGCTGATCACACGTCACGGACCACCGTGGAAGGGTTCCGGGCTTCGCGGCGGGGGCCGGGCTTGGGGTAGCCTCCCGGGCTGTACGTGCCTGTTCTTCGGCCGTCGGTGCGGTCGGGTCGGGCTGGGCTCCTAGGGAGGCGACGTTCCGATGGCTGGCTCGGCAATGTCCAGGCGTGTGGAGAACGGCGCTGCCGGCTCCGTGCCCGCGCAGGTCGGTGAGCCCGAGCTGAGGCTGCTGCTCGCGGGGCTCACGGCCGTGCGGGACGGCGACTTCGGGACGCGGCTGCCGCGCGACGCGGACGGCCTGCTCGGCGAGATCGCGGGCGTCTTCAACGGGATGGTCGACCAGTTGTCGCGCTTCACCTCCGAGGTGACCCGGGTGGCGCGGGAGGTCGGCACCGAGGGCCGGCTCGGCGGCCAGGCCCGGGTGCCCGGGGTGTCGGGCACCTGGGAGGACCTGACCGACTCCGTCAACGCCATGGCGGGGAACCTCACCACCCAGGTCCGCGACATCGCGCAGGTGGCGACGGCGGTGGCGAAGGGCGACCTGTCGCAGAAGATCACCGTGGACGCGCGGGGCGAGATCCTGGAGCTGAAGAACACCGTCAACACGATGGTCGACCAGCTGTCGTCGTTCGCGGGCGAGGTGACCCGGGTGGCCCGCGAGGTCGGCACCGAGGGCCGGCTCGGCGGCCAGGCGGACGTCCGCGACGTCTCGGGCACCTGGCGCGACCTGACCGACTCCGTCAACTTCATGGCGGGGAACCTCACCGGCCAGGTCCGCTCGATCGCGCAGGTGGCGACGGCGGTGGCGAAGGGCGACCTGTCGCAGAAGATCACCGTGGACGCGCGGGGCGAGATCCTGGAGCTGAAGAACACCGTCAACACGATGGTCGACCAGCTGTCGTCGTTCGCGGGCGAGGTGACCCGGGTGGCCCGCGAGGTCGGCACCGAGGGCAACCTCGGGGGACAGGCCACCGTCCGCGGGGTCTCGGGGACGTGGAAGGACCTCACCGACAACGTCAACGTGATGGCCTCCAACCTGACCGGCCAGGTCCGCTCGATCGCGCAGGTGGCCACCGCGGTCGCCAGGGGCGACCTGTCGCAGAAGATCACCGTCGAGGCCAAGGGCGAGGTCGCCGCGCTCGCCGGGGTGATCAACACGATGGTCGACACCCTCTCGGCGTTCGCCGACGAGGTGACCCGGGTGGCCCGCGAGGTCGGCACCGAGGGCATGCTCGGCGGCCAGGCCAGGGTCGCCAACGTCGCCGGGACCTGGAAGGACCTCACCGACAGCGTCAACTTCATGGCGCACAACCTGACCAGCCAGGTGCGCAACATCGCCCAGGTGACCACCGCGGTCGCCAACGGCGACCTGACCCGCAAGATCGACGTCGACGCACGCGGCGAGATCCTGGAGCTCAAGACCACCATCAACACGATGGTCGACCAGCTCTCCGCGTTCGTCGCCGAGGTCACCCGGGTGGCCCGCGAGGTCGGCAGCGAGGGGCGGCTCGGCGGCCAGGCCGAGGTCGAGGGCGTCTCCGGCACCTGGAAGCGCCTGACCGAGAACGTCAACGAGCTGGCCGGCAACCTCACCCGCCAGGTCCGGGCGATCGCCGAGGTGACCAGCGCGGTCGCCGCCGGCGACCTGACCCGCTCGATCACGGTCGACGCCTCCGGCGAGGTCGCTGACCTCAAGGACAACATCAACTTCATGGTGGAGTCCCTGCGCGAGACCACCCGGGCCAACGAGGACCAGGACTGGCTGAAGACCAACCTGGCCCGGATCGCCGCCCTCCTCCAGGGCCGGCGCGACCTGGCGATGGTGGCCGAGTCGGTCATGGACGAGCTGACGCCGCTGGTCAGCGCCCAGTGCGGCGCCTTCTACCTCGCCGAGGAGACCGCGGAGGGCACCGTCCTCCAGCTCGTCGGCTCCTACGCCCTCCCGGCCGGCTCCCGGCCCAGCTTCCGGCTCGGCGAGTCGTTCGTCGGGCAGTCGGCCCGCAGCCGGCGCGCCATCACCGTCGACCGGCTGCCGGCCGACTACCTGGCCGTCTCCTCGGGCCTCGGCCGCAGCGAGACGCTGTCGCTGATCGTGCTGCCGATCCTGGTCGAGGGCCAGGTCCTGGGCGTCATCGAGCTGGCCTCCGTCCAGCCGTTCACCCAGGTCCACCGGGCCTTCCTGGAACAGCTGATGGAGACCATCGGCGTCAACGTCAGCACCATCATCGCGAACGCCCGGACCGACGAGCTGCTCGGCGAGTCCCAGCGCCTGACCGCCGAACTCCAGGTCCGCTCGCAGGAACTGCAGTCCCGTCAGGAGGAGTTGCAGGCATCCAACGCTGAGCTCGAGGAGAAGGCCGAGCTGCTGGCCGCGCAGAAGAGCGACATCGAGGCCAAGAACCTGGAGATCGAGCAGGCCCGCCAGGAGCTCGAGGACCGCGCCCACCAGCTGTCGCTCGCCTCGAAGTACAAGTCCGAGTTCCTGGCCAACATGAGCCACGAACTGCGCACCCCGCTCAACAGCCTGCTGATCCTCTCCCAGCTGCTCGCCCAGAACCCGACCCGGAACCTGACCGCCAAGCAGGTGGAGTACGCCGGGATCATCCACTCGGCGGGCTCCGACCTGCTCCAGCTGATCAACGACATCCTCGACCTGTCCAAGGTCGAGGCGGGGAAGGTCGACGTCACCGTCGCCGCAGTCGCGCTGCCCGCCCTGCTCGAGTACGTCGAGGCCACCTTCCGCCCGATGACCGGCCAGAAGAACCTCGCCTTCGCCGTGCGCACCGGCGACGGCGTCCCGGGCGAGATCCACACCGACGACTACCGGCTGCGCCAGGTGCTGCGCAACCTGCTGTCCAACGCGGTCAAGTTCACCGAGCAGGGCCGGATCGAGCTGCGGGTCGAGGCCGCCGTCGAGTCCGAACTGCCCGACGGCGTCCGCAGGGAGGACGCAGTGCTGGCCTTCCGGGTCACCGACACCGGGATCGGCATCGCCCCGCAGCACCTGGAGACCGTGTTCGGCGCGTTCCAGCAGGCGGACGGCACGACCAGCCGCAAGTACGGCGGAACCGGCCTCGGGCTCTCGATCAGCCGCGAGATCGCCTACCTGCTCGGCGGGGCGATCACCGTCCAGAGCACGGTCGGCTCCGGCAGCACGTTCACCCTGTACGTGCCGGTCAGCTGGCCCGGCCCGGCCGAGGCCGACCAGCCGTCGGGCCGGGCCGCGGTCGGTGCCGCCGCGGTCCCGCCGAGCGGCGACGTCCGCCCGCCAGGGCACCTGCGGCGGGTCCTGGTGGTGGAGGCCCGGTCGAACGGCCTGCTGAGCCTGGTCACCGAGAACGCCCTCGGCGACCTCTCGCGGGCCGAGCGCGAGGTCGAGATGATCACCGCGGTCGGGGCGGAGGAGGCCGCCGCCACCCTGGCCACCGTCTTTTGCCACTGCGTGGTCCTCGACCTCGACCTGCCCGACGCCGCCGCCCGTGTCCTGCTCCAGCAGATCGAGGGCGACCCGGCGCTGCACACCCTGCCCGTCCTCGCCCACCGCAGCCGCGGCCTGGGCGCCGACGACGAACTCGCCCGGCACGACAGCGGCCGGGCCCGGACGGTCGAGGTGCTCTCCAGCCTCGACGAACTGCGCGAGCGCATCGCCCTGCACATGAGCGCCGACGGCGCCGGCGACGTCCTGCCGCTGCTGCGCCACACCGAGGCCGCGGGCCAGGCCGCCGTCGACCCCTCCCTGACCGGCCGCACCGTGCTGGTCGTCGACGACGACGACCGCAACCTGTACGCCATCACCGGCATCCTCGAACTCCACGGCATGCGCGTCCTGCAGGCCGAGAACGGCCGCGCCGCGCTCGAGGTGCTCAAGGAGCACGCCGGCATCGACGTGATCCTGATGGACGTGATGATGCCCGAGATGGACGGCTACACCGCCACCGCCGCGATCCGGGCAATGCCCGAGCACGCCACCCTGCCGATCATCGCCGTGACCGCCAAGGCCATGATCGGCGACCGCGAGAAGAGCCTCGCGTCGGGAGCCAGCGACTACATCACCAAGCCCGTCGACGCCGGCGAACTGGTCCGTCGGATCACCGCCCAGCTGGCCGCCGCGGCCGACGGCGGCCAGAACTGATGAGCCGTCAGGAGCGTTTCGTGCAGGAGTCGTCCGCCCCGATCCCGGGCGGCCCCGCCACCGCGCCCGCGGTCCCCGCGGCCCGGCCCGGGGACGGCGGGTCGCCGTCCCCGGCCGAGAGCCTCGAGCGGCTGGCGGCGACGGTCGAGCGGTTGCGCGCCGAACTCGCCCGCAGCGACGCCGACGCCGCCGGCCGCTCACTCGTCGAGATGGCCGCGGGCGTCCTCGTCGAGCGCCTGCACTGCGGGCCCACCGAGGCCGCCGCGCACCTCGCCATGCTCGCCGACCAGGCCGACCTGCCGGTGCTGGAGATCGCCGCCGACCTCGTCAACCAGGCCGCCGGCGACCGGATCACCGCCATCGCCCGCGAATTCGTCACCACGTCCGCCGGCCCCGCCGAACCGGTCGCACTGCGCCTGCGCCGCACCGAGGCCCGAGCCCTGGCGGCCGGGGACACCGCGGCCGCGGCCCGCTCGATGCTCGAACACGCGCTCCGCCCGCTCGGGGCCGAGGCCGTCGCGATCTGGGCGGCCCACCCCGACCAGTCGCTGTCCCTGGAGGGCAGCGCCGGCTTCGACGAAGCCGAGGCCCACCGCTGGCGGCACGTACCGCCCGGCGTGCCCACCCCGGCCCGGCGGGCGCTCGCCGAACGCGGCCCGGTCGCCTACCCGTCACTCGCCCAGGCCAGCCTCCCGTCCATCGGTCAGCACCAGTTCGAAGGCGGCCGGATCGCCGTGCCCGCCGGGATCGGCGGACGCCTGGTCGGCGTCCTGGAGATCTGCTGGACCCACGCGCTGCCCGAGCAACCCCAGCCGCTCCAACGCCAGTTCGAGGTGCTGGCCCAACTCTGCGCCGCCACCCTGGAAACCTGGTCCGAACACGGCACGGCCGGCGGCGGCGAACCGGAGCTGGACGAGCTGCGCCACCTGACCGACGGCGTCCTCGACGCCTGCCTCGTGCTGGAGGTCACGCCGGCCGGCGAGGAGCCCCGGCTCGGCTTCACCGTCCGGCACGTCAACCCCGCCTTCGTCGACTTCGCGGGCCGCCCCACCAGCGCCGTCCTCGGCGCCCGCCTGCTGGACACCTACCCGCTGGCCGCCGAACCGGGCGGCCTCGCCGAGAAGATCGAGCACGTCTTCGCCACCGGCGAGCCCTTCCGCACCCCGGCGATGCGGCTGGCCGCCACGGTCGACGGTGTGCCCCTGGAGACGTCGGCCCAGGTCAGCATCAGCCGGCACGGCACCCGCATCCTCGTCATCTGGCGCCTCGACGACGGCACCCCGCGGGTGGCGCGCCTGCTGCACCACGCCCAGCGGCTCGGCCGGATCGGCGGCTTCGAGGAGAACATCCACTCCCGCGAGGTCGTCTGGAGCGAGACGCTGTACGAACTGCACGGCCTGCCGCCCACCGCCCGGACGATCCCGCTCGACCAACTCGCCGACCACGCCCACCCCGACGACCGGCACGCCATCAGCCGGTTCCTGCGCACCCTGCTCCACCACCAGCGACCCGCCTCCACCGCGTTCCGGCTGCTGCGGCCCGACGGGGTGACCCGGCACATCCGGGTGGTGGCCGAACCCGTCCGCGACCCGGCCGCCGGGCTCATCGCGCTGCGCGGCGCCTACCAGGACATCTCCGCCCAGCACTGGACCGAGGTCGCTCTCGCCGCCACCCGCGACCAACTGGCCCACACCGAACAGCAGGCCGCCGAGCGCAGCCGCCTCGCCCTCCAACTCCAGCACGCCATCATGCCGCCCGCCCGCGGCCCGTTCGTCCTGCACGACCTGCGCACCGCGGTCCGCTACCGGCCCGCCGAGAAGGACCACCTGGTCGGCGGCGACTGGTACGACGCCTTCGCGCTGCCGTCCGGCCAGGTGCTGCTGTGCGTCGGCGACGTCGCCGGGCACGGCATCGAGGCCGCCACCGGCATGGTCGCCCTGCGCAACGCGCTGCGCGGCCTGGCTGCCACCGGGGCCGGGCCGGGCCAACTGCTCACCTGGCTCAACAGCGTCACCCACCACCTCACCGACAGCGTCACCGCGACCGCGATCTGCGGGCTCTACGACCCCGGCACCCGCCGCCTGCGCTGGGCCCGGGCCGGCCACCTGCCGCCCGTGCTGCTGCGCGACGGCCGGGCGTGCACGCTGCCCCAGCCCGGCGGCATCCTGCTCGGGGCCCTGGACCAGGCCGACTACGAGGAGGAGCAGATCGACCTGCGGCCCGACGACGTCCTGGTGATGTACACCGACGGCCTGATCGAACGCCGTGACGAGTCCCTCCAGGCTTCGCTGTCCGGCCTGCTCGCCCTCAGCGAGCAGTCCCGCGGCGCCCGCGGGGACGGCGCCGCCGACATCGAGGCCCACCTCGACCACCTGCTGCGCTACAGCGCCGCCGACACCGACGACGACACCTGCCTGGTCGGCATCAGCATCTCCACCGGCAGCATCCCCACCGGCCGCGGGGACACCGGAGACTGAACCGCCGTCAAGAACACACGATTCCTTCACGATTCGAGGTGGCATGGGTCCGGCCGCAGCGGGTAGCGGGGGTACGGACCGTAGTGCCGAGGGAAGGGAACAACATGGCCGTGACCACTGACGAACTCCTTGGTGAGCGGACGACCCCTTCCCGGCCGGGGTCGGCTGACGCACCGTCGGCGGTGCCCGCCGCACCCGTGGACGCACCCACGGCCCCGCCGCCGCTGCCCGAGCTCGCCGGCACCGAGGATCCGCGGCGGGTCGCGCCGGCCGACGCCCGCGAACTCACCAAGGTCCTCCTGGCCCGACTCGCGACGCTCGAAGAAGGCACCCGCGAGTACTCCTACGTGCGCTCGACCCTGGTCGAGCTCAACCTCTCCCTGGTCCGGTTCGCGATACGCCGCTTCGGCTCGCACCGCGAGTCGACGGACGACCTGCTCCAGGTCGGCTCGATCGGCCTGATCAAGGCCATCGACCGCTTCGAGCCGGAGCGCGGCCTGGAGTTCACGACCTACGCGCTGCCGACCATCCTGGGCGAGATACGCCGGCACTTCCGCGACCACACCTGGGCCGTGCACGTCCCGCGCCGCCTCCAGGAACTGCGGCTCAGCCTCACCAAGGCCCAGGACGCCCTCTCCCAGCGACTGGACCGCGCGCCCACCGTCGCCGAACTCGCGGAGCACCTCGGCATCCCGCAGGAGGAGGTCATCGAGGGACTCACCGCCGCCAACGGCTACACCGCCGGCTCGCTCGACACCCCCAGCGACGAGGACAGCCCTGCGCTGCCCGCGCACCGGATCGGCGCCGACGACGTCCGCCTCGACCTGGTCGAGAACCTGGTGGCGCTCAAGCCCCTGGTCGCCGCGCTGCCCGAGCGGGACCGGCTGGTCCTGTCCATGCGCTTCACCCAGGACCTCACCCAGTCCCAGATCGGCGAGCGTCTCGGCGTCTCGCAGATGCACGTCTCGCGACTCCTGTCCCGCGCGCTCAAGCGCCTTCGCGAGGGTCTCGCCGAGGAATGAGGGCAGGGCAACCCCCGGTGTGGCGACGGCCCGCCACCCGGGGCCGGGCCGACGGTGCGTCACCCGGATCTTGGCCGACGGTGCGAGCGTGCGTAAGGTCGAAGGCAACACGAGTGGAGGGGGTTGAGGATGCCGACCCAGAACGACTCCGTGCCCACCATGGGCGACGGTGCCGCCACCGGCCTGACCGTCCGGCTGCGGCCCGCCAGGGGACGGGCCGTGGTCCTGGCATTCGAAGGCGACCTGGACATCGAGACACTCGGCCGGGCCCGGCCGGCCCTCGACGAGACGATCGCCGGGCACCCGTCCACGCTTGTGGTGGACCTGGGCGCGGTGGGATTCTGCGACTCCTCGGGCCTCAACCTGCTGCTGAAGGCCCGGATGGCCGCGGTCGCCGCCGACATCCGGCTACGGCTCGCGGCGCCCTCGTCCGCAGTGTCGAGGCTGCTGGAGCTGACCGGCGCCGACTCCGTGTTCGCCGTCCACCCCTCGGTCGACGCGGCACTCGCCGACGACCGCTGACCGCGGACACCGACGGGGGCGCCGACCAGGGCGCAGCCCCACCCGGCGGACCCGCGGCCGACACCGCCCGACATGCCGACCACCCGCACGCACGATCCCGACCCGGCGCATGAAGTCGCCCGCGGCCGGGAATCCGACCGCCGAAGACAGCGCCGAACGGAAGGGGGCCCCGCCCATGGAGACGAGCCGGGACACCCTTGGCACCGACCCGGTCACCGCCGGGCCCGTCCTGCCCCCCGGCGGTCAGCGCCGCCGACTCCACATGGCGGCCCTCGCCAAGCCCGTCGCCCGCGCCAGGGCATTCACCGAGACGGCCCTGGCCGACTGGAGCTGGCCCACCCCGCGCGACCGGCAGGACATCGTCCTGGTGGTCGCGGAGCTCGTCGGCAACGCCAAACTCCACGCCGACGGCCCGGTCGACCTGATCCTCGACGCGTCCCCCGACCGCCTGCGGATCGAGGTCAGCGACACCTGCACCGACCTCCCCGTCCCGCGCAGCCCCCGCAACCCCGCCCTCCCCGGCGGCCACGGCCTCTTCATCGTCCAGCAGGCCGTCAGCCGCTGGGGCGCCCAGGCCCACGGCGCGGGCAAGACCGTCTGGGCGGAGTTCGACACCCCGGGCGCCTGACGCCCCGCCACCACACGGCGGGAGTGCCCCGCCGCCACTCTGGGGGGAGTGCCCCGCCGCCACTCTGGGGGAGTGCCCCGCCACCCGGGCCTGGCGGCCCGGGCCCGCGCCGACCCGCTCGTGGGGCGGCACCGGTCTGCCCCACCGCTGCCGCGGCCGGCTCATCCTCCGGCCGCACGACTCCTGACGACTCGTCGGAAACCCGGGGTTTGGAAATCCGGCCGAGGAGAAGACGACCTCCAGCACCGATCGTCCCGCCGAGACAGGAGAAGCACATGGGAATCATCGCCTGGATACTGATCGGCCTGATCGCGGGCTCCATCGCCAAGGCCCTGATGCCGGGCCGCGACCCCGGCGGCATCATCGTCACCATGCTCATCGGCATCGCGGGCGGTCTGCTCGGCGGCTGGCTGGGCAAGGTGGTCTTCGGCGTCGACTCCATCGACGGGTTCTTCGACCTGTCCACCTGGGTCGCCGCCATCGCCGGCTCGATCATCCTGTTGATCGGCTACCGCCTGGTTACCGGCGACAGGCACCACCACGCCTGACCGAACCACCCCCGAGGCGCGGCGGCTCCCCCTCCCGGAGGGGGAGCCGCCGCGCGCTGTCGCCGTCCCCGGGCACCGCCGGGGGAGCGGCGGTTCGGAACCCTTCCCCCTCGTGCCGCACCGCAACGGCGACGACGCCGAGCACATGCTGCCCGCCACCCTGACCGGGACGCTGCCGCGCCACACCGCCGAGACCTTCCGCTCCTGACGCACCAGCGGCCCCGTGCCGCTCGACCGGGAGACCACTGCCCGCCGCTTTCTCAGGGCGTCCCGGAGCCTATCGACCCGGCAGCCGGCTCACGCCCACTGGATGCCGTGTTCGGCGAGGGCGGCGAGTTGATCCGGGGTCAGCTTGTCCCGCCGGCTCTTGGTGTTCGTGAGCCACGCACCCAGCCCGACGTCGACTTGGTCCCGCCGCCGGAGAGCGTGAGGTGTTCTTTGTGGGGGCGGGGTACCCGGATGTGGCCTTCCCGGGCGGCTAACTGCGCGAGCGCGGCTACGCGCTGGGCGGACCGGTCGGCTTGGGAGACCCGCGGCCGCGCCGCCGCCTTCCGCTCGTCCGCGACCGCCTTCGCGGCCACCAGCTCCGGCTCGGCCTCGATTCCGATCGCCGCCAGCAGCTCCTGCTGCTCCTCCGCCAGGTTCGGGTGCTGCCCGGCCCGCTGGGCGACCACCCACCGGCCGAGGTTCTCGCCCTCGAACACGGTCGACTCGGGTAGGTGCGCCCAGTCGACCTCGCCGTCGCACTCCAACCACCAGGTCCGGGCGGCGGCGTAGGCGCGCTGCCAGGTGATCGGCCAGGTGGGGCACCACCACGGGTCGATCTCCTCCAGCGCCCGCCGGCGTTCCGGCGCGAGCGCGCCCGGCTCGCCCTCCGGCACCTACGCCGCCGCCCTCAGCGGCACCAACCACGTGCCGAGCTGGTAGCCGCCGACCGACGCCCGCGCCGGCGCCGCCTACGAGGAACTGTGTTCGGCCGGCCCGGATGAGCCCGTAGCGGCCGGGCGACGAAGCAGAGGCCGTCCACCACCCGTCGCACCGACCTGGTCGGTGACCGCACCGCGCACCGTCGTGGCCGGGAGATGAGCATGTCGGCTCGTTCCGCGTCGTCGTCGGGTCTGGGACGGTGCCCGAGCCGCGGGAGGGACGGTCGGCCGGGGGTGGCTGTGCTTCCGTCGGCAGTTGCGGGGCAGACGGCCGACGGCGGCCGATGGCGGTCACGGTCGCTCCCCGAATGAGGAAGCGAGGGCAACGGTGGAGCCCGAGGAGCATGCAGCGAACACCGCCGGCGACCTGTCGCCGGCCAGACGAGCCGGCGGGCCGCGGACGCGGCTTTCGGCCGTGCACCGGCGGTTGCCTCAGGGCACGTCGTGGTTCCGGGCGGGCTTCGCACTCAGCGTAGGAGCGCTGCTGGCATGGCAGTTGGTGGACGCCGTCCTCCAACTCGCCTCGCTGCTCACCCTGCTGCTGCTCGCCGTGTTCATCGCGGTCAGCCTGGAGCCGGTGGTGGCGGGGCTGGAGCGGCGCGGACTGCCCCGCGGCTGGGCGGTGACGGCGGTGGTGGCCTCACTCGCCCTGCTGCTGGCCGGTCTCGTGGCCGTCGTGTTCCCCGCGATTACTGCGGAGGCACACGCCTTGGCCGACGCCGTGCCGGCCTGGCTGCAGCAACTGCACGACCACCAGTCGACCCTGGGCAGGGTCGAGGACCGCTATCACCTGGTCGAGCGGGCGAAACAGAGCCTCGCTTCGGGCGGCGGTTCGGCCTCGGGCCTTTTCGACGGTGCTCTCGGCGCGGGCCGACTGCTGCTGAGCACCGTGACCGCCACGGTGGTCGTCGCAAGCGTCACGCTCTACGTCATGGCGGCGCTGCCGGCCATCAAGGCGTTCTGCTACCGCTTCGTTCCGCGCAGCCGACGCCGGAGCGTCGAGGAGATCACGGAGGAGATCCTCGACCGGACGGGCCGCTACATGCTGGGCAACGTGGTGACCTCGGCCCTCGCGGGCCTGGCCACCCTCGCCTGGTGCGCGGCCACCGGAGTGCCCTACGCGGGGGCGCTCGGTGTCTTCGTCGCGCTGATGGACCTGGTCCCCATGGTCGGCTCGACGATCGGTGGCGTCGTCGTCAGCCTGGTCGCCCTGTCGGTCTCGCTGCCGGTCGCGCTCGCCACGGCCGGTTTCTACGTGGCCTTCCGGCTCATGGAGGACTACCTGATCACGCCCAGGGCCATGAAGCTCGCGGTGGACGTGCACCCGATCGTGACGGTGGTGGCAGTCCTGCTTGGAGGAGCGCTCCTGGGGCTGGTCGGCGCCCTGGTCGCGGTGCCCGTCGCCGTAGCCCTCGGTCTCATCCTGGACGAGTACGTCTTCCCCCGCACTGACAACTCGTGAGGTCGAGCTACCAACGGCACCCCGGCGAGCACGCGACGTCCGCCCGGTCCCTCCGCTCCGCCGGACCGGCTGGACCCGCCGCTGCGCCCTAGGTCGAGCTGCGCCCGCCAGGTGAGCCCTCCTGACCATGGATCAGCGATACCGACAGTCGCACGACAGGCCGGCCGGGACGGCCTCGGGTACAGCCAGGCCGCCTTGGCCCGGCGGGATGCCGCGCACGTGGCGAACGGTCGGGTGAACGCGTGTGCATGCCCGCGCCAAGACGGGGAAGCCGAAGGCCATCACACGACGTGGAGGTCACTCACATGGTTCCCGTTCTTCTCGTTCTCCTGCTGGCCCTGCTCCTGTTCGGGGCGGGCTTCGCACTCAAGATCCTCTGGTGGGTCGCCATCGTGGTCTTCGTCCTCTGGCTGCTGGGCTTCATCGCCCGGGGCACCAACGCCTCCGGCAGCCGCAGCCGCTGGTACCGCTGGTAGTACGCCCGCTCCTGAGCTGCCACCGCCCTGGGCACATCGTCCCGATGCGCCCAGGGCCGCGCTCTCTCCACCGGAAGAAGTCAGCCGCCATGAGTACACCCGCCAGCCCCACCGGCCGGTCAGGCCGGTCGGGCCCGCGCCCCTCGGCTCTGCGGCGAGGGCGGCCGCCGTGTCCGGTTCGCCCACCGAGGCGTGACGGCGTTTCGGCCCTCGTTCGGGAACGGTGGTCCATGAGCGTGCTCGGCAGACTCGACGCCTTCCAACGGCACCACCGCTGGGTGGCAATGACGCTGGGCGTGGTCTACAAGTTCATCGACGACAAGGGCACCTACCTGGTGGCCCTGATCACGTACTACGGCTTCCTCTCCCTGTTCCCGATGCTCCTGCTGCTGGTCACCGTGCTGGGGTTCTCGCTCCGGGGCGACGCCCAGTTGCAGCAGCAGGTGCTGCATTCGGCGCTCAGTCAGTTCCCCGTCATCGGGGACCAGGTCGCGCACAACATCCATTCGTTCCACGGCAGTGGCTTCGCCCTGGGCGTCGGAACCGCGGGCAGTCTGTACGGGGCACTGGGCGTGGCGCAGGCCGTTCAGAACGCCTTCAACACGGTGTGGGCCGTGCCGGAGCATCGCCGGCCCACGGCCGTGGCCGCACGGTTGCGCGGGCTCGCCCTGCTGGGGCTGCTCGGTCTGGCGGTCGGCGCTTCGAGCGTCTCTGCCGCCGTCACCGCGACGGCGCACGGCCTGTCCGCCCGGCTGGAGTGGGGTGTGCGGGTCGGCTGTGTCCCCGCGTCGGTCGCCCTCGAGACCGGGCTCCTGCTCCTCGGCTTCAAGCTGCTGACCCGGCGCCACCTCCGCGTTCGCCTGCTGTGGCCGGAGGCGCTGGCCGCCGCGCTGGCCTGGCAGGCGCTGCTCGCGGTCGGCGCCTACTACGTGGGGCACGTGCTGCGCGGGGCGACCGCCACGTACGGGCTGTTCGGCATCGTGCTGGGCCTGATGGCCTGGATCTACCTGGGCGCCCTCACCCTCGTCGTCTGCGCGGAGAGCGCTGCGGTCCGCACCCGGCACCTGTGGCCGCGCGGCATTGCGGCCCCCTTCGCCGACGACATGCCGCTCACCGGTGCGGACCGCCGCGCCTACACGTCCTACGCCACCGCGGCCGCCTTCAAGACCTGCGAGGACATCAGCGTCGACTTCCGCCCGACCGCGGCCCCGGGCGCTATGGTGCCGCCCGCAACCGATGGACGAGGTCGACGATGACCAAGCGCACCGCCCGTCTGTCCGCCGTCGCCGTGACGGGCGCCGCCCTGGTCGCGGTCTCCGCCGCGGCCGCCTCGGCCGGCAGCGTCTCCGAGTCCTACGACCACGAGGTCACCGCCTCGACGGAGCACGTCTCCTACTCGGAGAGCGAGCACTACTGCTACAGCAGCGAGGACGAGGGCCGGGAGCCCACCGCCTACGGCCGCCACCACAGCGGGTTCGGCCACGGCCTGCTCGGGCGCGGGCTTGGTCATCCTCTGACCCGGCACCACCCCGCCACAACGGCCTGAACACCGGCCACCCAGCGAGTGGGGACGGGACCCTGGTGCACCACACTGCAGGCCCCGCCCCCGGGTGTGCGCGCCGCCGGATCGCCACGCGCACACAACCCCTTCGCGGCAACGCCCCTGCCGGACTGCCCACCATCCCCGGCACCACCCGAAACAGCCCTACCCAGCCCGCTCACGCCCACTGGATGCCGTGTTCGGCGAGGGCGGCGAGTTGATCGGGGGTCAGCTTGTCCCGCCGGCTCTTGGTGTTCGGGTCCGAGCGGGTGAGGGCGGACGGGCTGACCAAGGTCGACGACTTCGACTTCACCGGCCGGGGCGACGAGGTCCTGGTTGTACTCAACGAGGCGAACAGGTGGTCCGCGTCGACTCCGGCGGGACGGTTTGCACGGTGCTCGGGCCGGAGCACGGCCTGGAGAACCCCACCTCGATCGCGGTCAGGGCCGGCACGGTGTACGTCGCGAGCGCCGCGTACAAGACCCACACCGACCCGAACCTGCTCCTCGTCCCGCCTCGACGCCCCCATCGGGTCACGCTGACGGCCGAGCAGCCGCGGTCTCCCTGCTCGCTGGGAGTCAGTTCTTGACGATGCTGCAGGAGTAGGTCGCGCTGCCCGCGCCGCTGTAGGCCTCCAGGTCCGCGTAGTACGTGCCGCTGCTGGTTGCCGTCCAGCTGAGGGACTCGCCGACTCCCTTGCCGTTGTTGACCGAGCGGGTCAGGGTGCTGCCGCTCGAGTTCATGAAGTACAGGTCCGCGTCGTAGGCGGCGGGGATGGTGCAGGTCACGGTGGCGGTCTGGCCTGCAGTCAGGGACAGCTTGTAGTAGTCGCGGTCAGAGGTGGACTTCATGCTGCCGGTGACGGTCGCGGGGTAGGTGAGGCCGGTGATGTCGTCGGCGGCGCTGGTGCTGTCGTTCGGTTCGGCCTCGGTGTACGAGGAGCCCGTGCCGCCGCCGCCCCCGCCGCCGCAATCGGTGATCGGGGTACCGGAGTAGAGGTTGGCGTCGGGGGTGCCGCTGTGCACACTGCGGGTGTAGTAGCCGCAGGAGGGGCGATTCTTGAAGTCGAAGGTCTGTCCGGCGGTCAGGTGCCAGATCTTGAAGTTCGAGTAGGTGAGCGGCTTGCCGGATGCGGCCTGTTCGGGTTGGTGGTCGCCGAGCACGACGTAGGCGTCCGATCCCGAGAGGGTGGCCAGGCCGTTCTTGTCCAGGAACAGCGAGCCGCCGCCCTGCTCGACGCCCACGCCCCATGCCTTGCCGGACGTGGTCAGGCCGTCCTTCACGGCGCGCGCGACGAACGCCATGGTGCGGCCCATGCGGTCGCGGGTGACGAAGTGGGAGTCGTTGATGGTGTCGGCGTAGTTCGGCCAGGTGAACATGCCGGTGGTGAAGGTGACGCTGCTGTCGTAGGGGTTGGCGAGGGCGGTGGGGGAGTCGGTGCTCGCGTTGCAGGCGTCGTAGACGATGGCGCTGTTGATGTGGTGTCCGGCGCTGCCACCGCCGGAGCCGCCGCCCTTGGTGATGACGGACTGGACGGAGGCCTGCAGCGAGGTCCCCTTCCAGGAGGCGTAGACGCACTGGTTGCCGCCGGCGAAGTACACGAACTCGGCGTTGCGTACGTCGGCGTTGACCTGTGAGTTGTTGCCGTCGGCGGCGGAACCGACGACGTCGGTGGTGCAGGAGTTGACGCCGGACAGACCCATGAACACATCGCACTCGGGGCTTTGGCTCGTGCCGGTGGCGGCGGAGTCGGCGAGCACCGTGATGTCCATGCTTCCGCTTCCGCCCGTGATGGCGGCGATCGCCTTTGTCGCGGTGTCGGGAACCACGGCGCCGTCGCCGTTGAAGGTGAACGCGGGGCCGTTCCAGGAGGTGCGGGACACGTCGGTGGAACTGCCGAGGCGGATGCGGGTCACCGAAGCGTGCGCGTGCTGCGGCGCTGCGACTGCGCTCACCCCGGCAGCGGTGAGGGCGAGCGAGAGGAAGGCGGCGGATCTGGCGGACCGGAGTCCGGACAGGGTTGGGCGCATACGAGTCTCCTGTGTGTGGGGCAGCGCAGCCGCGGGGGAGGCTGCGCGTACCGGACGTTACAGCTACCTCGTTGCGTGCAACAGATGTAATTTCCATTCACGTCGCAAAGCTTTACCCAAGGGCTTATGCCGGGGCCGGAGCTCTTTGACAGGTCAGCATCGAGGCCATCACACGGTGCCTGTTGCCGGCCTTGTGGGGGCTGCGCCCAGGGCCCGGCAGGGCATCGATATGTGCGCCGTCCTGACCGAACGTCGGGTTCTGTGCCGACGTCAACCGAGGCGTACGGAGCAAGAGCTGACGCGAAGTCAGGACTTGGACGAGCTGTGCGCAGGCGAGGGAGAGGTCGGTGGATGCCTCTTATCGTCGGCCCGTGGACTGCCGTGGGTATGGTGAAGCCCGCATGAGTTCGTGGTACTCGGCAGCGAGGGACTCGGCCATGGCCGACGCCGAGAAGCGGGCGGTCACACTCTTCTGTCCTGCGGCAGCGATGTCCGCCAGCCCACTGGATGGGAGGCCGAGGAGTTTCGTCAGCCGGTCCGCCAGGGTGCCGACGGAGTCCGTGGGAAGAAGAAAGCCGTTCACACCGTCCTCGATGTAGTAGGAGACGCCACCGCGGAGCGGTCCGGCGGCAGCCAGCCCGGAGTCCATGGCCTCGAGCAGGGCGAGGCCGAACTCCTCCTTCGTGCTGGGGCAGACATACAGGGCGGGACCGGTCCAACGGCCGGAGGCGAGTGCCCGTTCGAGGATCCGGACGTGGCGGTTGGGCAGGGCCGGCCAGATGGCGATGTGGCGGCGGGCATCCGGCTCGCGCGAGAGCAGCTTGCTGATTCTGGCTCGCATCTCCCTCTCGACATGTGTGGAGGCCTCACGGCCCGACCCTCCGATAAGGAGGATCGTGGTCGATCGGTGAAGGCCTGACTCGAGCCAGGCTTCTACGAGCAGGTCCTGCTGTTTGACAGGGTGTAGGCGGCCGACGTTGAGGATCAGGCGCATGGCGCGCGCCGTGTGGTCGATGCCCTCCGGGTGGCTGCCGCCACAGAAGAGCCGAGTCATGAGGGAATCGGTGATCTCGTCGTCGCCGGCGCCAGGAACAAAAGGAGGAATCCCCTCGGGGGGTGCAGCGATCCTTCTTGCGCCGAACGTCTTGGCCAGCTCGGGAAAGTAGCCCGACAGCGCAGGAGAGTCCGTACGAGAGGGGATCGTGACCAGGAGGTCTGAGCGGGCAACGAGGCGGTCGCCGACGAAGATTTTGTGCAGGTCCAGCCTCAGGGCTGAGGCGGGTTCGTCGCCCGATGCAACCGGCACGCCGTGATGCCGCTCTGCCATGGTCCGGTGGGGATCTGGCGTCACGGTGAACACGAACCGCGAGCCGCAGCGGCGAGCCGCGTCCGCCATGGCAAGGGAGCTGTCGTCTGCAAAGCGTGCGTGCAGGAGGTCCGGAGCAGCGCCAGGCAGTTCCAGCAGGCGGCTCGACCACCACGAAATCGCAGCACGGTGGCGGATCGCGGTCGCCGGTTCCATTGCCTCGGCATCGGGCACGGGAATCCTGATCGCCCAGTGGCCGGTGCCGAGTTGCTGAACCAGCGCGTCGGATCCGTGAAGGCCGGCGGAGTCCATGAGGACGACGGTGAGGACTCGCGAGACGTGATCGGTCTGCGCCATGGCATCGCCAAGCCCAGCGATCAGTACGCTCATACCGCCGCTCAGGCCGACGCCTGGCTCGCCGAGTTGCCCCATCAGCATCGACTGCGCTGCGACCAGGCCGCCGCCGGGACGCGCGGGCAGGTTTCGAACGGCTCTCCGGAAATCGGCACCCAGCGCGGTGCCGGGTTCGCACCGCTCCCAGGCCGCCGACAGCAGCAGCAGCTCGTACGGGTCCGACGGACTGTGCGGGCGTCTCGGCAGCACGTGGCGTCCGCCGGGGATTCCGGAGAGGTAACGCAAGGCCGCATGCCGCTCGCCTGGATCTCCGCTCCGTGCGCGGCCGGCACACTCGGCGGCGGTCAACGGCCAAAGAGCGTGCGCATCCGCCAGATCGAGCAGGCACGCGGCCTCTGCGGCCGGCAGCGGAAGAATGAGGCGGCGACGCAAGGCTGACCGTGCCCGGGGCCGGCCGCCGGTGCTGACCGCCAGCGTCCAGGCCTCCGAGAGTGCGCTCTGGACCATCGGCGTCCCGCAGGCCGCAGTCACGAGCCCGAGGGGCGCGCTCGGCGTGCCGTCCCTGACTGCTCTGCGAAGCTGCGCCGCCAGCCGGTGGTCGTGTCCCGTGGGGTGGTGTAGTGGTGGTGCGCCAACGGTCATGAAGTAGACGGGAGTTCGTCGAGGCCGGGGTTGTCGGGGTAGATCTTCT
>NZ_JBSFXE010000067.1:0-24922 GCF_053595195.1 Kitasatospora sp. NPDC002522
TCTCGAAGGATCAACCGGTGGCCGTCTTACGTTTCAGGCGACACCCGCTACCGGGACGAAACCCCCGGAACGGGTGGAACCCGTACACCACTTCCCTGGACGTAACCCGGAGCGTCACAGTTGGCCCACCTGCCGCCCTTGAGATGCGTGTCCCTGAGCCGGGACACGATAGGTGGAACCTGGCCACGCAGGTTGGAACCAGGGCTCATGGAGGTCTCGGCGGCGGGCTGCGCCGAAGCGTCAGGTGTCACAGAGGCATGCTTGTTGTCACTGAGCGGCTTCGATCGCTCCGGGCCATCGCCCTTCGTAGGCAGGCCCGCAGTTCTCGGGTAGGTGTGCGACGACGAGTGCGGCGGCCTCCTGCGGTGTCTCCGTCTTGCCGATCAGCTCGTAGCCGAAGGCGTAGACGGTGTAGCCGGGGTCGCTGGTGGCGATGAAAGGCAGGTCGTTGGGCGGCCAGGGAACGCGGGTCGCCCGGAGGAACGCCAGTGTGCCGTGGCTGGGGAAGGGGAACAGTGCGCGCAAGCGCGGCTCGGCGTAGGCGGCTTCGGTCACGTCTGGGTCGCCCAGGCGAATGTGCGGAGCACGTTGGAGCATGGCCTGCCAGGTTGCTTCGACTGCGTGTCCTTCCTCATGTCCTCTGGCGGCCGGTGTCAGTGGGAGTCCCGGCCGGGACGCCTGCAGTTCCCGGAGCGGAGTTCCGTCTTGCCAGCCATTCGTTCGACGTGATCGTCGCGGGCAGCCGTGCCGGCGGCATCCCGCCCCCCTCGCCCAGCGGCTCGCCGTGAGACTCCGCCGCCACCGCTGCGCGCTCGTCACCCCCCCTGGCCCGGCGCCCCGCACCTCGAAGTCGCCGACACCGCCGGCTGGGAGGGACTCGGCGCTCGCCAGATGCAAGGCGGTCCGCTGCAATCGGAAGGCGCCACAGGGCGCTGAGGCGGCACACTTCGTCGGGTGATCATGATGCAGCCCGTCCTGGAGAACCGCGTCCCTGCCGGCTTCGACCTCTGGCCCGTCGCCGAGGACGGGCCAGCCGCCTTCCTGCCCCTCAGCGGCGGGCTCTCGCCCGCCGAGGTCGGGACGGCCGTGACGCGCACCGCCAGTTGCAACGACATCGACCCCGAGGATGACCCCACCAACGACCGCCCGCCCCGGCCTGCCGATCCATTCGGTTCGTTCCTCCACGGGCCGTTGACCTTCGACACCCTCTTCGCAGCCGGTGGCCTGCGGGTCACCGACGACTCCACCGGGATCACGTTCCTGCCAGGCTGCTGCGACGGCCTGGAGGACTGGCGCGCCTGGCACCACCTCGTCGACAAGGACAGCGTGCTCTGGTTCGGCCACGACCCCGTGTCACCGGTCGCGGAGCGCTCCGGCGACACAGTCCGCCTCACTGTCGACGCCGAGCAGAGCGGCAGCCCAGTGATCGAACTGTCCGTCACCGAACTCCGCTGACCAGGGCGAGCGACAGGGAGGGCAGGCCGAGGGTCGGCAGCAGCAGCGGGTCGGCAGCAGCGGGTCGCCCGCCCCGCGGGTCGGCGCGGGGCCGCCGTACACGGGACGGCCCGGTGCGGTGTCGAACGAAATCAGCGGCGCGCCGATCTCCACGACGCCCTGCGCGACCCGGTCGCGCCCTCGCCGAGCGCGAGGACGGCGCCGTTCCCGGTCCACCCCGTGGCCTCCGCCACCGATCGGCGGAGCAGGGGGGCGCACTGCTCCGGCGGGACAGCACACGGACTGACGACTGACACCATCCGAGAACTCCCTTGTCCGGGACCAGCACTGCGCGCAGGCGCTGCGTACGTGCGGTTCGGCGCGGTCTGCTCTCCGGCTTGCCGGGACCCGCCGGTTTCACCCCGGGGGGTTCGGCGTCACGTCAGGCGGACGGCAGGAGGCCGCGCACGGACGGCAGGTGGTTTCGCTCGGGCGGCTGGTGGTGCGCACAGGCAGCCGGTGGTCGCGTCGCCGCAACGCCGTTGCCGGCGTCGCGGGAGGCTTCGCGCAGTCGCGAACCCCGTCAGGCCTCTCCGGGGGCGATCGGGGGCTGTTCGGGGCCGGTGCTCCAGCGGCGTTCGATGCGGGCCAGTCTCCACACGGCGAGGGCGACGGCCCAGGTGAGGACGAACAGGCCGACGACGGCGAAGCCGACGGTGTTCAGGTCGAGCCCGGAAATCCAGTCCCAGAACGGGCCGTGCAGATCGAGCCGGTCGGCGAGCAGGCCGAGCAGCTCGGCGGTGCCGATCACGAGGGCGACGGCGACGGACAGGGCGGTGACGGTCAGGTTGTAGTAGACCTTGCGCACGGGCTGGCTGAACGCCCAGCCGTAGGCGAAGTTCATGAACGAGCCGTCGATGGTGTCCAGCAGGCACATGCCGGCCGCGAACAGGACCGGCAGGCAGAGGATCGCGTACCAGGGCAGCCCGGAGGCGGCGCCGGATCCGGCGAGGACGAGCAGGGCGATCTCGGTGGCCGTGTCGAAGCCGAGGCCGAAGAGCATGCCCAGCGGGTACATCTGCCACGGTTTGCTGATCGACCGGGTCACCCGCCCCAGCAGACGGGCCATCAGACCGCGCTTGGCGAGGTGCTCTTCGAGTCGGGCGTCGTCGACGTCGCCGCCGCGCATGCGGCGGAAGAGCTTCCAGACGCCGACCAGGACGACGACGTTGACGGCGGCGATCAGGTACAGGAACGACCCGGAGACGGCGGTGCCGATCAGGGCGGTGGCCCGGTGCAGGCCCGATCCGTCGTCCTGGAGCGGTCCGGCGAGCGTCCTGACGCCGAGGGCGAGCAGGACGGCGAGGGCGAAGACGATCGAGGAGTGCCCGAGCGAGAACCAGAAGCCCACGGACAGCGGGCGGCGCTGCTGGTCCATCAGTTTGCGGGTGGTGTTGTCGATCGCGGCGATGTGGTCGGCGTCGAAGGCGTGGCGCATGCCGAGGGTGTAGGCGGTGACGCCGATGCCCGCGCCGAAGGTCGTCGTGCCGACGGTGTGGTGCTCGGGGGCGACGACGACGAGGAGGGTGATCCAGCCGACGAGGTGCAGGGCGGCGATGAACGCGGCCATCCCGCCCAGCCGCCGCCATTCCTGATGGGTGATCGGGATCGTCGTGCGGGGCCGGGCGACAGCGGCGGGGGCTGAGGAGGCCATGGGCGTGCCCCTTTCAGGCCAAAGGTCGAGAGGCCGCATCCGCATCCCTCTCGTACGTGCACTATCACCGCAACAAGGGCCGCTGTCACGGGGCGCGCCGAGGCGCGCGTGCGCGCGCGTCCGGTGCTCGCGCCGACCAGCAGCCCTTCCGGCCAGCAGACCTTTCGGCCTTCGGCGCGTTCGGCGTCGGGGCGCGTTGCCCCGACCGGGTGACGTACCGGCAGGTCGGACGGTGCCGGCACCCCGAGGTGCGGCGGGGCGCTCATCGTTGACGCGGGCCTCGTCGGCCTGTCCCGCTCCCCGGCAGGGCCGAACCGCTGTCGGCGGGCCACCCGTCCGTGCTCCAGGAGGCCCGAGTGAAGCCAGCCCGACCAGCGGCCCGAGCAGGTGCCGTAGCGTCAGTGGGCCTGTGCCTGCTGCTCGTCGGCGCGCCCGCCGCCGACGCCCACCCGCTGGGCAACTTCTCCCTCAACCACTACCTCGGCCTGACCGTCCGGCCCGACGGGATCGACGCCCTCGCCGTCACGGACGCCGCCGAGATCCCCACGCTCCAGCAGCAACCGCAGGTCGACCGCGACGGCAACGGCGCCGTGGACGACGCAGAACTCGCCGCCTGGGCCACCGGCCAGTGCGAGCAGGCCGCCCGGCGCCTGCAGGTGACGGCCGGTCAGGACACGACGCCGCTGGCCTGGCACACGGGTTCGGCCCGCTTCCGCTACGAGGACGGCTCTGGCGGTCTGCGCACCAGCCGCCTCGAATGCGCGCTCCACGCGGACCTCCACCTGCCCGCCGCCGGGAACGCCATCCGGGTGGCCAGCGGGAACGAGGCGGGCCGGGTCGGCTGGAACGAGATCACCGCGCGCGGCGACGGCGTGACCCTCGCCGACTCCGACATCCCGGCGGCGTCGGTCTCCGAGGAACTGCACGCCTACCCACGCGACCTGCTGGAGAGTCCCAGCGGCGTCACCCACGCCCGGTTCCGGGCCACCCCCGGCGGCGCGCCTGCCGCTACCGGGTCCGCGGCCGTCCGGGCCGGCTCCGGTCCGACGGCCTGGCTCGGCGGTCTTGACGCCCGCCTCGCCCGCCTCGGGGCCACGGAACGCCTGACCGTCCCGCTCGGGCTGCTCGCGGTACTGCTGTCGGTCGTGCTGGGCGCCGGGCACGCCCTGCTCCCCGGCCACGGCAAGACCGTGATGGCGGCCTACCTGGCCGGCCGCCGCGGCCGCACCCGCGACGCGGTGACCGTCGGCGCGACCGTCACCGTGACCCACACCGCCGGGGTCATCGTCATCGGCCTGTGCCTGACCACGTTCTCCTCGCTGGCCGGCGACGTGCTGCTGGGCTGGCTCGGCGTCGTCAGCGGGGCGCTGGTCGCCCTCGTCGGAGCGGGCCTGCTGCGGGATGCCGTCCACCGCTCCCGCCACGCCCGCTCACACACCCGCCTCCCGCATCCCCAACCCGGCCCCGACAGCACCGAGGCCAGGGAACTCGCGCACACCGCAGCGCACAGCGCCGGCACCCCGCACGACCACGATCCGCACCCCGAGCCCGACGGCGACCGCACCAGCCCCGGCGCGCACCACGGCCACACCCGCACGGCCGTCGCCGACCACGACCACCCGCACCACCACGACGATCACGATCACCCGCACCACAACGACGATCACGATCACCCGCACCACAACGACGATCACGACCATCACGATCACGACCACCCGAACGACCACGGGCACGGTCGCTCCCACGCCCACGGTCATCCGCACGTCCACGGCCACGTCGGCGATCTGGCGCACAGTCACCACGGCCACCGCCACGGGCTGTTCGGCGGCCACCACCAGCACGACCCGGCTCCGACGGGCCGACGCAACCTGATCGGCCTCGGGATCGCCGGCGGCCTGGTCCCCAGCCCGTCCGCCCTGGTGGTGCTGCTCGGCGCGGTCGCGCTCGGCCGGACGCTGTTCGGTGCAGCCCTGGTGGTCGCGTACGGCGTGGGCATGGCCGCCACGCTCACCGCCGTCGGCCTGCTCCTGGTCCGGGTGGGCGACCGGCTCGCCTCGGTGCGCAGCCCGATCTCCGCGCGCATCCACCGCATCGCCCCGTACAGCGCCCTGCTCACCGCGGCGCTGATCCTGACCGTCGGGCTGGGCCTGGTCATCCGCAGCCTACCCGCGACCCTGTGAACACCCGCCCCGACCGGAGGACCACCGTGGCCATCGGCCGTACCCACCCAGTCCTGTTCCTCGCCACCGTCACCGCCGCGCTGCTCACGGGGTGCGGCGGACCGAAGGCGGACGGGAGTTTCGACGCCCAGCCCGGAACGCCGTCGCCGACCTGCCTCCAGCACCAGGCGCAGCAGCCGGGAAGCCGCTACACCGGCGGGCAGCAGTCCGATCCGACGGCGGTGCTGGAGATGATGCGCTTCTATACCGCCAACGGCACCAAGGCCTACTGCGACGGTAGACCGCCGGCCGACGCCGACCTGCACTGGATGCGGCTGTACACCGACCTGGGCGGCGACGCGGGGCACGTGGCCCCGCCGCCGAGGTAGCCCGCGCCCGCCCTGCCCGGCTGCCGGGGGTCAGTGCCCGGTGGCGAGCTCCGCGAGGGCGGTGCGGGCCGCGGGGGCGTGCAGGGGGTGGAAGGCGGGGTTGGTCGCGAGCGCCGTCCCGAGTTCGGTGCGGGCCTCGGTGCTGCGGCCGAGCGTGCGCAGGATCATGCCGCGGTGGTAGTGGAAGAGGGCGTTGCGGGTACCGAGGGCGAGCGCCTGGTCGGACTGTTCCAGGGCTTCGGTGTCGCGGCCGGCCGCGTGCAGGGCCCAGGCGTAGGCGTCGTGGGTGTCCAGGAACGGGCGGGTGCGCAGGCCCTGTTCGGCGAGGGTGACGGCGGTGTGCGGGTCGCCGTGGTCGGCCTCGAACAGGGCGGCGTCGGCGTCGAGGGCGACGCCGTTGTCGGTGAGCAGCTTCTGCTCTCCGCGCAGCACCAGGTACTGCTGCTGCGCCTCGTCGGTGCGGCCCAGGGATTGGAGGAGTTCACCGAGTTCGAGGACGTACTCGGGTTGCGGGACCTGCGCGGTCGCGCGCTGCAGGTCGGTGACGGCGGCGGCGCTTTCGCCGAGCGCGGCCTCGGCCCGGCCCTTCGCCTCCAGCAGCGAGGCGGTGCCGGGCGCGGTGCGCATGCCGCTCTCGGCACGGGCGAGGGCGGTCTTCGGGTCGCCGGTGTCGAGAGCGAGCAGGCTGAGGTGGTAGAGCGCGAAGGCGCGGTCGGCGGCGGTGTTGGCGTCGTCGAGGGCCCGCTGCATGTTGGACGTGGCCGCGGCGGTGTCGCCGCGCAGCTCCCAGGTGTAGGAGACGCGGGCGAGGGAGGGGGTGCCGGGCTTGAGGTCGACCATGCGCTGGACGGCGTCGAACGCTTCGGAGTAGCGGCCGAGTTGGGTGCAGGCGTCGGCGAGGGTCCCGTACAGGGTGGAGTTGTCGGGGTTGACCGCGATGGCCTTCCGGGACCAGTCGAGGGCGGTGGTGAAGTCGTGGCGGGCGTCGGCGAGGGCGGCCAGGCCGGCCATCGCGGTGAAGTTCTCCTGCGGGTCGGCGGCCAGCGACCGGTCGAGGACCTCCTGCGCCTTCGGGTAGGAGGACGGGTCGGCGGTGATCCGGGCCTGCTGCACGTAGGCCAGGCCGAGCGACGCCATCGCGAGGGCGTCGCCGGGCGTCGCCTTCAGGTGCTCCTGGAGGCCGCGGATGTCGGCGGCCAGGCCGGTGCCGGCCGTGCCGGCGGCGTTCTCGACGGTCGACCCGTCCTGGGCCGCCGACCCGCCGCCGTCCCGCGGGGTGAAGCCGAGGCCGCCGGCGAGGAACAGGCCCACGCCGAGGGTGGTGGCCACGGCGGCGGACAGCAGGCGGCGTCGGTTCACGGAGGCTCCAGAGCGAGTGGGTGGCCGGTGGTTCAACCGGCCCGGGTGGGAGTAGGGGCAGGGGCGGCGAAGACCACCAGGTTGGCGCGGTAGGCGTGCGCCGTACGGTCGTAGTCGCCGCCGCAGGTGATCAGGCGGAGGCTCGGTTCCGCCGTGTCGCCGAAGACCTGCTCGGCGGGGAAGTCCTGCTTTTCGTAGCTGCGGAGGGCCTGGACGGTGAAGGTGGTGCTGGTCCCGTCGACCGCCCGTACGTCGATCTCGTCACCGGGGCGCAGCGCGCCGAGGCCCGCGAACACGGCGGGGCCGGTGCGGGAGTCGAGGTGGCCGACGATGACGGCGGTGCCGGGGCTGCCCGGTACGGGCCCCTGGCTCCACCAGCCGGCGGTGTCCGGAGCCGCGGGGGCGGCGAGGTGCCCGTCGTCCTGCACCATGAGGTCGCTGAGGGCGGTGTCGACGCCGATGCGGGGGATGCGCAGCCGCACCGGTGGGGCGGCCGGGGCCCGGGAGCTCTCGAGGGCGGTGGTGCCCGGGCCGGCCGGTGCCGGACCGTGGACGGTGGTGGGCAGGTCGCCGACATCGGCGACGCTCGGCGTGGCGGCCGGGACCGCGGCCCGGTCGGCGACGGCCGCCACACCGAATCCGGTCAGGGTGAGGCCCGCGGCCAGGGCGGCCGCCCCGGGCATGCGCCGGTGCCCGGCGCGGGCCGACCGGAGCACCGCGGTGCCCGGCGCCGGCCGGCCCGCCCCGGGCACCGGGCCCGGCCCGGTGCCCGCCAACGGAAACCTCGCGCGTACCCGGCCCACGGCAGCCCCGGCCCGGGCCCATTCCTGGGCGAGGACGGCACCGAGCCGGGATGTGGCACCCGCCGTGAGGTCGAGGACCCGGCGGGCGCGGGCCGCGGCCGGCCGGCCGCTCACGAGGAGCGACCGGCCGGCCCGTTCGAACGGGTTCACGCGCGGGCCGAGCGGCGGCGGCGCAGCGCCATCGCACCGGCCGCCGACAGCAGCACGCCGCCGGTCATCGCGGCCGCTCCGGCGATCGGCGAGCCGCCGAGGGCGAGGCCGCCGAAGCCGGCTTCGACGGAGCCGCCCGGGTTGTCGGACACGGCCTGGTTGACCGCGGCGGTGTTGGGCAGCGCCACATACGGGAAGTGGTGGCCGAAGGCGTGGTCGTTGGCGTTGACGCCGTCGCCGGCGGCCAGCGCGGGCACCAGGGTCCCGGTCTGGGCCGCGCCCTCGGCGGCCTGCAGGGTGATGTCGACGACGTCGTCGGCCAGACGGCGCCCGTTGGGGAAGCCCGCGAGGTCGCCGGCCAGGACGCCGAGCCGGTTCGGGGCGTCGGTGGGGGCGACGCCCATGTTCAGGCGCAGCTCCTCGGACGGGACGAAGCCGTCCTTCTTCACGTCCTTGTTCAGGAGCTGCGAGTTCAGGTCGGCCTGGACGGGACCGCACGCCTTGCACAGGCCGGTCAGGAAGATCTCCACCAGGTCGTTGCGCGGCGCGGCGGGCGCCGGGATGCCATAGATGCTCTGGACGAGCTTGGGCACGATCGGGTCCTTCACCTCCTCGACCACGGGGGTGACGGTGTGGTCCTTGTCCGGGGTGAGGGCGTTGAACGCGTCCTTGTACTTGAGCGGCACGACGACCTCGTTGACGAGCGGGTTGCCTAGCCGCGACACCTGCCGCCATCCGGCGTCCGGCTTGCCCTCGCCGCCCTTGTCCGCGCCCGGCTTGCCTTCCCCGCCCTTGTCTGAGGGCTTGCCCTCGCCGCCCTTGTCGGCGACGACCGCGCCCTTGCGCTCGGTGGTCGACCACACGCCGATCACGGGGTTGCGCTCGGCGTCGCCCTTCAGCGCGAGGTCCTTCTTCGGCACCTGCAGGGCGATGGTGTTGACGTTGTAGCCGGTCAGGGTGTCGTGGCCGGACTCCTTCAGGTTCCCGCCGTAGAGCAGGTCGAAGACCCGCAGATCGAGGAAGAACGGGTCGTCGGCCTGGCCGGCGAAGCTCTGCCCGCCGCCCGGCAGGTCGACGACGGCCTGCTTGCGCAGCGATCCGTAGTCGGGCATCGACGCCTTGCCGACGTTCGACGGCGCGACCGGAGCGTCCTTCAGCAGCGTCTTCGTGGACCCGTCGGGGCAGGTCACGGTCAGCGTGTAGGTCTGACGGAAGTTCAGCGTCGCGTCGTCGACCGACTTCACGACGCCGGTGTTGTACAGGAACTGGTTCGCGTCGTCGCGGTAGTGGTTGGTGAACGTCCAGGTGTAGGTGGTGTCGGGCTTGCCGTCGCCGTCGCTGTCGATCTTGATGGTGTAGCGGGCGTCGTCGGCGAACGGGTAGAAGTTCGGTCCGCCGTTCGGCTCCTCGAACGGGATCCAGTTGGCCACCAGGGTCACCGTGTCCGGCTTGTCCGGACTGACGAACGCGTACACGTCCGTGTTGTCGGCCCGCGGGTCGCCCGCGATCAGCGGGGCCTCCCGGTGGCTGGAGGCGTGGCCGACGCCGGGGGCCAGGCCCGCGAGGGCGCCGGCGGCGGCGAGGGCCAGCACGCCGAGGCCCGCCACGGGCTTCTCGGAACGGCGGGCGAGGGACGACAACTTCAAGGCCAGCGGACGCTGCATGGTCTGCACTTTCGCGAAGAGGGTCCGGAACACGGTGCCACCCGACCGCGCGGCTGGCGGCACGGCAGACGACCTCCTACGAACGCCGGTTCCGGTGGACCGCCGCCTCGGAGCAGACCTGAGTGCCCGTCAGCCGGACACAGGTGTAAGCCCGAAATAAGGCCAACACGCCCCCGCCCCGTCCGCCCTACCTGTTACGCCGTCAGATCGGCCTTCCACCCGACCGCACCAACCGGGCGCCGCACCGACCGCGCCACCCTCCCCGCTGCTGCTGACGGATCGCGTCGATGCCCTTGTACTGGAAGCACCCGCCCACTTGACCCGCCCGCAGCACCACGCCCTGGTGCTGACCCTGGTTCGGGAGCCCGCCCGAATCATCGCCCAGCTCACGCAGCTCGCCGCCGACCGGCAACCGCCCGCCCCGCCGCTCCGGCACCCCGGCGCGGATCCAGGAGTTCTGGCCGACCAGGGCCTCGCCGGCCGCCGCTGGTCGCCTGGACCGCGCAGATCCTCGGCCGCGAGCTGGACATCGTCCGCACGGACCCCGGCCGATGCGGCTTCCAGGTCCCGCCCGAGCGATGGGCGATCGAGCGCGCCTTGTGCGCCGCGAGGCGCTCTGTTCGTATCCCCGGCTCAGAAAGTGCTGGGTAAGTGATCAACTGCATGCCGTGATGCACTGGCGCTGAATGCGTTGTCATCGGACCTCGGGAGCCGGCCCTTCCGGTCTTGACCTTGTCATTCCCTTGGCTCATGCACCCCAGCCGAAGATTCTCGCGACGGCGAATCCCGTGAAACTAACGACGACCAGACCGATAGCCAGCAAGGGGATCCAGCTAGGCCAGGCGTTGTGCAGTTCCACAGGCTCGGGAATCGAGATTCCGTGGGTGGTGGATGATTCGCACTCGGGAGTTTCTGTCGGCATCTGCCGGCTCGGCACCTCATGGCTGGGAGAATTGTCGGGAGAGTTGGCGGCCATGACGACCTCCTCGTTGCAACGGCCGAAGCTCGGAATTCATGGAGGGCGAACTCGCCGGACCGTGACTGGAGCTCAATTATCGACAACCGGCTGCCGCCGCCACTGCTCGCAACGATTGCGCGTCGAATACCCTTCCGCCTCCCGTTCGCGACCGTGGCCACCGGGGCCGGACGGGTCACCGCCACATCTGAACCAAGAGGTACATCTGTTGCGAGTGTCGCCATGTATCCGCAGCCAGGGTCACGCGCTCCGTCGGGGAAACGCGAGCGACGTCAGAGGTGGCAGCGGGAGCATCGGTGTCACGGTGCTGGCGGCATCCTCGGCGTCCGGCAGCCCGACGCCAGAGCGTGATGTGATCATTGGCCTCCGGACGTCAACTCCTGCACCACCGACGTCCTGACGACGGCTCAGGACGCCTCGAGCGCCCAGGTGAACACCGACGTGCGGGCCTCTCGGAGTTCATCTGCTTCGCGGCAACCAGTGCAACTACGCCCATCGGTCGTGGCCAAGGGCGGAGGTGTCGGCGGCGGCAGCGCCGGTCATCACATCAACAGCTCCGTCGTCTACGACGCCCGCACCGCGAGCACCGATTCCGCGACCGCCCTGGCCAACCCGTACGACCGAAGTGTCACCTTCACCACGGGCATGTTCGGCTGGCCGAACTACGGCGACACCCTCAACGACTCGCCTGACCTCGTCCGGCAAGGCGTGGGGGGTGGGCGTCGAGGAGGGCGGCTCGCTCTTCATCGACAGGAACGGGGCGGCGCCCCTGTCCGGCCAGGACGCCTATGTGGTGCTCGGCGATCACCAGTCGGAGCAGGCCGTAGCCGGCAAGCCGCTGACCTTCTCGAACGACAGGATCTGGCACCTGACCCCGGGCAGCACCCACGACGTCGCCAACCGGCCTGCGTGCGGCTCCTACACCCGCAGCGTGGTCAACGGCAACCCGGACGCGAGCCTCTCCTCCGGGACGGCCGTCTGCTGACCCTGCGCCACGTGCCGTGCGGTCCGCCGGAATCGGTCGGCGGGCCGCACGGTCCTGCATCGACTCTGTCGGCGGCCGGTCGGACACATGGCCGATTCCTTCCTCACTGTCGGGTGAGGCCTGCGCGGGTGGCGACTTCTTCGCTGTGGCGCATGTGCTCGTGCGCCAGGTCGCCGAGCGCCGATATCAGTCCTGCGACCACGGTTTCGACCACCGCGAGCGTCGGGACCAGGCTGTCGTAGGGCGAGGGGGCACCGACCTGGCTGGAGAAGACGACTTCGGCGTGCGTGCTCACCGGCGAGAGCCAGGTGTCGGTGAACAGGATGACGCGTCCTCCGGCGTCCTTGACCAGCTCCGCAGCGGTGACCTTGTCGTCTTCGTAGCGGCGGTAGTCGAAGACGACGAGTACGTCGCGACGCGCGAGTGAGGCGAACAGCGCGGTGCGCTCGACCGCCCGGTCGGGAAGGAACCGCACGTTGTCGCGGACCTGCATCAGGTGCAGACCCAGGTACTGCGCGAACAGGTTCGTGAAGCGGCCGCCGGCCACGGTGATCCGTCGTTTGGGATCGGCGAGGAGTTGCACGGCTCGGTCGAGGTCGTGCGGCGTGACCTCGGCCAGGGTCCGATCGAGCGCAGCGGTGAAGACCTCGCGGCCGTGGGTCAGCAGGCTCGCGGCTCCTCCCCGTGCGGAGGCCGTGTCCTGTGCAGCGTTGCCGTAGTTCCCGCTGCTGTAGAGGGTCACGGGCGACGCGTGGCGTTCGTCGAGCTCCGCGCGGAGCGCTGCCTGGAAGTCGGGGAAGCCGCGGTAGCCGAGGCGGTTGACGAACCTGATGACCGTGGGAGCGCTGACGTCGGCACGCTCGGCGAGGGTGGCGATGGTCTCGAATCCTGCTGCCGGCCATCCTGCGAGCAGAATCCTGCCGACCTTGCGCTCGGCGGGGCTGCAGTCGCCGAGGCGTTGGCGGATGTCCTCGGCGAGCGTGACGGTGGGCATGGGCAGGTCCCCTTCCCGGTCTTCGGGTGGATCGTCGGTGGCGCTCTCTTGAACGTGTCTCCGCAGCCTAGCGAAATGCCAGGCTGCGGAGATCACTGAGCGGGTTGGCCGCTGGGTTGCGGGTCGTGGGATCAGTCGGCGGCCGGGTGGATGCCGATCTCCAGGTCGGTGAAGGACGCCGCGGTCGTACCGTCGACGGTCCAGGCGTGCGTGTCGCCACGCTTGCGGAACACGGTCTCGAAGGTGGGACCCGTCTCGAAGGTGGTGGCGCTGGCAGTGCGCTGGGCGCTGGTCGCGTTCAGGGCGCGGGCGGTTCCCGAGAAGGAGTAGGGAACGCCGTCCGGATCGTCGGCGGAGTAGAACGCGTCGTGGTTGGCGGGCACGGACGTGTCGGCGAGCCGGGTGAAAGGGTGCTTGCCTTCGGCCGCCTGGACGTGCCACGTGCGGACGTCGTAGCGGTCGCCGTCGGTGAGGTAGCTGTAGCGGACTCCGTCGATCGTCCATCGCCCCCCGGCGGTGCCGGTCCGGGCGGAGCGGAGGTCGAACACGGAGACGCCGTGGGTTCCGATCACGCGCATCGTCTCGCCGTACCTGCCTGCGTGCTCGACCTCGATCGCGGTGTTCTCGTCGAGGGCGAACACCCGGCGGTGACCCGTGTCGGCGGCCAGGCGGATCGCCCGTCCTTCGCGGCCGTAGGTTCCGGTGTGGGTGTCGAGCAGCCCCGCGTCGAAGGTACCGAAGCCGCCCTGCGGGATGTAGCCGAGCCGGGTCGGGTCTTCGAAGTAACCGGGGGCGCTGCCGTCGCGCAGGGCCTGGTAGCTGTCGCCGCCGCTGACCATGTCGGGGCCGGAGGCGATCTGGGCGCCGGCGCTGGAGCCTGCCACGACGGCGCCCTCGGCGAGCTTGCGGCGGATCGCGGCCACGACCCTGGAGTCGGTGTGGGCGTCGCCGTGAAGGAGGCTGGTGATGTAGCGGTACTGGTCGCCGCCTCCGAAGAAGAAGCCCGTCATCGACTCGACCTGGGCCACCACGGCGTCGGAGTCGGCGGCGTCGATGTGCTCGACGTCGATCGGCACCCACTGTGCGTCGGCCGCGCCGTAGTGCTTGAAGAGGTCCGCGTAGTAGAGCCCGTTGCAGTGGGAGTTGGAGCAGGTGGTCGGGTCCGAGGCGTTGGGGTCCCGGCTCTCGGGGAGGGAGGCGGCGGTCAGGACGCCGATCCGCGCCTTGCCGGCACCGCCTGCCTTCTCGACGATCTCGCCGTAGATCTCGCTGTTGCCGTCCTTCAGGCCGCCGCCGACGAGGATCAGGGTGCCTCCGGCCTCGGCCGGCCGGGCGGAGGCAGCCTGGGCAGTCGAGGCGAGGACGGTCAGAGCGGCAGCGAGGGCGAGTGCGGTCCGCCCGCATCTGGTGCGGAGGTATCGGTTCATCCGGAGAATCTCCATGGGTCGTTGGACTGGAACCGTGCGTCGTCGTGTGTGCGTCCGGGGCGGCGCACGCCGACGATGGGGTGACCCGCGCAGGGTGTGGGTGCAGGCACCTGCGCGGGTCGATCATGGGGCTCCTGGCAAGCCCGCTCGTGCCGCCGTGTGATCAGCGGCGTCCGAGGCGCTCGATCAGCATCGCCAGGAGCGCGATCCGGCTGGGTGCGCCGGCGGTGTCGAGCCATTCCTCGGGGGTGTGGTCGGCCCCGCCGACAGGGCCGAGGCCGTCGAGGGTGGGGATGCCGAGGCCCGAGGTGAAGTTGGCGTCGCCCACGCCGCCGGTTGAGGCACCGTGGACCTGCATCCCCAGGTCGGCGGCGGTGCGGCGGGCTGCGGCGAGGACGGCCGCGGCCGCCTGCGTGTGCTCCATCGGCGGGCAGAAGTCCAGTTGGTCGACGCGGGCGGCAGTGCCCTCGACGACCGTCCGGCCGGCGAGGGCACGGATCTCTCCGATCGCGGCGTCCAGACCGGCGGTGGTACTCGCACGGACCTCGACCTGGAGCTCCGCCTCGGGGCACACGATGTTGGTACGCGTGCCCGCCCGTACCACCCCGACGTTCAGGGTGACGCCCGGCCGACGACCGTTGAGCGCTTGCAGGGCGACGACCAGGTGGGCGGCGGCAAGGGCGGCGTTGGCGCCGCGCTCCGGCTCGATGCCGGCGTGGGCGGCTCGCCCGGTGACGGTCACCAGGAGGTCCGCGACCCCCTTGCGTTCGATGACCAGGTCACCGTTTTCGCGTGCGCACTCCAGGCCGAGCGCGTAGTCCGCGCCCGCGGCCGTGTGCTCGGTGACGGGGCGACTCGCCGGTGAACCGATCTCCTCGTCGGGGGTGGCGAGGACGACGAGTTCGGCGAAGGCCGTACGCCCGTGGCGCACGAGAAGCTCTGCAGCGGTGACGCCCGCGAGGAGCCCGCCCTTGTCGTCGCTGACGCCGGGGCCGTAGGCCCTGCCGCCCGTGGTGTGGAACGGGCGGGCGGCGGCGGCGCCGTTTTCGAAGACCGTGTCCATGTGCCCGACGAGGACGATCCGCGCTCCCCCGTCCTCGGCTGGCAGAGAACCTGCGAGTCTGGCGACGAGCACGTCTCCGAAGCGTCGCCCGTCCACGTCGGCCGGGGTGGTGCGCTCGGTGGTGAAGCCGATTGAGAGCAGACGGCGCTCGAACCAGTCCGCCACCAGGTTAACGCCGGGGGCGTTGTAGGAGCCGGAGTCGATGGCGACGAGTTCGGCGAGGTCATCGAGGTAGCGCGGGAGCGCCTCCTCGGCAGCGGCCGCCAGCTCGACGGCGGCGGTGTGGTGCGCCTGTTCGGCGGGGGCGCTCACAGGACCTTGGAGAGGAACGCCTTGGTGCGTTCCTGCTCGGGATCGACCAGGACCTTGCGCGGGTCGCCTGCCTCGACGACGACGCCCTCGTCCATGAACACCGCGGTGTCGCCGACCTCGCGGGCGAAGCCGATCTCGTGGGTGACGACCACCATGGTCATGCCGTCCGCCGCGAGGTCGCGCATCACGTCGAGGACGTCGCCGACCAGCTCGGGGTCGAGCGCGGAGGTGGGCTCGTCGAAGAGCATCAGCTTGGGCTTCATTGCGAGCGCGCGGGCGATGGCGACGCGTTGCTGCTGCCCTCCGGACAGCTGAGCCGGGTAGTGGTCGGCGCGATCGCCGAGGCCGACTCGGGCCAGGAGCATCTGCGCTTCGGCCTTGGCCGTGGAGGAGTTCACCTTTGCGACCCGGACCGGTGCCTCCATGATGTTCTCGAGCGCGGTGAGGTGCGGGAAGAGGTTGAACCGCTGGAACACCATGCCGATCTCTCGGCGCCGTTCCGCGACCTCCGACTCTCGCATCTCGTGCAGGCGGTCGCCCCGCTGCCGGTAGCCGACGAGTTCGCCGTCGACCGAGAGACGGCCCCCGTCCACCTTTTCGAGGTGGTTGATGCAGCGCAGGAAGGTGGACTTGCCGGAGCCGGAAGGGCCGAGCAGGCAGCACACCTGTCCGCGCTCGACGGTGAGGTCGATGCCCTTGAGGACATCGAGTTTTCCGTAGTGTTTGCGCACGCCCTGGGCGTGCACCATGGGCCGGGCCATCGGATCAGCCCTTCCGGTTGCGGTTCGACGGGAGGAAGTCGGCGACGCCGACGAACATGCGGCGCAGCGGGGAGACGTGGGCGGAGCGGCTCGTACCGCGTCCGTAACGGCGCTCCAGCCACGCCTGGGGGACGCTGAGGACGGTGGTGAGAGCGAGGTACCACAGGGCCGCGACGACGAGCATCGGGATGACCTGGTAGTTCTGGGCGTACACGTCCTGGATGTTGGACATGAGGTCGTGGGCGGCGATCACGGAGACGTAGGCCGTGGTCTTGAGCATGTTGATGGTCTCGTTGCCCATCGGCGGGATGATGACCTTCATCGCCTGCGGCAGGACGATCCGGCGCATGGCGAGTGCGGGCTTCATTCCGAGGGAGTGGGCGGCCTCGGCCTGGCCGGGGTCGACGGACTGGATTCCCGCGCGGACGATCTCCGAGGCATAGGCGGCCTCGTTGAGTCCGAGGGCGAGCAGCGCCGCGATCGACGGGGTGAGCAGCTGGTTGGTGTCGAACTCCACGAAGGTGATCGTGGTGAACGGGATGCCGATCATCAGGTGCTTGTAGAGCGCCGCGGCGTACGCCCAGAAAATGATCTGGACAAGCAGCGGAGTCCCGCGGAACAGCCAGACGAACAGCGTCGAGAGGCCGTGGAGCACCGGGTTCGTCGACAGGCGCATGATCGCGACGAGAGTGCCGAGGGCGAGACCGACCGCCATGGCTGCCACGGTGAGCCACAGGGTCGTGACGAGTCCGTCGAAGATGAGATCGGCGAACAGGTAGTGACCGACGACGTCCCAGTGCAGGTTGGGGTTCTTGGCGAGCGATCCCACGAGGCCGATGAGGGAGAGGAGTGCCACGACGGCGGCGATCCAGCGCCCCCAGTGACGCACGGGCACGGCGATGAGATCGTCGCTGCCGGTGTCGGCTGCCGTCGGGGTGCTCGGCGATCGGTGTGCGGTGGCAGTCACGTCAGTCCACCGCGCTGTTCTTGGTCGCCGACTTGACCGCGATGGAGGCGACACCGTACTTGTCGTAGATCTTGGTCAGCGATCCGTCGTCGATGAGCGACTGGAGCGCCTTCTGGATGGCGTCCGTGAGCTGCGGCAGGGACTTGGCGATGGCGATGCCGTTCGGCGAGGCGTTGTAACCGCCCTGCGCCGCCGGGTCGTCGACGACCTCGAAGGTGGCACCGCCGTCCGCGGTCTTGGCGGCCCATCCGGCAGCCGGCTTGGTGAGGATGTCGGCGGAGACCTTGCCCGAGCGCAGTGCGAGTTGGGCGTCGGAGTCCTTCGGAAACGCCTGGACTTCGATCGGCGCCTTGCCCGCGCTGGTGCAGGCGGCCTGGTGCTTGTCCAGCAGCTTCTGCTGGTTGGTGCCGGTCTGTACGGCGGCCTTCCTGCCGCACAGGTCATCGAGGGTGACGATCTTGTCGGGGTTGCCCTTGGCGACCATGATCCCGGTGCCGGAGGCGGAGTAGTCGACGAAGTCGACGACCTTCTCGCGCTCCTTGTCGTCGGTGATGGCGCTGATGGCGGCGTCGTACTTGCCCGCCTGGATGGCCGGGACGATGCCGTCGAACTTCTGGGCCTGGAACTCGAACGTGACACCGAGCTTCGCACCCAGCGCCTGACCGAGGTCGTAGTCGAGGCCGGTCATCTCGCTCTTTCCCTCCGCCACGTACATCTCGAACGGCGGGTAGGGGATGTCGGTGGCGACCCGGACTCTCCCCGCCTTCTTGATGACATCGGGGAGCGCTCCGTGGAGACCTGCGTCGGCGCTGATGGCCAGGGCTGCGACGGTGACCGGGGAGGGGGCGGCACCGGTGGCCGCCCGGGTGGACGACCCGCCGCTCCCACAGCCGGTCAGGGTGAGGGCGCCGGTCACGGCGAGAGCGGCAAGCACGGCCGATCTGCGAGAGGCAGAGGAGTTCACGGAGCAACCTTTCGGGGACCTGAGCGACGCGCATGGGGGCTGCGCCGCAAGCCTGGACGTTACATCTAAACCGCTCCCATATCCATATGTAATGAGAGTTACAAATAGGTAACACTGGACGCGGCAGACCAAGTCCCTGATGGTCGATCAGGCGGTCAAGCTTTCACCCCTCTCACTCGTTACATCCATCACCACATCGAACAGAACTGAATGTTCCGTTGCTGCGCGACCTGCCTCTGGTTCCACGCACCGTCCCGCCGGCCCCTCTCCGAGCGGACGCCTCCCTCTCCTTGCCGCAACCACTGCCGGCAGCGGTTGCGGCCTCCCCCACAGGAGCACGCATGACCATGTCCGCAGGGCCCGCGGCCGGGGTCCGCGCCACCGGGTCCGCCGTTGCCGCTATCGCCCCGGCAACCCCGCTCGTGTCCCCCGCGTCGGCGGCCCAGGCCGCCACGCCCGCGACCGGCAGGGACAGCTACAACCCGACGACGTGGGCTGCCAGTTCCCCCGAGCCTGCCTACCCCACCGGCAGCGGGACCGCCTGCAGCCGCTGGAGCGCCGTCTCCTCCTCCCCGGCGCCCACCCGTGCCAGGTGGTGCAGCAGAGAACCAGCCGCACCACGGCGTGGGCGAGGAATCGCGGACACCGGCGCTCGACACCCGCTGCTCAATGACGTCGCTCGTCAGGGATCGGCGGGCGTCCCATGGCAGCCTCGAGTCGAGCGAGCATCGGCTCGTCCGCGATCGTCTCGAGGGCGAGCAACAGAATCTTGTCGCGCCGGCGGGGTGGAAGGGGCGGCGGTTCGACTGCCGGTCACCGCGAAGGGTGTTCGGTTGTCCATGGGGTCAGGACGCAGAAGCGCAGCGCCACCGAGGAGGCCGTCCACAATGGCTGCTGCCCACTGATCATTGAGGCGGCGTTGCCACCGATGACCGCACCGATGATCAGGACCGCGGCCGTCACGATGGAGATCAGGCTCAGCAGGCCGTTGCTCGACAGTCCGGCTACCCGCTCACCGGTGGTGCTGAAGAAGGCGAGCCCATCGGTGAGGCCGAGGCAGCCGAACACCAGCAGGACGACACCGCACAGGCCGGCGCCGATCCGGTAGACCTGGGCGGGCCGGAGGTCGACAGGCAACTCGTCGCGGAAGTCCGTTGCCGCTCTCCGTTCGCTGGTGGAGGCGTGGCGCCTCCTCGTCCACCGTCGGCGACCAACAGTCGGAGGTCGAGAAGGCTGCGCTGTGCGGGGGCAGTGCGGGGCGACGGTTCACGGTGTTCCAAGGTCTGCTGCGAGTAGCGCGCAGCCCACTGCACGTTTCAAATGCAGCAGCCATCAGAGGTTTTGTAACTTCTGCAACGCCGCGCTGATGTCATGACCGCAACATCCATGAGGTCGGCCGCCGTTGCGAGAATGTAACTTGCGATACATTCACTCACTACATGCGCCAGATGTAACTTCTGTTCGCGTCGGCTTCAGACCCCACTCCTCCGCGCGCATGACCGAAGGGCCCAACGATGACCCCCCTCCGCATGACCGCAGTCAGGGCGATCACCTGCATCGCGCTCTGCTCCTCCTGTGCACTCACACTCTCCGCCTGCGGATCGTCCGCGGCGGACAGGTCCGGCGACTCGGCCCCCTCCGCGCCGGCCGTCGCCGTCAGGGGCGTGACGATCTCGGCGGACCCCAAGCTCGCCGAGCGACTGCCCGACGCGATCAAGAAAGCGGGGAAGGTCCAGGTCGCGACCGACCTTCCGTACCCGCCCTTCGAGATGTACGTCTCCGAGGGAAGCAAGGAGATGACCGGAATCGACTACGACCTGGGCCAAGCCATCGCCGCCCGCCTGGGCACCCGGTTCGAGTTCACCGGCCAGAAGTTCGACGGCCTCATCCCCGCCGTGCAGGCGGGGAAGTTCGACGCCGTCATGTCCGCCATGACGGACAAGAAGGAGCGCGAGCAGGCCGTCGACTTCGTCGACTACGTCAACGCCGGACCCGGCTGGCTCGTCAAGAAGGGCAACCCCGACAACATCAGGCTGGTCACGGACGTGTGCGGCAAGAGCGTCTCGGTGCAGACCGGCACGAACCACCAGAAGATCCTCGACCAGCGTCAGGAGCTGTGCAGGCAGCAGGGAAAGCCACCGATCACGGTCCTCGCCTTCCCGAAGGACTCCGAGGCGCAGCTCGCGTTGCGCTCCGGGAAGGTCTCCGCCGACTTCCTCGACGAGGTCACCGCCGCCTATGTGGCGGATACCGCGGACGGCGGGACCACTTTCGAGACCGTCGTCGGGAAGGACGCGGTGGGCCCCACCAGTGCATCCCCCATCGGAATCGGCGTCGCCAAGTCCCTCCCGGGCCTCAAGGAGTCGATCCAGGCGTCACTGCAGTCCCTGATGGACGACGGCTCGTACGCCAAGATCCTGGCCGCGTACCACGTTCCCGACATCGCGATCCCGAAGGCAACGCTCAACGGGGCCCTTGACTGATCCCGAGGAACCCGCCGCCGCGTCCGGTTCTGCTTGAGGTGGGGACCGGGCACGGCGGCCGCCTTGCCACCGACGCCCGTTGCGGGTTCACAACCCCCGGGCCACGGTGTTGAGCACGGCAGCGATGGCGACCTCGCGTTCATCGGCCGGCAGGATCCGCAGCGGGCCGTCGACCATCAGGGCCGCCAGGCCGTGTACCGCGGACCATGCGGCATATTGCGCCCCGGCGCGCCGCGCCGGAGGCATGCCTCCGACTTCGACAAGCTCGTCCAGGCACTGCGCGAGGAGCGAGTACGGGTCCTCTCCGGTGGTGTCGACTTCGCCCTCGGCGCCGTGGGCGACTGCACCGGAGAACGCCGTACGGAACCAGCCGTGCTCAGTGAGGGCGAAGTCGACGTAGGCGCGGCCGATGGCATTGAGCCGGGCCCAAGCAGCGTCGACAGGATCCGTGAGGTCGACGGCTCCCGACCGTCTGATCATGAGTTCGCCCAGGCGGTTCATGCAGCCCGCGGACACGGCCGCGAGGAGATCCTCCCGGTCCCTGAAGTGCCGATAGGCGGCATTGTGCGAGACGCCGACTTGGCGGCTGACGGCACGCAGGACGACAGCCTCGGGCCCGCCTTCGCGAGCCACTGCCATACCGGCGCCGATGAGGGCCCGGCGCAAGCCCCCGTGATGATATGTCTGATTTGACAATTTCTCACGCATTTCTTGCTATATGTTGACAGTGTCCATCCCCGGTGCAATTGTGTCAATTACGAGCATGTTCCCGCTGTCAACATGCGCGGCGGATGGAGCTTCCCATGCCCTCCCTGACCTCTCGCCGGCGCGTCCTGATCCTGGCCACCGTGTGCCTGGCCGCCTTCGCCATCAATCTCGACACCACGATCGTCAATGTGGCGCTGCCCGATCTGAGCCGGGAACTGGGTTCCACCACAAGGGATTTGCAGTGGATCGTGGACGGCTACAACCTCGCTTTCGCGACTTTGGTCCTCACGGCCGGGTCACTTGGTGACCGCTTCGGACGGCGCCCGACCTTGCTGGTCGGATTGACCGGATTCGCCGTCACCAGCGTCCTGGGCAGTGCCGCGACCTCGTCCGGTCCTCTTGTCGGAGCCCGTTTCGCCATGGGTGCGTGCGCGGCGACAATCTTTCCGACCACGCTCTCGATCATCGCCAACACCTTTCCCGATCGGCGCTCCCGAGCGAAGGCGGTGGGCGTGTGGGGTGCCGTCACCGGGCTGGGCGTAGCCGTCGGGCCAGTCGTCGGAGGCGTCCTGTTGGCGCACTTCAGCTGGCAGTCGGTTTTCCTTGCGCTCGTGCCGGTCGCCTTGGCTGCACTGGTCGCCACCTGGCTGTGGGTACCCGAGTCGAACGCTCCCGCTTCGGCCCGCCTCGACCCGGCCGGGCTTGTCTTCTCATCCGCCGCGATCGGAATGCTCGTCTACACGCTGATCGAGGCTCCGAGCCGCGGGTGGAGCGCTCCCGCCAGCATCGCTGGCTTCGGCGCCTCGGCACTGCTCACTGCCGTGTTCGTGCGCGTCGAGCGCAGGCGGGCCAACCCCATGGTCGACCTGGCGCTCTTCCGGACCCCGGCCTTCTCCGCAGCCAGCGGCTCGGTCACCGTCGCGTTCTTCGCCCTCTTCGGATTCATCTTCCTGGTGACCCAGTACTTCCAGTTCATCCGCGGCTACGGCACGCTCTCCACCGGCGTTCGGATACTTCCGGTCGCCCTGACCATCGCCGTCGGCTCGGTCGGGGGCGTAGCACTGGCGGCTCGGTCGGGTACTCGGAACGTGGTCAGCACGGGCCTGGTGCTGCTTGGAACCTCCTTCGCGTGGATCGCCACGTCGCCGACGTTCATGGACTATCCGGAGATCGTCGGGCAGATGGTTCTGATCGGCCTCGGACTCGGGCTCACGACAGCACCCGCGACCGAATCGATCCTCAGCGTTCTCCCTCCGGCGAAAGCCGGCGTCGGATCTGCAGTCAACGACGCCACCAGGGAGGCCGGCGGCACACTCGGCGTTGCCGTCATCGGCTCGGTGTTCACTTCGCTCTACGCCGGCAAGCTTGCGTCGACCGCGTTCGGCTCGCTTCCTCCTCGGACCGCTGCGGGCGGGCAGGACTCCGTTGCGTACGCGTTGCACACCGCAGGGTCCGCAAGCCCGGATCAGCAGCCGAACCTGTTGGCAGCGGTCCAGGAATCCTTCATGTACGGCTTCCACCTCGCATGCCTCGTGGCGGCCGGCGTCTGCCTCGTGGGGTCGGCTGCCGCATGGCTCGCCCTGCCGGGAATCACGGTCCGCGCCGAGCGCGGGGCGACGAAGAGCAATCGGTGCCCCGCCCCCGCTTCGTCGGACTCGCCGGCAGCCGTCAGTGGCGGAGCCGTCGTGGGGACACGGGCTGCAGGAGCCCGAACCGGACGGGTACTTCGGGTGAGAACAGGACACTCACCGGGGGCCCGTGCACGTCGACACCGGCTGCGCTGAACACCGAGTCGTCCGGATGCCGGACCGTTTGCCTCCCGAAGCGGCCATGGCGGATGTTCGACGGGGAGGGACACCGTCCGACCGAACATGCGTGTGTGAAGTCCCCAGCGGGCGGTCAGAAACGTGGCGAGTGGTTCTGGCCGCTGCAGCCACGCCCCTGCATTCGGGTCTGACGGTGCCCATGGGCATGACTCCGTGGCCACCCGGTTGGTGGGTCCTGGCAGGTTCTGGGACATCACCGTTATCGGACTGCGGAGGCTCGGGTGGTGCATCGTCGCTCCGAGCGCGGCCTCATGGGATCCGTCCTTCTGAGGGTTCCGTCGCCGGGTTCTCCTCCACGCACGAGCACGCCTCTCATGCGCCGTCGAAGACTGCCCGCAACCGCCGCAGGCCGTCTCTCTTCCGCGTCTTGACCGTGCCGAGAGGTACACCGGGGAGAGCAGCGACCTGTGTCTGGGTGTAGCCGCCGTAGTAGGCGAGCACGAGCGCTTCCCGCTGGACCTCACTGAGTCCTGCAAGGGCTCTGCGCATCGATGCCGCCTCCATGGACCGCTCGACCTCATCCTCGGCGGGCTCGACGATCGTTCGTACCTGGCGGACCGCACGTTCCTCACGATCGCTGCTGGCACGGGCCGAACGAACGCGGTCGACGGCTCGACGGTGAGCGATCGTGCACACCCAGGTCGTCACGGATCCACGCTCCGGCCGGTAGGAGAGAGCCGAGCGCCAGACCTCCAAGAGCGTCTCCTGGGCGACTTCCTCGGCATGTGAGGGGTTCCGCAAAACCCGCAACGAGACACCGTAGACCGTCCCTGCAAGCTGTTCGTGGAGGCTTTCGTATGCGCCGCGGTCCCCACCGGACACGCGATGCATCAGGGTGCGCAGGAGATCAGCACGGTCCGCCGGCTCGGATTCGCGCACCGCTACTCGCGCCGTGGTGATCAGTGTCGCTGTCATGCATCGAATCTGCCGCGCATCAGCATGCTCGTTCGACTTGCATCGGTGTCGCATCGAAATGCGTCTGCGCCTGGGGCCGCGCTCAGCCACCTCATGGCAGCAGAGCAACCGTCGAGAAGCTGCGCGGGCGCGCGATCATGACGGCCCGTCACGTTCGCCTGGCCTGCGGTCCCGAGCACGCCGCAGGCGGCAAAAAGAGCCGGCCAATGCCCTCCTGACCGGCGGCGACACCGACGGCTGCAGCCGCTTCGAGCAGGTCATGGCAGACATTCGCGTTCCCCGGATCGGGCCGGGACGCCCGTGCACCCGACCCGGGACCCGGGCCCAGCGCCGTCCGCTGGGCCCGGTCCCGTGACGAACCCGGGATCGAGCTCACCACGCAGTCCGTGTTGACGGTCAGCCGGCTTCGGCCCCGGCGTGACGGCCGAACATGGCACTGCGGTGGTCGCCTGCGTCGTGGGCGGTCCGGTTCTCGTAGCGCGCGAGGGCGAGGCCCAGGCCGAAGAAGGTGGGCGCCCATTCTCCGACGAAGATGCCCCATCGGTCGGCTCGTTCGACGCCGGCCTGCTCGGCCTTCATCGACACGATCCAACTCGCGAGAGACAGGCCAACCGATCCCAGCGCGGCCGCGTAGGCGTGCTCGCTGGTGAGGCCGGCTTCATGGAGCTTGCGAACGATCATCATGGCAATCACTCCGTGCTTGGTCGAGACCCCCTGTACTCAGCCTGGACGGCCCAACTGCCGTGCGGCGGTTGCATCGTTTTCGCACAGTTCGGTCGTGTCCCGTGGGGTGGTGTAGTGGTCGTGCGCCAACGGTCATGAAGTAGACGGGAGTTCGTCGAGGCCGGGGTTGTCGGGGTAGATCTTCT
>NZ_JBSFXE010000068.1:0-23984 GCF_053595195.1 Kitasatospora sp. NPDC002522
CCCGGAGGACCGGGCGGCCATTCCTTCCGAGCCATCGAGGGCAACGCGCCATCAGCCATACCCGGTCCTCCCGGACCGCCTCACATTCTTAGGGAACCCGCCATGGCCGGTTACACCCATGGACACCACGCAGCCGTCCTGCGCTCGCACCGCACCCGCACCGCGGCCAACTCGGCCGCCTACCTGCTGCCCGAACTCCGGCCCGGACATCGGGTGTTGGACGTCGGCTGCGGGCCGGGCACGATCACCGCGGACCTGGCCGCCGCGGTCGGCCCGACCGGCCGGGTCACCGGCGTCGACACGGCCGCCGAGGTGCTGGAGCAGGCCGCCGGGCTGGCCGCCGAGCGCGGTCTGGACACGCTGGACTTCCAGGTCGCCGACGTCTACCGACTGCCGTTCCCGGACGGCTCGTTCGACGTGGTGCACGCTCACCAGGTGCTGCAGCACCTGGCCGACCCGGTGGCCGCGCTGCGCGAGATGCGCCGGGTGACCGCGCCCGGCGGGCTGATCGCGGTGCGTGACGCCGACTACGCCGCGATGACCTGGTACCCGCAACTGCCGGAACTGGACGAGTGGTCGGCCCTCTACCGCCGCACCGCCCGGACCAGTGGCGGCGAGCCCGACGCCGGCCGCCGACTGGTCGCCTGGGCCCGCGCCGCCGGGCTGACCGAGCTCACCGCGACCTCCGCCACCTGGACCTTCGCCGCCGAGGCCGAACGCGCCTGGTGGTCGGAGAGCTGGGCCGAGCGCACGCTGCGCTCCAACACCGCCGCCACCGCCCTCGCCGAGGGCCTGGCCACCCCCGCCGACCTGGAGCGGATCGCTGCCGGCTGGCACCGCTGGGCCGCCGACCCGGACGCCTGGTTCGCCGTCCTGCACGGCGAACTGCTGGCGCGCGTAAGGTAGTTGCTCATCAGTCGCAGCTAACCTCCCGTTAACCCCGACCGTACCCACCGGTAGCATCCAGCCGCTATCCTCATGCACACGGCAAGCGGTCCGGCCTGTCCCCCACCGGGTCGGACCGCTAGCGTGCACCCCATGGACCAGGCGTACCGGGTGATGCGGCAGGACGACAACGGCAACCGCTACCTGGTCGCCCGCGGGTTGAGCCGCGCGGAGGCCGAGGCGCTCGCGGCCGAGTTCGAGGCCCGTGGACACAAGCAGCTCTACTGGGTGGAGCGCGACGAGGAGTGAACTCCGCAGGCGTACCGTGGCGCTTGACGGTTCGTCGGCGCCCGGCCGGGTGTGGCCGTCCGAGTCGAGGAGGCCGCCCGGTGGGAGTCGAGATCGAGCGCAAGTTCCTGGTGCCGGACGGTGAAAGCGTGCCGGACGGGCGGGAGTTCGAGGTCCGGCAGGGCTACCTGGTGATCGGTCCGGAAGGCGCCGAGGCCCGGGTCAGGGAGCAGGGCGAGGCCTGCTCGCTGACGGTCAAGCGCGGCGCCGGGCTGGTCCGCGGCGAGTGGGAGACCCCGCTGGGCGCCGAGCAGTTCGCCGCGCTGTGGCCCGCCACCGAGCACGCCCGGGTCACCAAGACCCGCCGGATCGTCCCGCTCGGCCGCTTCGAGGCGGTGGTCGACACCTACCACGGCCGGCTGGCCGGACTGCGCACCGTCGAGGTCGAGTTCACCGACTCCGAGGAGGCCGCCGGCTTCACCCCGCCCGCCTGGTTCGGCGCCGAGGTCACCGACCGCTCCGACCTGAAGAACCAGCGCCTCGCCACGGCGGCCGAGCCGCCCGCGCTCTGACGTAGGGTCGGGGGCGGCGAGTACCCGAGCGCGAGGGCAGTGATGGCGGTGCTGATCGACACGGTGGCCTGGGTCCGGCTGGAAGGCGGCAGGATCCTGTGCGCCCGCCCCCGTGGCAAGGACGAGTTCTACATCCCCGGCGGCAAGCGCGAGGGCGCCGAGACCGACCTGCAGACCCTGGTCCGCGAGGTCGCCGAGGAGCTGACCGTCGCGCTCCGCCCGGAGACCGTCGCACACGTCGGCACCTACCACGCCGAGACCCGCCCGGGCGGCGCGACCGTCCGGATGGCCTGCTACACCGCCGAGTACACCGGCACCCTCGCCGCCAGCAGCGAGATCGAGGACGTCGACTGGTTCGGCTACGCAGACCGGGACCGCGTCCCCCCGGTCGACCAGCTGCTCTTCGACGACCTGCACCGCGACGGCCACTTGAGGTAGCGGGCCGTCGGCCGGGTGGCCGCCTGACGCGGCGGCAGGCCCTCCGACCTGTACGCCAATCGGACAGACGACCCGTATGTCGGGATAGTGGCGCGTTGTCCGGGGTATGGCAGTGTTCGGCAGCATTCGTCACGTTCGGGAGCCGGAGTGGCACCGGGTGGCGAGGGCCCGCGCTCCGGCGACCCGCCGCGGCGTGTTCCCAGCGATGGCCGGAGGCCCCGTAGGTGGCGAAGCCGGGTGGTGGCGGGGGAAAGGGCGAGGCGGCCGGTCCGTCTCCGCGTGGCGCGCGGCGCGCGGCCGGCCCGGGCCTGCCCATAGGCCGGGCTGCGGCCCGGGCCCGGCTGCGCCGCGGCCCCGGGGCGGGTGAGCGTCCCGGACGGGGTGGACGCACCGGGCGGGCCGCCGGGCCCGGCCCGGTGCCGGGCAGCGCGCCGACTGCCGGGCCGTCCGCCGCCGGGCCGTCCGCCGAGCCGCCCGCCGAGGCGGGCACGGCCCCGCCGCGCGGCCGGCCCACCCAGGCGTTCCCCGGCGGCCCCGAGCCGCACCCCGGCCGCCGCGAAGCCGCGCCGACCGCGCTGCACCCCAGCCGCCGCACAGAGGGCGGCAGCCTGCTCGACGTGGTCAAGGTGGCCATCGTCATCCTGGACACCTCCGGCCGGGTGGTGCTGTGGAGCCCCGCCGCCGAGGACATGCTCGGCTGGCCCAGCGAGGTGCTGGTCGGCCGGGCCGTCGACGAGCTGATGGCCGATCAGGAACAGGTCCAGCGCACCCGTACGGCGATCCAGGAGACCCTGCGCCGCGGCTCCTGGCACGGCATCACCGGCATCGCCGACCGCGACGGCGTCCCGGTCGAGGTGGAGGCCCGGCTCTCCCTGCTGGTCGACGGCGACGGCGCCCCGTACGTCCAGGCCGCCCTCGCCGAGGCCGCCGCCCTGCGCGCCGTCGAACGCGACCTGGCCGTCCGCGACGCGCTGTTCGAGCAGTCACCGCTCGGCATCGCCGTCCTCGACACCGAGCTGCGCTACACCGCGGTCAACGGCACCCTGGCCGCGATGAACGGCCTGCCCGCCGAGGCGCACGTCGGCCGCACCACCGGCGAGACCCTCCCCGAGCGGGCCGCCGACGAGATCACCGCCATCCAGCGCCAGGTGCTGGCCACCGGCGAACCGGTCATCGACGTCACCCTGGCCTCCCCGGTCACCGCCCGCTCCGGCTACCGCTCGATCTCCTACAGTCGGATGACCGACCGCTCCGGCCGGGTGCTCGGCATCTCCGGCACCGTCATGGACGTCACCGAGCGGTACCGCGCCGTCGCCAAGGTCGAGGGCGCCCGGCGCCGGCTCTCGCTGCTCAACGAGTTCGGCTCCCGGGTCGGCGACCTGCTGGACGCCACCCGGATCGCCCAGGAGCTCGCCGGCGCGGTCGTCCCCCGGCTCGCCGACTACGCCGGGGTGATCCTCCTGCAGGCCGTCGCGCACGGCGACGACCTGCCCCGGCACGGCCACGACCGGCGCACCTCGCTGCTACAGCTCGGCGTCGCCGCCATCCAGGACGGCCCCGCGGTCGAGACGATGCTGCGCCGCGGCGCCCGGATCACCTTCGAGGAGGAGTCCGTCTTCGGCCGGGTGCTGCGCAGCGGCGTCCCCGAACTCCTGGCCAGTGGAACGGAGTTGGACGACCTCTCGTACCCCGGCGACCCCAAGGTGGAGGCCGCCAGGGACCTCGGCGTGCACTCCCGGCTGGTGGTGCCGCTGCGCGCCCGCGGCATCGTGATCGGCCTGCTGGTGGTCAGCCGGGCCGGCTACCGCGAGGGCTTCGACCGCGACGACCTGGCCTTCACCGTCGAACTCGCCGACCGGGCCGGCAGCTCCCTCGACAACGCCCGGCTCTACGCCCGCGAACGCACCGCCGCGCTCACCCTGCAGCGCACCCTGCTGCCCCAGCAGGTCCCGCAGCCCACCGGCGTGGAGGTCGCCTACCGGTACGTGCCGGGATCCAGCGGCACCGAGGTCGGCGGCGACTGGTTCGACGTCATCCCGCTGCCCGGCGAGCGCACCGCGCTGGTGGTCGGCGACGTGATGGGCCACGGCCTGCGGGCCGCCGCCACCATGGGCCGGCTGCGCACCGCCGTCCGGGTGCTGGCCGCCCTCGACCTGCCGCCCGAGGTGCTGCTGCGGCACGTCCACGAACTCGCCGACGACCTCGCCCAGGGCCCCGACGAGGCGCTGCTCGCCACCTGCATCTACGCGGTCTTCGACCCCGCCCGGCGCAGCCTGATCGTCACCAAGGCCGGCCACATCCCGCCCGTCCTGGTGGTGCCCAAGGCCGGCGCCGCCGAGCCGGCCCGCTCCGGCGGCCCGCTGCCCGGCGGCGCCGGCCAGGTGCTCGACCTGCCGTCCGGCGCCCCGCTCGGCGTCGGCGGCGTGCCGTTCGAATCGATCGAGATGGAGATCCCGGAAGGCAGCCTGCTCGCCCTGTGCACGGACGGGCTGGTGGAGTCCCGGGACAAGGATCTGGACGTGGGACTGGGGAGGTTGATCAGCGTGCTGGAACAGCCGTACGCCTCGATCCAGCAGGCGTGCGAGGCCGTCCTCGACACCATGGAACAGGGCCGCGAACCCGACGACGTCGCCCTGCTGCTGGCCCGCCTCGGCCGCGGCCAGGCCGACGTGCCGACCGCCGGGTGGACCCTGCCCGCGGAGCCCACCGCGGTCTCCCGGGCCCGCAGACTGGTCCGCGGGACGCTCGCCGACTGGGGCGTCGAGGAACTCACCGACACCGCCGAACTGCTGGTCAGCGAACTGGTCACCAACTCGGTCCGCTACGCCAGCGCCCCGATCGGTGTCCGCCTCACCCTCCGCGACGTCCTGCTGGTCGAGATCTCCGACCCGCTGCCCGACCCGCCCCGCGAACGCCACGCCGCCGAGGGCGACGAGGGCGGCCGCGGCCTGGAACTCGTCCGCCGCCTCGCCCTGCGCTGGGGCGCCCGCGCCGAGGGCCTCGGCAAGGTCGTCTGGTTCGAGCTCGCGGGCGACCCCGAGGAGGGCGGCGGCACGGACGAGGCCGCACCCGAGATCGGGCGCGGCCTCTTCTCCGCGGACTGACGGCCTTTGACCTGAGCGGCTGTCAGGGCGTGACGTAGCCCAGGAAGTCGACGACGGCGTCGGTGATGCCGATGTGGTTGGTCACCCGGATCGTACGGTCGGAGATCGGGACCAGAGCGAGGTTGGGGACGATCGCGCCCGGCGCCAGGTTCAGGTTCGAGGTGGTCCAGTCCGTGGTGTCGCTGCGGCCCGCCGCGAGCCAGTCCTCCTGCGTCGAGTTGAGGCCGGTGAGATTGACCAGGACCGCGGTGGCCTGAGCGGGGATGCCGTACCGGCGGACGTCGATGTCCTCGGGGCCGCCGAGCCCCATCGGACCGTTGCGGGTGTCGAGGGCCCGGACCGGCCGGATCGGGACGATCTGCCCGGCCCGGTCCGGCTGCACGCCGTAGTAGCCCTGCACGTCCGCGATCAGCTGGACGTTGCCGACGTGGTTGTAGAGCGTCACGTTGCCGTCGGCGTCGATCGGGACGGTGACCTGGTTGGCGACCGTGGCACCGCGGCTGACGTTCAGTGAGGAATGCACGCCGGTCGGGTTCGCGGCGACGTACGTGTCCTGGTCCGCGCCGGTGGCGGTCAGGTTGAGCACCGCGACCGACGCCGTGTCGGGGAGGAGACCCGGGCCACGGACCTTGAAGGTGACGGTGCCGTCCGGTCCGACCTGGCCGGGCTGCGCACCGGTGCCGTTCCGGGTGTCCAGGGCGCGGACCGCCGGAACGCCGTACAGGCCGAGCGGCTGCACCTTGCCGGTGCTGTAGTACCCCTCGAGGTCGGCGATCAGGTCGATCGAACCGCCGTGGTTGTACACGGTGATGGTGCCGTCGGCAGCGACCGGCACCAGAGCGGCGTTGCCCGTGTCCCGGCCGGGCGCGGGGTTGAGGTTGGACGTGCCGGGTCGCTCCGTGCCGTCGTAGGCGATGACGTGGGTCGGCTCGGTGGCGTTGGTGCCGGTCAGGTTGACCAGGACGGCGGCGACCGAGCCGTCGTCGGGAAGGCCCGCGGTGCCGGTGACCTTCAGCCTGACGGTGCCGTCCCGGCCGATCGCGGCCTGCGGCGCCCCCAGCCCGGTCCGGGTGTCCATCACCCGGACCGGCTGGGCCAGCGGAACGTACGCGCCCCCGACCGTGACGGTGGACGTCTTCTCCGCCGTCCGGCCGTGGTCGTCGGTGACGGTGAGCGAGACCTGGTACGTCCCGGGCCTGGCGTAGCGGTGGTCGGCAGGAACGGCGTCCGCACCGGCGTGGGTGACCGGGGCGGTGCCGTCGCCGAAGTCGTAGCGGTATCCGGAAATCGGCCGCGGACTGGTCACCCCGCTGACCTCGGCGTGGACCGAGAGCCGGTCCGCATCGGCGGCGTGCCGGACGACCAGCTCGCCGGTGATCGGGTCGAGTGCGACCTGCACCGGCCACCAGTACTCGTCGACCTTACCGGCGCTGTCGCGGGCCGAAATGACGGCGCCGTAGTACCCCTCGCGCGGGTAGGTGTGGCGGACCGTGAAGTCCCCGGAGCCGACCGGTACCGGCGCGCTGCCGTCACCGAAGTCGATGGTCCCGGAAGCGGGAAGCCACGGGGAGACGATCGAACCGACTGCCTCGACATCCAGCAGCGGGTGGCCCTGTGCGTCCGTGACCTGCCGGAAGTGCACCCAGGACGAGAGCGGGTTCGTGGTCTCGTCCGCCCCGCGGTCGTGGTAGGTGACCCGGCCACTCCCGGTGTCGGCGACCTCGGCGTCGTCGATCCGCACGTATCCGCGGCGGTCGGTATCGAGCTGTCCGGGGGCGTCGGAGTCCGCCGCGTCGATGCCGCTCGTCGTCAGCTCGCTCCAGTACCCCTGACCCAGCAGGTCGTGGTCGCCCTGCCCGGTGGCGGAGCGGAACGCCGCTGCCGTCCGGTACTCCACGCCCGCCCAGACGTACGGAACGTCCCCGCTGTCCTGCAGGGAGTTGTACTTGGCGACGGTGCCGGGGACGGAGTCCGCGGCCACGTCCAGGCCGCGGCGCGGGTCGGTCGTGCAGTCCGCAGTGTCGGAACTGCGGGAGAGGAGGTTGTTCTCGACCACGGACCGGTCGGATCCGCCGGCCAGCCGGATCAGCGGTCCGCAGTCGGCCCTGACCGTGTTCGAGGTGACGACGCTACCCGGTGCGTGGTCGACGCTGATGCCGTTCGTCCGGTTCGTGGTGACCGTGGCCCGGGGACTCTGCTCCACGGTGACCCGTCCGAGGACGGTCGAGCGGCTGAGCGTCACCTCCGAACTCGCCCCCGTGATCCACACGGACGGGCTCCACACGTGGTCGAGGACCACGCGGTCGGACCCGGTCACGGTGGCGCGTGGCGCGGGGCCGCTGTCCGTTTGGAGGTTCGACGCCCGCACATCGTGAGCGCCGTTGACGGTGAGCGTCCTGACCTGGGTGACCGGCTGGAAATCGGGTTCCACCGCATCGGCGCCGACGAACGTGACCGGCGCGTCCGGAGTGCCCGAGCGGGTCAGCGCCACCGCCTCGTCGTACGTACCGCGACCAATGTGCACGGTCTGCCCCGGCAGGACGGTCCTGGTCGCCGCCGACACGTGGCAGTACGGCTGCGCCACGCTCCCCGGGCCGTCGTCGGCGCAGGTGGCGCTGTCCTTGTCCACGTAGAGGTCGGTGACCCCCGCCGTAGCGGTCGCGGACGGCAGGCTGCCGGCGGCGAGCGCGACGAACGCCGCTGCGGCCAGGCGTCTGGAACGCATGGAATCTCCTCCCCAAGACTCGGCAAAACACCGAGCAGGAGCGGCATCCTGCCAGACCGGTCGTGCACCCCCGCACCCGGGTGGGCCGCCCCCGGAAGGGCGCCCACCCGGGTGACGGTGGGTCAGGGGATCACGTACCCCTGGATGTCGACGATCGCGTCGGCGGTGCCGGCGTGGTTGACCACGGAGAAGTAGCCCCACTGGTTGATCGGCACGAGCGCCAGGTTCGGGACGACCGCGCCGGGGGTGAGGTTCAGGTTCGACGTGCCCGGCGAGGCGTTGACGGCGTAGGTGCCGATGAGAGCCTGCCAGCCCTCCTCGGTGGCGTTCAGGCCGGTGAGGTTGACCAGCACCGCGCTCGCGCCGGCGGGGACGCCGTAGGAGCGCGCGTTGATGCCGCGGACCTCGAAGGGGTTCAGCTTCGAGGTGGTGCGGGTGTCCAGCGCGCGGACGGGCGTGATCGGGACCACCTGGCCGGCGTTGGGGTAGTCGGACCCGTAGAAGCCCTGCAGGTCGGCGATCAGGTGGACCGAGCCGACGTGGTTGTAGAGCGTCACGTTGCCGGCGGCGTCGATCGGGGCGGTCACCTGGTTGGAGACGGTGGCGCCGCGGCTGACGTTCAGCGAGGAGTAGGTGACCGGACGGGCGACCGGGTTGGCGGTGACGTAGGTGTCCTGGTCGGCGCCGGTGGCCGTCACGTTGAGCACCACGACCGAGGCCCCCGCGGGGACCTGGCCGGGCAGCTCGCGGACGTTGAAGGTGACGGTGCCGTCCGGGCCCACCGGGTGGCTCGTTCGGGTGTCGAGCACCCGGACGGCGTCGCTCGCGTACAGGTTGCGGGACGGGACCTTGCCGGTGCTGTAGTAGCCCTGCAGGTCGGCGATCAGGTCGAGCGAGCCGCCGTGGTTGTAGACGGTGATGGTGCCGTCCGCGGCGACCGGGACCATCGCGGCGTTGCCGACGTCGCGGCCGGGGACGGCGTTGAGGTTGGACGTGTCCGGCCGCTGCCCGCCGTCGTAGGCGATCACGTGGGTGGGCTCGGAGGCGCCCGTACCGGTGAGGTTGACCAGCACCGAGGCGACCGACCCGTCGTCCGGGATGCCCGGGGTGCCGGTGACCTTCAGCTTCACGGTCCCGTTCGGGCCGACCTTGGCCTTCGGCGCGCCGAGGCCGCTACGGGTGTCCATCACCCGCCGAGGCATCGTCAGCGGCACGTACGCCGTGCCGACCGTGACCGGCGAGGAGGCCGACGCGCTGCGCCCGTGGTCGTCGGTGACGGTCAGCGTCACCTGGTAGGGGCCGGACTTGGCGTAGCGGTGGTCGACCGGAGCGGCCGTGGCGCTCTCCACCGCGGCGGTGCCGTCGCCGAAGTCGTAGCGGTACTTCACCACCGGCAGCGGGCTGGACAGGTCCTTCGGCAGGGCCCGCACGGTCAGCCGGTCCTTCTCGGCCGGGTGCTGGACCGTCAGGCCGGTGCTGACCGGGTCGGCCGCGGCGCGCACGGTGAGCGTGGTGGTCTTCCGGTAGCCGGTGTCGTCGGTGACGGTCAGCACGGCCTGGTAGTTGCCCGGGTACGGGTAGCCGTGCGAGACGGGGCCGGCCGTGACCGGGGAGGGCCCGGTGCCGTCGCCGAAGTCGAGGGTCGCGGTGGCCGGGAACCACGGCGAGGTGACCTGGACGTCGAGCGCCACGTCCAGGGCGTAGGCGGGCTGCGCGGGGGCGAGGGCCAGGCCGAGCACCATCGGGTTCTGCTGCTCGCCCGCGCCGCGGTCGTAGTAGCCCACGCCGGTACCGGTGTTGGGGTAGCCCGGGGCGTCGATCCGCTTGCTGCCGGTCTGCGAGACGGGCAGCTCGCCCGGGGCGAGGGCGTCCGCGGAGTCGATGCCCGCGGCGTCGAGCTGCGCGGTGGTCGGCTTCACGACGTCCCGCTCGCCCTGACCGGTGGCGGTCTGGAAGTCCTCCGCCGTGGCGTACGTCTTCCCGCCCCACAGGTACGGGGTGGGGTCGGCCAGCAGCGAGTTGTACTTGGCGACGGTGCCGGCGGCGGAGTCCGCGGAGACCTCCAGGTCGCGCTGGGCGCCGGCTGTGCAGCCGTCGGTCTTCGCGGTGCCGGTGAGGACGTTGTTCTCCACCGTGGTGCCGGTGGAGCCGCCGGTCACCAGGACCTGCGGCCCGCAGGCGGCGCCCACGCTGTTGGAGGTGACCGCCGTCCCCTGCGCACCGTCGACGGTGATGCCGCTCCGGGGCCCGAAGGAAATCTGATTGGTGCTCACGATCGCGGACGACGCCTGGTCGACCACCACCCGGCCGCCGGTGACCCAGCTCTGACTGAGCGTCACCCCGGCGCTGTGTCCGGTGACGTGGACGGCCGCCGACCCGCCGTCGGCGTCCTGCCCGCGCACCCGCATCCGGTTCAGCTCGACCCGGCTCGCGCCGGCCACCCGCACCGCTTCCGCGGACACCGAGGCGCCGTCCACGTACAGCTCGACGAAGCGGACGTCGGTCGCCCCCAGCACAGTGATGCCCCGCACCGTGGTCTCAGCGCCCGGCTCGAAGCTCCCGGTGGCCGGTCCGGTGAAGGTGATCGGCGCGTCCGGCGTGCCGGAGTGGGTCAGCACGATCCGCTCCTCGTGGACGCCGCTCGCGAGGTGCACGGTCTGCCCGGGCCCGACCGCCTTGGCGGCGGCACCGACGTGGCAGTACGGCACCTCCTTGCTGCCCGAACCGGCGTCGGTGCAGGCGGTGTTGCCCTGGTCGACGTACAGGTCGGTGACCGCCGCGGCAGCGGTGGCGGACGGCAGGCTGCCGGCGGCGGCGAGCACGACGATGGCTGCCGCGGTCACACGTCTGGAACGCATGGAAACCCCTCCCCAAGACTCGGCAGAGCACCGAGGTGGAGCGAGATCCTGCCAGACCGGTCGTGGACCCCCGCATCCGGGTGGACCCTGTGCGATCCACCCGGATGACGGCACGTCAGGAGGCCGTGTACCCCTGGATGTCGAGGATCGCGTCGGCCGCGCCCGCGTGGTTGTAGAGCGTGATCCAGCCACCGTTGCCGACCGGCACCAGCGCCAGGTTCGGCACGATCGCACCCGGCGTCAGGTTCACGTTCGAGCTGTCCCAGTAGTAGGCGTCGCCACTGGAGACGGCCATCCACCCCTCCTCGGTTGCGTCCAGCCCGGTGAGGTTGACCAGCACCGCGGTCGCGCTCTCCGGGACCCCGAACTCGCGGACGTTGACGGTGCGTCGGCCGTCGAAGGCGAGCTTGTCGCCGGTGCGGGTGTCCAGCGCGCGAGCCGGGGTGATCGGGATGACCGGGCCGGCCTTGCCGTCGGCGGTGCCGTAGAAGCCCTGCAGGTCGGCGATGAGCTGGACGGTGCCGACGTGGTTGTAGAGGGTGACGTTGCCGTTGGCGTCGATCGGGGCGGTGACCTGGTTGGCCACCGTGGCACCGCGGCTGACGTTCAGTGAGGAATGGGTGACGGGCTTTCCGGGGTTGGCCGTGACGTAGGTGTCCTGGTCGGAGCCGGTGGCGGTCAGGTTGAAGACCGCGACCGAGGCGTTGTCGGGGAGGAGGCCCGGGCCGCGGACCTTGAAGGTGACGGTGCCGTCCGGGCCCACGGGGTGGCTGCCGCGGGTGTCCAGGGCGCGCTTGGCCGGGACGCCGTAGAGGCCGAGCGGCTGCACCTTGCCGGTGCTGTAGTAGCCCTGCAGGTCGGCGATCAGGTCCAGCGAACCGCCGTGGTTGTACAGCGTGATCGTCCCGTCGGGCGCGACCGGGACCAGCGACGCGTTGCCGACGTCGCGCCCGGGTACGGCGTTGAGGTTCGAGGTGTCCGGCCGCTGTCCGCCGTCGTAGGCGATCACGTGCGTCGGCTCGGAGGCGCCGGTGCCGGTGAGGTTGACCAGGACGGCGGTGACCGACCCGTCGTCCGGAACGCCCGCGGTGCCGGTGACCTTCAGCTTCACGGTGCCGTTCGGGCCGACCTTGGCCTTCGGCGCGCCGAGGCCGCTGCGGGTGTCCATGACCCGCTGAGGGGTCGTCAGCGGAACGTACGCCCCGCCGACCGTGACGGGGGAGGCGGCCGTCCCGGTGCGCCCGTGGTCGTCGGTGACGGTGGTGGTGACCCGGTAGGTGCCGGGCTTGGCGTAGTGGTGGTCCACCGGCGCGTCCGTGGCGGCCTCCACCGCGGCGGTGCCGTCGCCGAAGTCGTAGTGGTACGTCACCACCGGCAGCGGGCTGCTCAGATCCTTCGGCTGGGTCCGGACGGTGAGCTGGTCGGCCCCGGCCGGGTGCCGCACGTCGAGGCCGGCCGTGATCGGGGCCGCCGTCAGCTGCAGGTTGGCGTACGTACGGCGCTGGTTGCCGGAGCTGTCGGTGACGGTCAGGGTGGCCAGGAACTGCCCCTCCCGCGGGTAGCGGTGCGAGAGCGGGAAGGAGTCCGCGGTGACCGGCACGGCGGGGGTGCCGTCGCCGAAGTCGACGGTCGCGGTGGCCGGCGACCAGGGGGAGGTGAACGACCCGCTGAAGGTCACGTCGAGCGGGTGGTCGGACGGGCTGTGCTGGGACGTGTCGGTGAGCGACGCGGTCATCGGGTTGATGACCTCGCTCGCCCCCCGGTCGTAGTAGCCCACGCCGGTACCGGTGTTGGCGTACGCCGGGTCGTCGGTCCGGTGGTAGTTCTGCAGGCTGACGGGCAGTTCGCCGGGCGCGAGGGCGTCCGCGGAGTCGATGTTCGTCGGGTTCAGGGCCTCGGAGGTCGGCTTGAGGATGTCCTGCGCGCCCTGCCCGGTGGCCGCCCGGAACGCCTCTGCCGTGTCGTACGCGGTGCCCGCCCACAGGTACGGGGTGGCGTCGGCCAGCAGGGAGTTGTACTTGGCGGTGGTGCCGGGTGCCGAGTCCGCGGAGACCTCCAGGTCGCGCTGGCCCTCGGGCGGGCAGGGGAGCGTGGCCCGGGTGCCCAGCAGGACGTTGTTCTCCAGCACCGTGCCGGCGGAGCCGCCGGTCACCAGCAACCGGGCGCCGCAGCCGTCGCCGACGGTGTTGGAGGTGACCGTGGTGTCCCGCGCGCCGTCGAGGGTGATGCCGGCCGTCGCGGTCTGGATCAGGTTGGTGCTGACCACGGCCGTCGAGGCCTGGTCGACCACCAGCCGACCGTAGGAGACGATGTTCTGACTGACCGTCACGCCGGTGCTCCGTCCGGTGACGTGGACGGCGGGCGCCGTGGCCGTGGAGTCCGAGCGCCTCACCTGCAGGCGGTTCAGCTCGACCTGGCTCGACCCCGTCACTGTCACGACCTCGTCGCTGCTCCCGAGTACGAAGAGGTCGGCGATCCGGACGTTCGACGCCCCGCGCACGGTGATCCCGGTGAGGCGGGCGCTGGACCCGGGGGAGGCGCCCCGGGACGTGCCGGTGAAGGTGATCGGCGCCTGCGGCGTGCCGGAGCGGGTCACCTCCAGCCGCTCCGCGTAGGTGTAGTCGGCGAGGTGCACGGTCTGGCCGGGCTCGACCTTCGCGGCGGCCGTAGCGACGGTGCAGTACGGCTGCTCCTGGCTGCCCGGCCCGTCGTCGGCGCACTGCGCACTGGCCCGGTCGACGTAGAGGTCGGTCACCGCGGCGGTGGCGGTACCGGCGACGGACGGCAGGCTGCCGGCGGCGAGCGCGACGAGGGCTGCCGCGGCGACACGTCTGGAACGCATGGAACTTCCTCCCCGGTGCCCGGCGGGGCACCGGGCAGGGAGGTGATCATCGCAGGCGGGTCGTACACCCGGGTACGGGGGTGGGCCTGGCCTGACACAGCGGCACCCCGCTTGCGGCGACCGCTCGCGTGCCGTGCATTCAACTACCCGAGTCGATGTTGTGACGTTAGGGGGCGTGTGCTGTCGCGCCCAAATGATGAATACTCGGACATCGAATACTCGGTCTTCTCGACACCGGATGGGCGCGCGGGTTGGAGGGGTCGGTCCGTTGAACAGCTTCCCGGCACGGAACGCGACGCACGGCGACAGCGGCTATGCCGCGGTGCCGGAGCAGCCGGGTGCCCCGACGGTGTCCGCCGCGCTGCCGACCGGCTGGGGCCGCAGCGCCGGCAGCATCTACGACTACATCCGGGTCGCCACCTTCGCGATCGGCGCGGACGGCCGGATCGCCCAGTGGAGCGACCGGGCCGCCGAGTTCTTCGGGGTGCCCGCCGCGGAGGCGGTCGGCGCCGACCCGATCACCGCGTTCATCCCGCGCGAGCTGTGGCAGCGCGGCCGGGCCCGGCTGGAGCGGATCCTGGCCGGCGAGGAGTGGGTCGGCACCGCCCCGTACCGCGACCTGTCCGGCGCGGAGGGCCTGGCCGAGGTCTACGCGATGCCGGCCAGCGCGGACGGCTCCGCGACCTGCCTGGCCGTCGACCTGGGCCGGCTGCGCACCATCGAGACCGACCTGGCCGCCTCCGAGGCGGTGTTCGGGCAGACCCCGACCGGCTTCTTCCTGTTCGACCTGGAACTGCGGCTGCAGCGGGTCAACGAGGCGTTCGCGGCCGGTGTCGGCCGCACCCCCGCCGAACTCCAGGGCCTGGCCCCCGGCGACGTGTTCCGCCCGTCCGACGCGGACCGGCTGCTGCTCGCCCTGCGCAAGGTGCTCACCGGCCAGGAGCCGGTACTCGACCTGCGGCTGGCCGGCCCGACGCTGCCCGGCCGGGCCCCCGCCGCCCGCGACGACGACCAGCGCACCTGGGCGGTGTCGCTGTACCGGCTGGCCGGTGCCGGCGGCCGCCCGATCGGCGTGGCCGGGCAGGTCCAGGACGTCACCAGCCGGCACATCGCCGAGCGCGAGGCCGCCGGGGTGCGCCGCAACCTCGCCCTGCTGAACGAGGCCTCCACCCACATCGGCTCCACCCTCGACCTGGAGACCACCGCCAAGGAACTGCTCGACGTGATCGTCCCGCAGTTCTGCGACGTCGCCACCGTCGACCTGTACACCGCGCTGCTCACCGGCGACTCCGCCCCGCTGTCCGCCAACCCGGAGAGCGGCGAGCTGCGCCGGGTCGCGGTCTCCAGCGTGGTCGGCAACGCGCCCTCGGTGCTCGGCTCCGACCGCGGCGGCGGCGTCCGGGTCGCCGAGGCCGGCGGGACGCTCTGCTACCCGCCGCGCTCCCCGCACGCCCGCGCGCTGCGCACCGGCCGCAGCGTGGTCCCGCAGCCCGGGCCCGACCCGCTGCTGCGCTCCACCCTGGTGGTGCCGCTGGTCGCCCGCGACCAGGTGCTCGGCCTGGTGCAGCTGTCCCGGGCGATCGGCTCCGAGCCGTTCGACGCCCGCGAGGTCGCCATCGCGGAGGAGCTGGTCGCCCGGGCCGCGGTCTGCGTGGACAACGCCCGGCTCTACCGCCGCGAGCACGAGCGCGCCCTGATCCTGCAGCGCAGCCTGCTGCCCCCGGGCAACCCGGCCGCCTCCGGCCTGGAGATCGCCCGCCGCTACCTGCCCAGCAACAACAACACCGAGGTCGGCGGCGACTGGTTCGACGTCATCCCGCTGCCCGGCAGCCGCACCGCGCTGGTGATCGGCGACGTGATGGGCCGCGGCCTGCGCGCCGCCGTCGCGATGGGCCAACTCCGCACCGCCGTGCGGACCCTGGCGATGCTCGACCTCGACCCCGCCGAGGTGCTCACGGCCCTCGACGAGATCGCCCGCGGCCTCGGCAGCGACGACCTGCCGGAGTCCGGCGCCGAGGTCTACCTCGCCACCTGCGTGTACGCCGTCTACGACGCGGTCAAGCAGCGCTGCACCTTCGCCAACGCCGGCCACCTCCCGCCGGTGCTGCTCAGCCCCGGCGAGGGCGCCCGGATGCTCGACGTGCCGCCCGGCCTGCCGCTCGGCGTCGGCGGCGAACCGTTCGAGGAGGTCGACGTCGACCTCCCGGAGGGCGCCGTCCTCGGCCTGTACACCGACGGCCTGGTGGAGTCCCGCAAGCACCAGCTGGACGAGGGCCTGCGGGCCTTCCGGGAGGCGCTGACCAACGGCTCCAGCCGGCTGGAGGAGCTCTGCGACCAGGTGCTGGACGAGCTCAACCCGCACCACGGCGAGGACGACATCGCGCTGCTGATGGCCAAGGTCCAGGCGCTGCCGAAGGGCTCGGTCGGCGACTGGCGGCTCCCGCCGGAGCCCACCTCGGTCGCCAAGGCCCGCGAGGCCGCCTGCGGCTGGCTGCTGGAGCGCGGCCTGGACGAGCTGGTCGACACCTCGGAGCTGCTGGTCAGCGAGCTGGTCACCAACGCGCTGCGGCACGGCCGCGGCGAGATCCGGCTGCGCCTGCTGCGCGACAAGACCATGGTCTGCGAGGTCTGGGACGACGCCTACGCCCAGCCCCGCCAGCGCCGCGCCCAGGAGACCGACGAGGGCGGCCGCGGCCTCCAGCTGGTCTCGCTGCTGGCCGAGCGCTGGGGCAGCCGCCGCACCCCCAAGGGCAAGATCGTCTGGTTCGAACTGTCGCTGTAGGCCCGCCGGACACCCCCCGGGCACGTGATCTTCTTCACCCCCCGAGCGGCCCGTTTCGGCTCCGTTGGGGCGTTCCCCGTACGATGGGGAGAAGCCGAGGCATGTGCCATGCCCGGCGGGTGGACCGGTGAATGCTGACGCGGGCCGGGCACCGTGACCCACGATTCCGGGAGAATCAGCGCCGCATGCCCACGCGCAACGACATCCGCAACGTCGCCATCGTCGCCCACGTCGACCACGGCAAGACCACCCTGGTCGACGCCATGCTGAAGCAGGCCGGCGCCTTCGCCGCCCACCAGCAGCTCGACGACCGAATGATGGACTCGAACGACCTGGAGCGCGAGAAGGGCATCACCATTCTCGCGAAGAACACCGCGGTCAAGTACCACCCCAAGGATGGTGGCGCGCCGATCACCATCAACATCATCGACACCCCCGGCCACGCCGACTTCGGTGGCGAGGTCGAGCGCGGCCTGTCGATGGTGGACGCGGTCGTCCTGCTGGTCGACGCCTCCGAGGGTCCGCTGCCGCAGACCCGCTTCGTGCTCCGCAAGGCGCTCGCCGCCCGCCTGCCCGTCATCCTGTGCATCAACAAGACGGACCGCCCGGACGCCCGGATCGACGAGGTCATCAACGAGACCTACGACCTGTTCCTGGACCTGGACGCCGACGAGGACCAGATCGAGTTCCCGATCGTCTTCGCCTGCGCCCGTGACGGCGTCGCCTCGCTGACCAAGCCGGAGAACGGCACCGTCCCGGCGGACAGCACCAACCTGGAGCCGTTCTTCTCCACCATCCTGGAGCACGTCCCGGCCCCGGTCTACGACGACGCCGCCCCGCTGCAGGCGCACGTCACCAACCTGGACGCCGACAACTTCCTCGGCCGCATCGCGCTGCTCCGGGTCGAGCAGGGCGAGCTGCGCAAGGGCCAGACCGTGGCCTGGATCAAGCGCGACGGCTCGATCAGCAACGTCCGGATCTCCGAGCTGCTGATGACCGAGGCGCTCACCCGCAAGCCCGCCGAGGTGGCCGGCCCGGGTGACATCTGCGCCGTCGCCGGCATCGGCGACATCATGATCGGCGAGACCCTGGCCGACCCCGAGAACCCGATCGCGCTGCCGCTGATCACCGTCGACGAGCCGGCCATCTCGATGACCATCGGCACCAACACCTCGCCGCTGGTCGGCAAGGGCGGCTCCGGCAAGGGCGCCGACGCGAAGTCCAGCAGCAAGGTGGACCGCAAGGTGACGGCCCGCCAGGTGAAGGACCGCCTGGACCGCGAGCTGATCGGCAACGTGTCGCTGCGCGTGCTGGACACCGAGCGCCCGGACGCCTGGGAGGTGCAGGGCCGCGGTGAGCTGGCGCTGGCCATCCTGATCGAGACCATGCGCCGCGAGGGCTTCGAGCTGACCGTCGGCAAGCCGCAGGTGGTCACCCGGGAGGTCAACGGCAAGACCCACGAGCCGGTCGAGCGCCTCACCGTGGACGTGCCCGAGGAGCACATGGGCGCCGTCACCCAGCTCATGGGCATCCGCAAGGGCCGGATGGACAACATGTCCAACCACGGCTCGGGCTGGGTCCGGATGGAGTTCGTGGTGCCGTCCCGCGGCCTGATCGGCTTCCGTACCGAGTTCCTCACCAACACCCGCGGCACCGGCATCGCGCACTCGATCCACGAGGGCTACGAGCCGTGGTTCGGCCAGCTCACCACCCGCAACAACGGCTCGCTGGTCGCCGACCGCTCCGGCGTGGTCACCGCCTTCGCGATGACCAACCTGCAGGAGCGCGGCGTGCTGTTCTGCGACCCGGGCACCGAGGTGTACGAGGGCATGATCGTCGGTGAGAACTCGCGTGCCGACGACATGGACGTGAACATCACCAAGGAGAAGAAGCTCACCAACATGCGTTCCTCGAACGCGGACGTGGCCGAGTCGATCGTGCCGCCGCGCAAGCTCTCGCTGGAGCAGTCGCTGGAGTTCTGCCGCGAGGACGAGTGCATCGAGGTGACCCCGGAGACCGTGCGCATCCGCAAGGTCGTCCTGGACGCCAAGGACCGCGGCCGCACGGCCTCGCGGGCAAAGAAGGGCTGACACCCGTAGCTCGGCCGACCGGCCGGCGTCCTCAGGGACGCCGGCCGGTCGCGTTTTTCCTCACACTCCGTGACGCACCCTCAGATGGGCTCCGGGCGCGGATCGTTCGTTAATCGGACGTCACACATCGTCATGCGTGACAACTGTCCGTTTCGCCCCTGTCTGGGTATGTCGCGAATGTCCGATTCCCGAGATTCACCGCTCGTTCATGTGACCAAATTGAAATCCGTATTGGTCGGTTCCGTATCCGTGAGTGACCGATAGTGGGTGCATCGAGCTCGGGTCGAGGCTTCTGCGCAGGGGTGCGCGCCAGGCCGCGAGCGATCTGTAACACGAGTTCAGGAGGCACACCCATGCGCGGTGCCAGCCAGGCCAAGTGGGTTGTCGCAGCCGTCGCGGTCGCCCTCGCAGCTACCGCTTGCGGCAGCAGCAACTCCGGCGGCAGCTCCGGTGGCGACGCGGTCAACGCTCAGGGCACGTTCAGCTACCAGAGCACCGAGCCGCAGAACCCGCTCCAGCCGGCCAACGCCATGGAGGTCGGCGGCGGTCGAGTCATCAAGACCCTGTTCAAGGGCCTGGTGGACTACGACCCCGCGGACGGCAAGCTGCGCAACCAGGTCGCCGAGAAGATCGAGACCACCGACGCGCAGAACTACACCGTGACCCTGAAGTCGGGTTGGACCTTCCACGACGGCACCCCGGTGACCGCGGCCTCCTTCGTGGACGCCTGGAACTGGTCGGCCAACGTCAAGAACAACCAGATCAACTCCGACTGGTTCTCCGACATCCAGGGCTACGACGCGGTCCACCCGGACAAGGGCGACGCCACCGCGGACACCATGTCCGGCCTGAAGGTCGTCGACGACACGCACTTCACCATCGCGCTGACCGGCCCGGTCTCGTACTTCCAGTACAAGCTCGGCTACACGGCCTTCTCGCCGCTGCCCAAGGTGTTCTTCACCGACCCGGCGAAGTACGGCCAGTCGCCGATCGGCAACGGCCCCTACAAGTTCGTCTCGTGGGAGCACAACAAGGCGATCACCGTCGCCGCGTTCGACAAGTACGCGGGCACCGACAAGCCGAAGAACGGCGGCATCGTCTTCAAGAACTACTCGCAGGCCGAGGCCGCCTACAAGGACCTGGTCTCCGACAACCTGGACGTGCTGGACCAGGTCGACCCGAGCGACCTCGCCTCCTACAAGAACGACCTGGGCGACCGCGCCGTCGACCAGGCCCAGGGCGCGATCCAGAACATCTCCTTCTCCATGTACCAGCCGGAGTGGCAGGGCGTGGACAAGGCGAAGGTCCGCCAGGGCCTGTCCATGGCGATCGACCGCGACACCATCACCAAGACGGTGCTCAACGGCTCCCGCCAGCCCGCCACCTCCTGGGTCGCCCCGGGTGCGATGGGCTACAAGGAGAACACCTGCGGCGACGCCTGCAAGTACGACCCGGTCAAGGCCAAGCAGCTGGTGACCGAGGGCGGCGGCGTCCCGGGCAACAAGATCACCATCCTGTACAACGCCGACGGCGGCCACAAGGAATGGGTCGACGCGGTCTGCAACAACATCCGCCAGGCCACCGGCGTCGAGTGCGTCGGCGACGCCAAGCCGGACTTCAAGACCGCCCGTGACCTGATCAAGAAGAAGCAGGTCAACGGCCTGATGCGGACCGGCTGGGTGCAGGACTACCCGCTGAACGCCAACTTCCTGCGGGACGTCTACGGCACCGGTGCCGCGGCCAACGACGCGGGCTACTCCAGCCCGGAGTTCGACAAGTTCGCCGCCGAGGCCGACAAGGCCACCTCGGTGGAGAAGACCGCCGAGCTGTACCAGCAGGCCGAGGCCCAGCTGGCCAAGGACATGCCGGCCATCCCGCTCTGGTACTACAAGACCACCGCGGGTTACTCGAAGAACGTGCAGAGCGTGAAGTACGACTCCTTCGGTGACCCGGTCTTCACCCAGGTCGAGGTCAAGCAGAAGTAATTCCGAGCCGGCACCACACACGGCTCGAAACGACACGGCCGGTGCCGTGCCCCGCCCCACCGGGCGGACCGGCACCGGCCGTTGTCACGCCGAGAAACTCTGAAATCGGGATGACGGCCCGTCAGAGCAGTCAATTGGAGGCACGATGGGGCGTTTTGTCGCGAGGCGACTGCTCCAGATGATCCCGGTGTTCCTGGGTACGGTCACGATCATCTTCTTCATGACCCGCATGCTCCCCGGTGACCCGGCGGCAGCGATGTGGGGCGACAAGGCGGCCGATCCGGCCCAGCTGGCGGCGCTCAAGCACCGGATGGGCCTTGATCTCCCCATCTGGCACCAGTACCTCAACTACATGAGGGACCTGCTGCAGGGGAACTTCGGCCAGACCATGGCCGGCCGCAAGGTCGTCGACGTGATCGGCGAGGCCCTCCCGGTGACGGTGCGGCTGGCGCTGCTGGCCTTCGCCTTCGAGCTGGTCGTCGGCGTCGCCATCGGCCTGTTCGCCGGCCTGCGCCGCGGCAAGGCCTTCGACAAGTCCTCCCTGGTGCTGACCCTGCTGCTGATCTCCATCCCGGTGCCGGTGCTCGGCTTCGTGTTCCAGAACGTCTTCGCGATCCAGCTCGGCTGGATCACCCCGACCGTCCAGGACTCGATGAACCTGGGCCAGCTGATCCTGCCCGCCATCGTGCTCGGCTCGATCTCGCTCGCCTACGTGGCCCGCCTGACCCGGACCTCCATCGCGGAGAACCTGAAGGCCGACTACATGCGCACCGCGGTCGCCAAGGGACTGCCCAAGCGCAAGGTCATCGGCACCCACCTGATGCGCAACTCGATGATCCCGGTGGTGACCTTCCTGGGCACCGACCTGGGCGCCCTGATGGGCGGCGCGATCGTCACCGAGGGCATCTTCAACGTCAAGGGCGTCGGCAACGCGCTCTACCACGCCATCAACTTGAACGAGGGCGCGACCGTCTCCGGTTTCGTCGTCGTGCTGGTGCTGGTCTACCTGGGCGCCAGCCTGCTCGTCGACCTGCTCTACGCGGTCCTGGACCCGAGGATCCGGTATGCCTGACCTGATCGAGAAGAACGCGGGCATCCCCGCGCAGCGCGCCGGGGAGAGCGCCGAGCCGAAGCCGGAGAAGCCCCGCAGCCTCGGCCTGGACGCCTGGCACGACCTGCGCAAGCGTCCGATCTTCATCCTGTCGGCCGCGCTGATCGTGCTGCTGATCGCCTTCGCGATCGCCCCCAGCCTGTTCACCTCGGTGGACCCGCGCGCCGGCGACCTGCGGATGCACTACCTGACCAAGCCGAACTACCTGCACTTCTTCCAGGGCGACTGGTTCGGCTACGACGGCCAGGGCCGGTCGATCTACGCGCGGATGATCTACGGTGCCCGCGCGTCCGTGGTGGTCGGCATCTGCGTCACCGCGGGCGTCACCCTGCTCGGCGGCCTGCTCGGCATGGTGGCCGGCTACTACGGCGGCTGGGTCGACACGATCGTCTCCCGGTTCACCGACATGGTCTTCGGCATCCCGCTGCTGCTCGGCGCGCTGGTCATGCTGAACGCCTTCCAGGTCCGCACCGTCTGGTCGGTGGTCTTCGCTCTGGTGGTCCTCGGCTGGACCCAGATGACCCGCGTCATGCGCGGCTCGGTGATCACCGTCAAGCAGGCCGACTACGTGACCGCTGCCAAGGCGCTCGGCGCCGGCACCGGCCGGATCATGTTCAAGCACATCCTGCCGAACGCGATCGCCCCGGTGATCGTGGTGGCCACCATCGCGCTCGGCGGCTACATCGCCACCGAGGCCACGCTGAGCTTCCTCGGCATCGGTCTGCAGGACCCGACCATCTCCTGGGGCATCGACATCAACTCGGCCCAGAAGGTCATCCGTACCGCTCCGTTCGCACTGTTCTTCCCCGCCGGCATGCTCAGCCTCACCGTGCTGGCCTTCATCATGCTCGGCGACGCGGTGCGTGACGCCCTCGACCCGAAGCTGCGCTGAGAGAGGCGGCCCGCACCATGACCACCGCACCCGTGAAGACCCCGGTAGCCCAGGACCGCCTGGTCCCCGGCACCCCGCTGCTCGAAGTCCGTGACCTGCACGTCGAGTTCAAGACCCGGGACGGCATCGCCAAGGCCGTCAACGGCGTCAACTACTCGGTCGCGGCCGGCGAGACGCTCGCCGTGCTCGGCGAGTCCGGCTCCGGAAAGTCCGTCACCGCCCAGACCATCATGGGCATCCTGGACATGCCGCCCGGCCGGATCACCTCCGGCGAGATCCTGTTCCGCGGCCAGGACATGCTCAAGATGTCGGGCGAGGAGCGCCGGAAGATCCGCGGCCGCAAGATCGCGATGATCTTCCAGGACGCGCTCTCCTCGCTCAACCCGGTGCTCTCCGTCGGCTACCAGCTCGGCGAGATGTTCCGCGTGCACGAGGGCCTCTCCAAGAAGGAGGCCAAGGCCAAGGCGATCGAGCTGATGGACCGGGTGCGCATCCCGGCCGCCGCGCAGCGCGTCAACGACTACCCGCACCAGTTCTCCGGCGGTATGCGCCAGCGCATCATGATCGCCATGGCGCTGGCGCTGGAACCGGACCTGATCATCGCGGACGAGCCCACCACCGCCCTGGACGTCACCGTCCAGGCCCAGGTGATGGACCTGCTCGCCGAGCTGCAGGCCGAGTACCACATGGGCCTGATCCTGATCACCCACGACCTCGGCGTGGTCGCCGACGTCGCGGACAAGATCGCGGTGATGTACGCCGGCCGGATCGTCGAGACCTCCCCGGTCCACGAGCTGTACGCCAAGCCCGCCCACCCGTACACCAAGGGCCTGCTCCGGTCGATCCCGCGACTGGACCAGAAGGGCGAGGAGCTCTACGCGATCAAGGGCCTGCCGCCCAACCTCTACAAGGTCCCGGCCGGCTGCGCCTTCAACCCGCGCTGCGACGTCGCCACCGACCTGTGCCGTACCGAGATCCCCGCCCTGCACCAGGTCACCGACCGGGACGGCGCGGAGCTCGCCGGGCGCAAGAGCGCCTGCCACCTCTGGAAGGAGACCCTCCATGGCTGAGCAGCCCATCCTGGAGGTCCGCGACCTGGTCAAGCACTACCCGCTCACCCAGGGCGTCCTCTTCAAGAAGCAGGTCGGCGCGGTCAAGGCGGTCGACGGCATCTCCTTCACCCTCGGCAAGGGCGAGACCCTCGGCATCGTCGGCGAGTCCGGCTGCGGCAAGTCGACGCTGGCCAAGGTCCTGATGAACCTGGAGCGGGCGACCGCGGGCCAGGTCCTCTACAAGGGCGAGGACATCTCCCGGCTCTCCGGCGCCGCGCTGAAGGCGGTGCGCCGCAACATCCAGATGGTGTTCCAGGACCCGTACACCTCGCTGAACCCGCGGATGACGGTCGGCGACAT
>NZ_JBSFXE010000069.1:0-23984 GCF_053595195.1 Kitasatospora sp. NPDC002522
GGGTCAACGTCCTTTGGGCCTTGCTGCGGGACGGGCGACCCTACGAGCGCAGTGCGCCCGTCCCAGCAGCTAGTTGACAACGGCATTAGGAATCCCGGCCGGGCGGCAGGGAGAGCATCGAGCGGTGCCGGCCGCCGGAGCCGGACGGCTGGCCCGGGCCGAGGTAGCCGGAGGCCACCCAGCCCTGGCCGCCGGTCGGCGCGGTGGCCTGCGCGGGCATGAACTGCGGCGCGCCGTGCGCCTGGCCCGCGTAGGTCTCGAACGTCTGGTGCTGCGGGTAGGGCAGGCCCTCGCGGGTGGCGTCCGGCGGCTGCGGGTCGCGGACCGCGAAGCCGGTGAACCGCATCCCCTCCTCGCCGGAGCGGTCGCCCGGCAGGGCGCGGAACAGCCTGCGGTATTCGGAGTACAGCGAGTCGTAGATCGGCGTGGCCGAGACCGGGTGCTCCGCGTCGTACGACGGGCGCATGCTCGGGATCGACCGGCCGACGCCGGTGGGGGAGGGGACGGCGGGGCGGCTGGGGGAGGCGAGGTCGTAGCTGTACACGTAGGAGCCAACGAGCGAGACCGGCCGGGGATGCGGGGGCGGCTCGCCCTGTCCTATGCCAAGTCCGCCGTCCGGGTCGGCCTCAACCACCTGATCGGCGGCCGGGGTTGACGGCTCGTCGGGAGCGGCCGGGGCGGCGGCGGGGTCGTTCACGGGGTCGCTCATCGGCGCGGGCCCGCTCAGGTCCCGGCCAGCGGGAGCATCGCGGCGCCCACCAGGCCGCGGGCGGCGCCCCGGTCCAGGGCGAGGCGCAGCAGGTCCTCCCGGGGCTGCCGCCCGACCGTGCCGGCCGGCACCGCGAACATGATCACCTCGGACTTGCGGGCCGCCGCGGCCCGCCACGCCGGGGTGACCTGCAGCGGCTGGTGGGCCTGCCACCAGGCGGCCGAGCCGCCAGTGGCGGACGGCTGCAGGATCGCGTGCAGCTGGCCCATCGCCATCAGCACCGACCAGCCGGAGCGGGGCCGTACCGGCGCCTGGTTGACGTCCTGGACGAGTTGGAAGCCGTGCTCGGTGAGCAGCGCGAGGAACTCGTCCTCGCCTTCCTGGCTGCCCGGGCGGCCCACCGGGCCGGTCGGCTCGACCACCAGGGCGGCGTGCTGGGTGTCCCCGCACAGCACGATCCCGCAGGTCACGCCGAGGACGGCGGGCTGCGACTGACCGCGCATCACGGTCCGCGGGGCGGTGATCGGCTCCGGGATGACGACCGGCTGGGCCGGCTCGACCGGCTCGGGGGCGAGCGCCGCCGGGGCGTCCTGCGACTGGCTGATCGACGCCACCGCGCCGCGCAGCTGCTCCTCGGCGACCGGCACCACCTGCGACGGGATGCAGCGGGCGTGCGCGAAGGCCAGCACCGCGGTCTCGTCGCCGACGAACAGCACCGTGCTGGTCGGCTCGCGCAGCGAGTCGCCCGGTTGTCGGCAGGAGGTGCAGTCGTAGGAGTCCGGCGCGTGGGCTCCGGCCAGCAGGCTCTCGGCCTCGTCGTCGCCGATCTCGGCGCGTACGTCCTCGCTCACCTCAAGCATGCGCGGCACAACCACTCCTCGTTCGTCCTCTTATGCGCCCGGGTGGGGACCTCCCGGGTGCGCGGCGCGGGACGCGCCGAACGCCATTACCAACGGGAGGTTGTGGCTGGGGTCACGGGTGGCGCTCCGGACGACGGGAATTGCGTCGGATCTGACAGCCCTGTGTGTGCCTCCGGTCGCAATGTGTCGACGCTGTGCCCGACCTCACACGGGCCAAACTGTGACCGGGACCATATTCCGATATGGTTTGATCTTCGAATACCAGGACAAATCGGGCAAATTGCCTTGGTTAACTAGATCCATACCGCCGGTAACGGGCGCATGACCTGGGCGGATCCGAAACTGTTTGGCGGCCGGTCCGCGGTGTTCGTAGGTTCGTGGCCGGTGCATCGAGCACCTCCCGGGTGGTTCACCCCCGAAGCGACGGCGCGGTACGTCCGACACGTGCACCGCCGCCCACCGGACCTGGCGAGCGAGACGAAATCCCTGCGTGCAGGGCCTGGTTCCGCCTGCCCACCCCCGGGATTGTCGAGAGGAATCTCATGATCTTCCGTAACGAGACCGCCGCTGCCACCTCCGCCCTCAAGCGCAACCGCGTCCGCGCGGCGGTCGTGGGCGGCGCCCTCCTCGCCGTCCCGGTGGCCGGCCTCGTCACGGCCACCTCGGCCTCCGCCGCGGACGTCTCCACCTGGGACAAGGTGGCGATGTGCGAGTCGACCGGCAACTGGTCGATCAACACCGGCAACGGTTTCTACGGCGGGCTGCAGTTCACCTCCTCCACCTGGGCCGCGTACGGCGGCACCGCCTACGCCGCGCAGGCCAACCTGGCCACCAAGGCGCAGCAGATCTCCGTCGCCGAGAAGGTGCTGGCCGACCAGGGCCCCGGCGCCTGGCCGGTCTGCTCGGTGGTGGCCGGCCTGACCAAGGGCGGCGCCCCGGCGCAGGTCGACACCTCCTCGTCGACCGCCTCCACCTCCTCCTCGTCCGCCGCGAAGTCGAGCTCCTCCTCGGCCGCGACCGCCGACTCCTCGAAGGCCTCGCGCTCCGAGACCCGCGCGCAGGCCCCGAAGGCCGCCGCCCAGGAGACCGCCCCGGCCCAGCAGCAGGCGCCGAAGCAGACCTGGAAGGACAAGCCCGCCGCGGCCCCGACCAACACCGCCAAGGGCGGCACCTACACGGTGAAGTCCGGCGACACCCTGTCCAAGATCGCCGCCGGCCTGGGCGTCGACTGGCACGCGCTGTACAACAACAACACCGGCGTCGTCGGCGGCAACCCGGACCTGATCTTCCCGGGCCAGGTCCTCTCCGTCTGAAGCCCCACCGGAAGCCCCGCTTCCCCCGGGATCGGCTGATCCCACCCTGTCGGCGTGAAGCCGCCACCCCCGCGCTCGGGGTGGCGGCTTCCGCCGTTCCGCCCGCCTGACCGTCCGTCAGGCCGCCGGGCGCCCCGACCACCCGGCTGGGGGCGCTCCGCGGGTGGCCGACCCGCCGGCTGCTTAGCGTCGGTGGAATGCGGATGCCCCACCTGCGGATGCCCCGGCTGCGAAAGCCCCACCTGCGGAAGCCCCGGCTGCGCCCCGCCTCGCCGCCCCGGCGGACGCCCCTGCTCGGCCGCGGCGTGCTGGCGCTCGGCCTGCTGCTCCCGTCGGCGGCCGCGCTGTCCTTCGCCCGCCAGCCCACCCCGGACCTGGTGTGGGACCGCCTCGCCGACTGCGAGAGCGACGGCGACTGGCGGGCCGACACCGGCAACGGCTACTACGGCGGCCTGCAGATCTGGCCGCCGACCTGGCGGGAGTCCGGCGGCCTGCGCTACTCCGACCGGCCCGACCATGCCTCCCGGCGCCAGCAGATCGCCGTGGCGGAGGAGATCCTGCGCCGCCAGGGCTGGAACGCGTGGCGCTCCTGCGCGCGGGACATCGGCGTCCTGCAGTAGCCCCGGGTGCTGCCAGGCGCTACCAGGTGCGCCCGGCGGGGAGGTCGGCGAGGCCCGGGGCGGACAGGTGCGGGACGCGGTAGACGGTGCCGGTGTCCTCGGTCGGCGCGTCCTGCCAGAGCGTGAAGCGCAGCAGCTCCCAGCGCCCCGGGTCGAGCGCGAGCAGTGCGGTGTGCACGCCCGGGCGTTCGGCGAGCGCACGCAGCGCGTCGAGCGCGCGGTCGACGGTGGCGGCCAGGGCGAGCGGGTCCGGGTCGGTGGGGACGGGCGTCAGGGCGCGGGTGGCGTAGCCGGGGGCGCTCGCGCGGGCCGGGCCCGGGTACTGGCCGAGCGGCGTCCAGTCGCCGACCGCGGGGCGGCCGAAGTCCCGCACGATGTGGTGGAAGCCGCCGCCGCCGACCAGGAACGCGGCCATCGCCCCGGCGTCCTGCCAGAGGTAGAACGGCGCGTACTGGTTCACCGGCGAGCCGTCCACGCCGCGTTCGCGCAGCAGCCACGCCTTGAAGCCCAGGCCGGGGCGGTCGTCCAGCAGCGGGGCGCCGGCGGCGATGCGGCGGCGGATCACGTCGAGGTCGTAGTCGGCGGGCAGGGTGATCTCGTACTGCTTGGCGTGCACGGGGACCTCTCGGCTCAGGGGAGGGCGGGCGGGGCGGCGAGCAGGGCGAGCAGGCCGTCGACCGCCTGGTGGAACGGGGCGGGGGTGCCGGCGGCGCGGGCCAGCACGTAGCCGCCCTGGAGGACGGCGACGACGGTGGCGGCGGTGGCCTGCGGGTCGGTGGCGGCGGGGAGCTGTCCGGCCGCGCGGCCCTCGGCGAGCACCTCGGCCAGGCGGCCGCGCAGCCAGCCGAGGGTCTCCTCGACGGGAGCGCGCAGCACCGGGTCGGCCATCACCTCGGGGTCCTGGGTGAGTCGGCCGATCGGGCAGCCGCGCAGCACCTCGCGCTCGCGCCGCAGGTAGGCGGCGACCCGGTCGACGGCGGTGCCGGGCCCGGAGAGCAGTTCCTCGGCGGTGGCCCGGAGCTCCTCGGCGGTACGGCGGATCGCGGTCAGCGCCAGCTCGGGCTTGCCCGCGAAGTGGTGGTACATGCTGCCCTGGCCGGCCCCCGCGTGCTGCTGGATGGCCTTCGGGCTGGTGCCCGTGTAGCCGCGCTCCCACAGCAGCTCGCGGGTGCTCTCGATCAGGCGGTCGGCGGTGCTCATGCGGCGCACTGTACATACCAGTAGGTACAGTGCGCAGGGGTTCCGGCGGGGCGGGCCGGTTCAGGCCCAGGTGAGCTCGCCCTTGGCGGCGCGGGCGCCGAGTTCGACGGCGAAGGGCACCGCCGCGTCCGGGTACCGGTGCAGCATCGCGGCCTCGACGGCCGCCGGGTCGGCGGGCTTGCCGAGCTCGGTCTCGAAGGCGCGCAGGTAGTCGGCGGTCCAGGCGATCGGGTCCGGGGTGCCGTCGGGCGGCAGCGGCAGCTCGGTGTGGCGGTGGCCGGGGACGGCGCGGGCCGGCTCCAGCGCGGCCATCTCGTCCAACAGGGCGATCCAGGCCTCGCGTTGGGCGACCCGCGGGGTGTCGGCGGTCCACGGGTGGACGCCGAGGTAGAGCAGCGGGCCGCCGAGCAGGGTGCGGCTGCGGTGCTCCCACAGGTAGTGGTGGTCGGGCAGCCCCAGGGAGGCGCCGCGCAGCTCCAGCCGGTGGTCCTCCAGCTCCACGGCGTCGCCGGTCAGCGGCTCCAACGCGACCAGCCGGGTGGGCAGTTCGGGCCCGAGCCGGGCCCAGGTGGCGCGGTGCGCGGGATAGTCGCGCTCGATCCGCTCGGCCACCGGCTCGGGCGCCAGGAAACGGGCCTCCGGGAAGGCGTCGCGGACCTCCTCCGCCGCGAAGTAGCAGTCCGGGGCGGCGTGGTCGATCAGCACCGCGGCCAGCTGCCGGCCCGACGAGCGGATCTCGCGCACCAGCCGCCGGCCGTCCGACAACCGGAACCCGGTGCCGACCAGTACCGCCCGGTGGCGGCCCAGCACCAGCACCGCCGTCTTGTGCAGTGAGCCCTCCGGCAGGTCGACCACGCGGAACTCCAAGGCTTGCATCGCGGCTCCTCCCGCCTCGGCACGGCCTCCCCCCAGCGTGGAGCGCCCGCGCGCCGTCCGCATGCGGGACGCCCGCGCGCCCGCCCGGCGGGTACGCCGAGAGGATGACCGCGGGGCCGACCGGAGGGCCACGGGCGGGGCGGGCCGCTCGTCCGGTGAGCGGACGACGGTCCGTCAGGTCGGACGGGCGGCGGTGACACCCAGGCCCCGGTGCGAGGATGAGGGGATGAGCGGGTTCGCCGGGGAGCTGTTCGGGCGCGGGCGCCAGGAGCCCGCGCCCGGGGTGGTGCTGCTGCCCGGCTGGCTGGACGGGGCGCGGCAGCGCGAGCTGGTCGCCGCCTGCCGGGAGTGGGCGCGTCCGCCGGCGGGGATGCGCACGGTGACGCTGCCGACCGGCGGGGTGATGTCGGTGCGGACGGTCTGCCTGGGCTGGCACTGGTACCCGTACGGGTACGCGCGGACGGTGGTGGACGGCGACGGCGCGCCGGTGAAGGCGTTCCCGCCGGAGCTCGGCGCGCTGGCCCGGCGGGCGGTCGACGAGGCGTACGGCGCGCGGGCGGCGGAGATCGCCGGCGCGGTCGGCTACGCGCCGGACGTGGCGCTGGTCAACCACTACCCGCACGGCGCGAAGATGGGCCTGCACCGCGACCGGGAGGAGCGGGTGGACGCCCCCGTGGTGTCGCTGTCGCTCGGCGACGACTGCGTGTTCCGGCTCGGCAACACCGAGACCAGGACCCGGCCGTGGACCGACCTGGAACTGCGCAGCGGCGACCTGCTGGTGTTCGGCGGCGAGATGCGCTTCGCCTACCACGGCGTGGTGCGCACCCTGCCGGGCACCGCCGACCCGGGCCTCGGGCTGGTCGGGCGGCTGAACATCACCGTCCGGCAGACGGGCCTGCCGTGACCGGGGACGCGGCGGGCCGGGCCCGGAGTGACCCGCGGGCGGCGGGTCGCCCCACGGGAATTCCCGGGGCGCAAGGAGACTTGTGCTGGACGAACGCGGTGGGCGCCGGCGCTCGAGGACCGGACGGCCGCCAGGAGAGGAAGCCACCCATGGGAACCCCCGTCGACCAGCTCGTCGACCTGCTCGACCTGGAGCGGATCGAGCTGAACATCTTTCGCGGCCGCAGCCCCGAGGAGGCGCTGCAGCGCACCTTCGGCGGGCAGGTGGCCGGGCAGGCGCTGGTCGCGGCGGGCCGGACGGTGGACCCGGACCGGCCGGTGCACTCCCTGCACGCGTACTTCCTGCGCCCCGGCGTCCCGGGCGTGCCGATCGTCTACCAGGTCGACCGGATCCGCGACGGCCGTTCCTTCACCACCCGCCGGGTGCTCGGCATCCAGGGCGGGCGGTCGATCTTCGCGCTGACCGCGGACTTCCACAAGCCCGAACCCGGCGGCATCGAGCACCAGATGACCATGCCGGACGTGCCCGGCCCCGAGGCGCTGCCCAGCGCCCTGGACGAGGTCGGCGCCAAGCTCGGCGAACTCCCGCCGTTCATCAGCCGGCGCCAGCCCTTCGACATCCGCTACGTGGACCGCCTGCGGTGGAGCCGCGAGGAGCTCGACGGCGTGGAGGCGCGCAGCGGCGTGTGGCTGCGCACCAACGGCGAGCTGCCCGACGACCCGCTGATCCACGTCTGCGCGCTGACCTACGCCAGCGACATGACGCTGCTGGACGCCGTCCGCGCCCCGGTCGAACCGCTGTGGGGCGAGCGGAACTTCGACATGGCCTCGCTCGACCACGCGATGTGGTTCCACCGCCCGTTCCGCGCCGACGACTGGCTGCTCTACCAGCAGGAGGCCCCGATCGCGCACGCCGCGCGCGGCCTGGCCCGCGGCGAGATCTACGACCGCAGCGGCCGGCTGGTCGTCTCCGTGATGCAGGAGGGCCTGTTCCGCCCGCTCGCCGGGCGGCCGTCCGCCGACGCCTGATGCTTCCGAACGTCCGTACCGTAACCACGACTTGGGAGGGTGAGCGATGACCGAGACCGATGCCGACGCGTGGCAGCGCTGGACGGAGTCGCGGACCGCGGCGGTGAGTGCGCCGCACGGGCCGCTGGCACTGACCGGCACCCACTGGCTGGAGCCCGAGCCGGGGGAGATCCCCGGCCTGCCGGGCCGATGGTGGGCCGAGGACGGCCTGGTGCGGACGGTGCTGGCGCCCGGCGCCGGCGTGCGACTGGAGCGCGGCGACGGCGAGTTGACCGGCGCGGTGGCGCTGCGGACGGACGGCGACCCGGAGCCGCAGATCGCCGTGCTGGGGCAGCGCAGGCTGGTGCCGATCGAGCGGGAGGGCGAGCTGGCGCTGCGGGTCTTCGACCCGGACGCGCCCACTCGGACGGGGTTCGCCGGCATCTCGCTCTTCCCGTACGCCCCCGACTGGGCGGTGCCCGCCGTCTACACCCCGTTCGACACGGGGGAGCGGGCGGTGGTGGTGGAGAACGCCGACGGCCGGGATCGCCCGCTCGCGGTGACCGGCCAGGTCGCGTTCACGCTGTGCGGCGAGCCGCACACGCTGACCGTCGGCCGCTCCGGCAACCGGCTCAGCGGCGTCATCGCGGACACCACCAGCGGCCACGAGACCTACCGCTTCCGGTTCGTGACGCTGCCCGCGCCCGACGCCGACGGAAACACCGTGCTGGACTTCAACCGCGCGTACCTGCCGCCGTGCGCGTTCGCCGACCACTTCATCTGCCCGTTCCCGCCGCCCGGCAACCGGCTGACCGTCGCCGTGGAGGCGGGCGAGCGGCAGGTGGTGACGGTCTGAGGCGAGGCCGGGTGCGCCAGCTTGTTGAGAGCGCTCTCAGAGTGCCGGTCGACCCGCTAGGCTGCTGGTAGCGACCGAGGCGCGGCCCGGTCGGCGGACGCGGAGAGGAGCCCAGGGTGTCGGAAGCCGAGACGCGGGCCGAGGCAGGACCGGCCGGGCGTCCCACCCTGGAGTCGGTGGCCGAGCTGGCGGGTGTCTCGCGGGCCACCGCCTCGCGGGTGGTGAACGGCGGCGCGGGGGTCCGCGCCGCGCTGCGGGAGAAGGTCCAGCGCGCCGTCGACGAGCTGGGCTACGTCCCCAACCTGGCCGCGCGCACCCTGGTCACCCGCCGCAACCGGGCGATCGGGGTGGTGGTCGCCGAACCCGAGAGCCGGATCTTCTCCGACCCGTTCTTCGCCCAGCACCTGCGCGGCATCAGCCGCGAACTCTCCGCCGCCGACAACCAGATGGTGCTGCTGCTCGCCGAGGACGAGCGCGACCACGAGCGGATCGGCCGCTACCTGGCCGGCGGCCACGTCGACGGCGTGCTGCTGTTCTCCCTCCACCAGGCCGACCCCACCCCCGACACCGCCCGCCGCCTCGGCCTCCCCTTCGTGATAGGTGGCCGCCCCGGCTGGCCCGGCGCCGAGTCCGACCGCGACCTGGTCTACGTCGACAGCGACAACCGCGGCGGCGCCCGCCTCGCGGTGCAGCACCTGAAGGCGCTCGGCCGGACCCGGATCGCCACCATCACCGGACCGCTCGACCAGACCTCCTCCGTCGACCGCCTCGACGGCTACCGCGACCTGCTCCCCGACGGCGACCCCGAGCTGATCGCCGTCGGCGACTTCACCGCGGACGGCGGCGGCCGCGCGATGGCCGAGCTGCTGGCCCGCCGACCGGACGTGGACGCCGTCTTCGCGGCCTCCGACGCGATGGCCTCCGGCGCGCTGCGGGTGCTCAAGGCCGCCGGGCGGCGGGTGCCGCAGGACGTCGCGGTGGTGGGCTTCGACGACGTCGAGTCGATCGCGGAGTGGACCGAGCCGCGCCTGACCACGGTCCGTCAGGACATCGAGGAGATGGGCCGCCTGATGACCCGTCTGTTGCTGCGCCGCCTCAACGACGCGGGTGCCTCCGCACCGTCCTCGGTGATCATCCCGACGGGGCTGGTGATCCGCGAGTCCGCCTGAGCCCGGGTCAGGTCGAGCCGGGCCGGTCGGCGCGGCGGTACGGTCCGCTAGGCTGCGCGCCGTTCGAGCGGTTGATCGGGAGCGGTGGGGGCGCCACGGTGCAGCATGACGGTGAGCGGGTGGCGCGGTCCGGGCCGGCCGGGCGGCGGAAGGCCGTCCTGCTGGCGGCCGCCGGTGGCGGTGTCCTGCTGCTGGCCGGGAGCGGCGTGGTCGTGGCGCTGTCCGGTGCCGAGCGGCCGGGGCCGACGGGCCGGGCACCGGTCGCGAGTGCGAGCGCGGACACGCCGGCTCCGAGCGGCGGCCCGGCCGAACTCCCCGGCAGCCCTGCCGCGACGCCGTCCGCCGCTGCGAGCGCCGAGCCCAGCGTCGAGCCCTCGCAGACCGCGGTCGACACGCCCGCGCCGAGCACGTCCGGGCGGCCCCGGACGCCGACGGCGAAGCCGTCCACCGCCGGGCCGGGCGACATGTCGCCGGTGAACGCCCGTCCGTCGGCCAGCCGGGCGCCCGCGCCGACCGCTTGCCCGCCCGGGCAGATCTTTGCCCCGGTGGGCGACGGCTGGTGCGTCACCGTGCAGACGGGTACCCCGGTCCGGCCGTCGGCCGGATCGTCGACGCCCGGCCGGTAGCGCGCGGACGGGCTCGCCCGGCGTCGAACCCGCCGGGCCCGGCCTGCGGTCCGGTGGCATCAGGCGGCCCGGACGACCTCGACGCCCTGGGCGGCGAGGCGGGTCAGGACTTCGTGCTCCGGGTCGGCGTCGGTGACGAGGGCGGTGATCTTGTCCCAGGGGAGGACGCGGTAGGGGGAGGCGGCGCCGATCTTCTCCGAGGACGCCAGGACGTAGGTGTCGGCGGCGCGAGCGGCGAGGGCGCGCTTCATGGCGGCCTCGTCGGGGTCGCCGGTGGTGAGGCCGGCTTCGGGGTGGACGCCGGTGACGCCGAGCAGGCAGAGATCGGCGGAGACGTTCTGGGCGGCTTCCACGGCGGCGGCGCCGCAGGTGACGGCGGAGTGCTTGAAGAGCCGGCCGCCGAGCAGGAAGACCTCGGCCAGAGGGTGGTCGAGCAGGGCGGTGGCGACGGTCGGGCTGTGCGTGATCACGGTGCAGGCCAGGTCGGGCGGCAGCAGGCGGGCGACCGCGAGGGCGGTGGTGCCGCCGTCCAGGATCACGGCGGCGCCGGGGCGGATCAGGGCGGCGGCGGTGCGGGCCACCCGCTGCTTGCCGTCCGGGGCGACGCTCTGCCGGGCCGCGTAGTCGGCGACCGCGGGGGAGACGGGCAGGGCGCCGCCGTAGACGCGGTGGCAGAGCCCTTCCGCGGCGAGGTCGCGCAGGTCGCGGCGCACGCTGTCCTCGGAGATGCCCAGGTCGGCGGCGACGTCCTTGGCGACGATCTTGCCCTGGCGGGCGAGCAGGGCCAGCAGGTGGTCGCGGCGTTCGGCAGCCAGCATCCGTGTTCTCTCCCGTTCTTGCACGTTTCTGCGTGTATCGTAGCGCGCCATGGACGACACCACACGGACCGCCCGCACCACCGACCCGCACCGCCCCGGCGTCGACGTCCCCGACCACCGGGGGCGCACCGGCCTCGACCGGGCCGGGCGCGAGCTGGACCGCAACCCCGGCGTGGTGGTCCGGGACGTCGAACTCACCTCGCAGGGCTGGCACGTGCTGCGCCGCACCACCTTCGACTACCGCCGGCGCGACGGGCGCTGGGTCACCCAGCAGCGCGAGACGTACGACCGCGGCAACGGCGCGGTCGTCCTGCCGTACGACGCGGAGCGCGGGACGGTGCTGCTGATCCGTCAGTTCCGGTACCCGGCCTACGTCAACGGGCATCCGGACGGGATGCTGGTGGAGGCGGCCGCCGGGCTGCTGGACGGCGACGAGCCGCTGGCGGCGATCCGGCGGGAGGCCGCGGAGGAGCTCGGCGTGGAGCTGGGGCCGCTGACGCACGTCTTCGACGCCTACATGAGCCCGGGTTCGGTCACCGAGCGGCTGCACTTCTACGCCGCCCCCTACCGTCCGGGCGACCGGACCGGGGACGGCGGCGGGCTGGAGGAGGACGGCGAGGACATCGAGGTGCTGGAAGTGCCCTTCGGTGAGGCGCGCGCGATGGTCCGGGACGGGCGGATCGCCGACGGCAAGACCGTCATGCTGCTGCAGTGGGCGGCGCTGGACGGTCCGTTCGGCGGCTGATCCGCCCTCGCGGGCGCGGTCAGCCGAGGACGAGTTCGTTCTCGACGGCGGAGTCGTCGCCGGGGACCGGGACCTGGTGGCCGCTGCGGGTGAAGCCGAGCTTGCGGTAGAAGGCCTCGGCCCGGTGGTTGTCCTGGTGGACGTAGAGGCGCACGCGGGAGACCTCGGGCTCGTCGTGCGCCTGGGCGAAGGCGATCGCGGCGTCGAACAGGGCGCGGGCCAGGCCGGTGCCGCGGTGTTCCGGGCGGACGAAGACGCCGACCAGGTGGGCCTGGGTGACGTCGATCGGGGCGCCGAAGACGTCGCCGTGGCCGGCCTGTTCGATGAGCACGGTGACCGAGCCGTCCCAGCCGCCGTCGGGCCGCTCGGCGACGAACTGTTGGGCGATCAGCTCGCTGCGGGAGCCGGCCGCGCGGGCCTGCCAGACCTCGTCGGGCTGGGCGGCGGCGTTGTCGTAGGTGTCGAGGAAGGCGATGCCCGCCACCGGGTCGCGCAGGGCGTCCAGTCGCAGGTCCCTGACCTGCCGCCAGTCCTCGGCGGTGACGGCTCGTATCACGTGGCTCATCCGCCGATCCTCGACGGGAGCGTTGACGTGGGCAAGCGGATTTCCGCCGGCCCGCCCCGGCCGGACGCCGGAGCCCCGGGCCGTGGGCGGCCCGGGGCTCGGTGCTTTCGGGGTGACGGCGGGTCAGTTGTAGGGGATCCGCAGGACGGAGGCGTTGCCCTGGGCCTGGGTGGCGCCGGTGCGCAGCTGGGCGGGGGCGTTGCCGATGGCGGGCCAGATCTCGATCCGGACGGTGGCGTTGGCGAGGTTGGCGGGCGCGGAGCCGGTGGTGGCCTGGAGGCCGGACGCGGTGGCGTTGTAGCGCTCCCAGCCGGTCACCGGGTCGGTGGCGAAGTAGCGGTAGGTCTCGGTCCGGTCGTACGTGCCGTCGCCGGTGAAGTCGTAGGAGACGCGGGCCTGTTGGCCGAGGGCGACGTTGGCGCCGGCGTCGACGTAGAGGTCGAAGTCGGTGGTGGCGCTCGGGCGGAGCGTCCCGGTGACGTGGCTGATGGTGTAGGTCAGCGGCTGGTAGGGGGCGCCGTCGTGGTTGCCGCCGCCGCCGGAGACGACGGTGTCGGCGGTGGCGCCGGTGCCGTAGCCGGGGGTCAGCGTGCCGCCGGGCTGCAGGTAGAAGGTGTTGGCGGTGGTCTGCGGCACGGTCGGACTGGCCGACGGGGACGGGGAGTTGCTCGCGGACGGCGACGGCGACGGCGAGGGCGAGGCGGACGTCGACGGGGTGGGGGAGGGGCTGACACCGCCGGCGCCGCCGTCGGGCTTGGTGCCGCGCTCGCTGGCGGTGGAGCGGGCCGGGACGGTCAGGGTGTAGCCGTCGGAGAACCGGACGGTGCGGGCCGCGGTGGTGTAGTTGTGCGCCACGTGGGTGCGGGTGGCGCCGTTGACGAAGACCGCGGCGGTGGGGGTGTCGGCGGTGGTGGCCGGGTCGAGGGTACCGAGGACGGCGAGGTTGTAGATCCAGTGGTAGGTGTGCGCCTTGGACTCGCCCTCCTCGGGGGTGTACCCGGCGTTCCCGGCGTCCCAGTCGGCCTTGGCGGCGGCGGGGTCGGTGAGTGCCTCGGCCTCCCAGAGCAGGTCCCGCCAGTCGGTGAAGACGCCGCCGTTGTTGCCCTTCAGCTCGGCGAGGTTGGCCGCCAGGTCGTCCTTGCGGCGCGCCAGGTAGAGCGAACCGCCGGTGACGGGGAGGAAGTTGATGCCGTGGATCATGCCGGGCGCGGCAGTCCACCAGGTGGAGTAGGCGGCGCCGTCGCCCCACACCATGCCGACCGTGCCGTGCTGGAAGCCGGCCGGGAAGGCCCGGTGGTCGGCGTCGAACCAGTACTGCTGCACCGCGTTGGCCTCGGTGGTGTACAGGTAGACGCCGAGGTCGCGCAGCGTGTTGTCGCCGGTGGCGGCGCCGTACAGGATCAGGCCGGAGCTGAAGTCGAGCGACTCGGAGGAGGACTCCTCGTTGTTGCCGGCCGCGAAGCCGGCGTGGCCGGAGGCCCAGCCGTGGCCCGCGTACGGGTCGAAGTTGCGCAGCACGGGGAAGCGGGCGTCGGCGCGGTCGGCGTTGGCGGCGTCCTTGGCGAGCAGCTTGACCATGCCGCCCCAGGCGGAGTCGGCGGCCCACGCGGAGTCGTAGCGGGCGACGGTGGCGGCGGCCTGGATGAAGTAGCCGTAGTGGAAGTGGTGGTCGTTGAGTTCGGCGTCGGTGCCGTAGGAGGCGGGGTAGCCGATCAGGGTCTTCCAGGTGGTGTCGTAGGCGAAGACCGGTGAGCCGGTGCCCTTGAACCAGGTCTGCAGCTTGCCCTTGATCAGTCCGAGCAGCTTGTCGCGGACCGCGGTGTCACCCAACTGGTCGGCGACCGGCACGAGTTGGGCGAGTCGGCCGAGTGCCTTGCCGACCCAGTAGGTGTCGGTGGCGGCGTTGAACGGGTCGCTCGCGTCGGCGACCTGGTGCAGGTAGCCGTCGAGCGCGGTGCGGTCGTAGCCGCCGACGTCGGGCAGCGAGGGCAGGACGCCGGTGACGGACTGCACGGTGCTGAACGAGCCGCCCTGGCGGACCTTCATGGTGCCGCGCGGCGAGGTGTACGTCAGCGCGGTCAGCGGATCGGAGGTGGCCTGCCACTGGTGCGGGTAGAGGGCGAGCAGCGTGCCGCTCTGGCTGCCCTCCTGCGCGGTGGTGGTGGCGGTGTAGGTGGTGGTGAGGGTGCCCGCGGCCGGGTCGTAGTTCCAGCCGACCTCGGTGTCGGTGACGAAGGAGTACGCGTAGGTGCGGAACAGCGCCAGGTCGGCGGTGGAGGGCAGCAGCGCGACCGAGTAGTAGTCCTTGGCGCCGAGGCCCACGCTCAGCGTGCTGCCGTTGACGTTCCAGGTGGTGCCGGTGGGGGCGAACAGGCCGTAGTTGTGGCCCGCGACGGTGATGCCGAGGACGTTGCCCTGGTTGGCGAAGACGGTGGGCGCCGAGGTGGTGGTGACCTGCGCGGCGCCGCCGGTGGCGTGCGCGTAGACGTAGGGCAGGCCGTGGCCGATGGTGGCGCTGAAGGTGTGCGCGCCGTCGGACCAGTACGGGGTGACCGTCCAGTCGGACCAGCCGTCGACCTTGGTGTCTGGGGAGTCGAGGCCGGCCACGCCGAGGGTGAGGTCGCGGGCGTGGGTGTAGTCGTACTGGCGGCCGTCGGAGGTGATGGTCGGCGTGGTGGGGTAGCCCACCTCCAGGCCCGCGGCCTGGGCCTTGAAGGTCATCGGGTGGGCGTACAGGTTCTCCGAGTACGGGTTGCCCGCGTAGCGCTGGTAGATCAGCGAGGACCACCAGTCGTTGGTGGGCGCGGCCTGGCCGGCCATCCGGGCGGTGACCTTGGGGGCGACCGGGGCGCCGTCGGAGTTGGTGGGGCCGGTGGTGCCGGCCGGGCGAACGTCGGTGTAGCCGCCGAGGCCGACCGGGACGGTCGCGGCCGCGGCGCTGCCGGCGCCGACCGTGGCGGTCAGCGCGGCGGCCGCGGCGAGCGCCAGCGCGGTCACGGCGGCCGCCGGACTGCGCAGGGAGCGGTGCTTCATGGATGTCCACCTCGAGTGGGGGGCGGGCGAGTGGCTGAGAGCGCTCTCAGTCCGGGGACGCTAGGGGCGTCCCTGAAGGGGTGTCAACAGGTGCGGCGAAGGCTGTTTCGTTCAGAACTCGAATGCCCAGGTGGGCAGGACGCGAGATTACGTTCAGGTTTCGAGGGCTTGACGGGCGCGTTCACCGCCCGGCACTCTCTCGGCAGCGGTTGAGAGCGCTCTCAGAACGTGGCGGCGCCGACGACCCGCATCACCCACGTCCTTCGACTTCCCCCGCATCCGCCCCGCCCAGGAGGCCTCCCCATGCGTCCCCACAGAGCCCGCCGCTCCTCCGCGGCCCTCGGCTGCGGCCTGCTCGCCGCCGCCCTGCTGCTCAGCGCGTGCAGCAGCTCCGGCACCACCGGTTCCCAGGACTCCGCCGCCGGCAACGTGACCCTCACGGTGGACCTGTTCGGCACCTTCGGGTTCAAGGAGGCCGGCCTCTACGACGAGTACATGAAGCTGCACCCGAACGTCACCATCAAGCAGACCGACACCCAGGACGAGGGCCAGTACTGGCAGGCGCTGCAGACCAAGCTCGCGGGCGGCGGCGGCCTCGCCGACGTGCAGGGCCTGGAGGTCGGCCGGGTGGCCAGCGTGGTGCAGAAGCAGGCCGACAAGTTCACCGACCTGAAGACGCTCGGCATCGGCGGGGTCAACGACGAGCTGGTGCCGTGGAAGGGCGCGGCGATCAAGACCGCCGACGGCAAGGTGCTCGGCGCGGGCACCGACGTCGGCCCGGAGGCGATCTGCTACCGCACCGACCTGTTCAAGGCCGCGGGCCTGCCCACCGACCGCACCGAGCTGGCCGCCAAGTGGTCGACCTGGCAGGGCTACCTGGACCTCGGCAAGCAGTACGCCGCCAAGGCCGAGGCGGGCAACGCCTGGACCGACAGCGCGGCCGGCATGTTCACCGCCGAGGTCGGCCAGCAGAAGGTCCGCTACGCCGACGAGGCCGGAAAGCCGGTCTACGACTCCAGCACCGCGGTGAAGACCGCCTGGGCGGACGCCACCTCGCTGGTGGCGAGCGGCCTGTCCGCGAAGCTCGCGCAGTGGACCCCCGAGTGGAACAAGGCGTTCTCGACCGGCAAGTTCGCCACCCTGAGCTGCCCCGCGTGGATGATCGGCTACATCAAGGGCCAGGCGGGCGACGGCGGTTCGGGCAAGTGGGACATCGCCGCGGGCCCCGGCAAGACCGGCAACTGGGGCGGCTCGTACCTGACGATCCCGAAGACCGCCAAGCACCCGAAGGAGGCCGCCGAGCTGATCAAGTGGCTGACCGCCAAGGAGCAGCAGGCCACCCTCTTCACCAAGCAGGGCTCGTTCCCGTCCTCCACCGGCGCGCAGGCCGCCATCAAGGACGTCACCGACCCGTACTTCAACAACGCCCCGATCGGCCAGATCTTCAGCGAGTCGGCGGGCAACATGCCGGCCCAGGTGCTGGGTACCGACGACGGCGTGATCGGCAAGGCGTTCACCGACGCCCTCGGCGAGGTGGAGCGCACCGGCACCGCGCCGGACGCCGCCTGGAAGCACGCCCTGGACAACGTCAAGAAGGCCAACGGCAGCTGACGCCACGTCAGTGCCGGTCGCCAACCCGCCGCCCCGGCCCGCCCGTTGACCCGGGCGGGCCGGGCGCCCGTCGAAGGACCCCGCCCATGGCTCTCGGTTCCACCGCCCGGCTGCCCGCCGCCCGGGCCGCCGGCCGCACCCGCCGGCGGCTCGCCCCGTACGGCTTCGTCGCCCCGTTCTTCGTGCTGTTCGCCGCGTTCGGCCTGTTCCCGCTGCTGTACACCGCCTACGTGTCGCTGCACCGGGTCGAGCTGCAGACCTCCGACCGGATGGACTGGCTGGGCCTGCAGAACTACACCCGGCTGTTCGAGGACCCGTTCTTCTGGAACGCGCTGCGCAACACCTTCACCATCGGCGTGCTCTCCACCGTCCCGCAGCTGCTGATGGCGCTGGGCCTCGCCCACCTGCTCAACTACCGGCTGCGCGGCCGGACCTTCTTCCGGGTCGCGATGCTGCTGCCGTACGCCACCTCGGTCGCCGCCGCGACCCTGGTCTTCGCCCAGCTGTTCGGCCGCGACTACGGCCTGATCAACTGGGTGCTGCACACCCTGGGCCTGCACCCCGTGGACTGGCAGGCCTCCACCTGGGCCTCCCAGCTCGGCGTCTCGGCGATCGTCACCTGGCGCTGGACCGGCTACAACGCGCTGATCTACCTGGCCGGCATGCAGGCCATCCCCGGCGAGCTGTACGAGTCCGCGGCCGTCGACGGCGCCTCCCGCTGGCAGCAGTTCCGGCACGTCACCATCCCCGGCCTGCGGCCCACCATCGTCTTCACCGTGGTGGTCTCCACCATCGGCGCCACCCAGCTGTTCGGCGAACCGCTGCTGTACGAGGGCAACTCCGGCGGCGGCATCTCGCACCAGTACCAGACCCTCGGCCTCTACCTGTACGAGCAGGGCTGGACCTTCTTCCACCTCGGCCGGGCCGCCGCCGTCGCCTGGGTGATGTTCCTGCTGATCGTCGTCCTCGCCCTGCTGAACGCGGCGATCGCCGCCCGCCGCAACCGTACGGACCGGTGACCCGATGACCCACGTCCTGTCCAAGCCCGCCGCCCCGGCCCGCAGTTCGGCCCGCCGGGCGCGCTCCCCGCTGAACGGCGGCCCGCTCGCCTACGCCGTGCTGATCGTCGCCACGCTGCTCGCGGTCTTCCCGTTCTACTGGACGCTGGTCGCCGCCAGCCGCTCCAACTCCGAGCTCAGCGCGGCGACGCCGGCGCTCACCCCCGGGCCCAACCTGTTCCACAACCTCGGCGAGGCGCTCCAGCAGGCCGCGATCGGCACCGCCCTGGTCAACTCGCTGATCGTGGCCGGCGTGGTCACCGCCGGGGTGGTGCTCTCCTCGACGCTCGCCGGGTTCGCCTTCGCCAAGCTGAGGTTCCGCGGCAGCCGGGCGCTGCTGGCGCTCACCGTCGGCACCATGATGATCCCGCCGCAGCTCGGCGTGATCCCGCTGTTCATGGTGATCGTCAAGCTCGACCTGCAGAACAAGCTGCCCTCGGTGATCCTGCCCTCGCTGGTCTCCGCGTTCGGCGTCTTCTTCATGCGCCAGTACCTGGTGCAGGCGCTGCCCGACGAACTCGTCGAGGCCGGGCGGATGGACGGCGCCTCGCTGCTGCGGATCTTCCGCTCCATCGTGCTCCCGGTGGCCCGGCCCGGCATGGCCGTGCTCGGCATGCTCACCTTCATGGCCACCTGGAACGACTTCTTCTGGCCGATCGTCGCGCTGAGCTCCCAGAACCCCACCGTGCAGGTCGCGTTGAAGTCCCTCGGCCAGGGGTACGTACCCGACCAGTCGGTCATCATGGCCGGCACCCTGCTCGGCACCCTTCCCGTCCTGGTGGTGTTCGCGCTGCTGGGCCGGCAGATCGTCGGCGGCATCATGCAGGGCGCGGTCAAGGGCTGACCCGCCCCGACCGGCCGACAGACCCCACCAACTCACCCTCCTGGAAGGCGACATGACCGTCCAAGCGCTCCCGCTGACCGCCCCCGCCGCGCCCGCCCGGTTCCCGGCCGGATTCCTCTGGGGCGCCGCCACCGCGGCCTACCAGATCGAGGGCGCCGCCGCCGAGGACGGCCGCACCCCGTCCATCTGGGACACCTTCAGCCGCCGCCCCGGCGCCGTCCGCAACGGCGACACCGGCGACGTCGCCGCCGACCACTACCACCGCTACCGCGACGACGTCGCGCTGATGTCCGAACTCGGCCTCGGCGCCTACCGGTTCTCGCTCTCCTGGCCGCGCATCCAGCCCGGCGGCAGCGGCCCCGCCAACGAGGCCGGGCTCGACTTCTACGACCGACTCACCGACGAACTCCTCGCCGCCGGCATCACCCCCGTCGCCACCCTCTACCACTGGGACCTGCCCCAGGAACTGGAGGACCGGGGCGGCTGGACCGACCGCGGCACCGCGCTGCGCTTCGCCGAGTACGCGAGCATCGCCGCCCGCCGGCTCGGCGACCGCATCCCCACCTGGACCACCCTCAACGAGCCCTGGTGCAGCGCCTTCCTCGGCTACGGCAACGGTGTCCACGCCCCCGGCCGCACCGACCACCGCGCCGCCCTCACCGCCCACCACCACCTGCTGCTCGCCCACGGCCTCGGCACCGCCGCGCTGCGCGCCGAACTCCCCGCCACCGCACAGGTGTCGCTCACCCTCAACCTGGCCGCGGTCCGCCCGCTCACCACCGACCCGGCCGACCTGGACGCCGCCCGCCGGATCGACGGCCTCGCCAACCGGATCTTCCTCGACCCGGTCTTCCACGGCCGCTACCCCGAGGACGTGCTCGCCGACACCGCCCACCTCACCGACTGGTCCTTCGTCCGGCCCGGCGACCTCGCCGAGATCGCCCGCCCCGTCGACTCGCTCGGCATCAACTACTACACGCCGACCGTGGTCGCCGCCGACGACCCCGCCAGCCCCGCCCCGCGCCAGGACGGCCACCAGGGCGACAGCCCCTGGCCAGCCGACCACGGCATCCGCTTCCTGCCCGCCCCCGGCAGCACCACCGCGATGGGCTGGCCGGTCGACGCCGACGGCCTGTACGAACTGCTCACCCGACTGCGCGACGACCTGCCCGGCGTGCCGCTGCTGGTCACCGAGAACGGCGCCGCCTACGAGGACTACACCGACCCCAGCGGCGCCGTCCACGACCCCGAGCGGATCGCCTACCTGCACGGCCACCTCGCCGCGGTCCGCCGCGCCATCGCCGACGGCGCCCCCGTCCAGGGCTACTTCCTCTGGTCGCTGCTCGACAACTACGAGTGGGCGTACGGCTACAGCAAGCGCTTCGGCATCGTCCACGTCGACTTCGCCAGCCAGCGGCGCACCCCCAAGGACAGCGCCCGCTGGTACGCGGAGGTGATCCGCACCGGCCGACTGCCCGAGTGAGTCCCCCGGGACCTCACCGGGGCGTCGGCCGGTACGGCGGGACGCGTCACAGCGAGGCCGGGTCGGCGATGTCCCCTCGCCCACCCGGCCTCCCGCATCCCCCTCACGGGTCAACGATCTGATCAAATGGGCCCTCGATCAAGGTCGATCTGCCGCACGATGCATTAGCGGAGCTGATCGATTCCGGCCGCCCACCACGTCGAGGGAATCCGCCCGTTGGACCTGACCGAGATCGAGACCTTCCTGGCACTCGCCGACGAACTCCACTTCGGGCGCACCGCCGAGCGCCTGCGGCTGTCCCAGTCCCGGGTCAGCCAGCTCATCCGCTCCCTCGAACGCCGCATCGGCGCACCGCTGTTCGTCCGCACCAGCCGCCGGGTCACGCTCACCCCGCTCGGCGAGCACACCCGGCGGTCCTTCGGCGCCGCCCACCGGGCGCTGCGCCGCAGCTACGACGAGGCGGTGGCGATCGCCCAGGGCGTGGCCGGCGAACTGCGGATCGGCTTCCTCGGCTGCCTAAACGGCGCCCCGTTCACCGGCGCCGTCGCCGAGTTCGCCCGCCGCCACCCCGCCTGCCGGGTGGCCGCCACCGAGGTCTCCTGGGTCGACCCCTACCGCCCGCTGCGCGGCGGCGACGTGGACCTGCTGCTCACCCTGCTGCCGGTGGACGAACCGGACCTGACGGTCGGCGGGGTGCTCGTCGCCCACCCGCGGCTGCTCGCCCTCCGGGACGGGCACCCGCTCGCCGCCAAACGGAGCGTGGACATCGAGGAGCTCGCCGACTGGCCGATCCTGGACAGCCCGTTGGAGGTGCCCGAGCCGATCCGACACGCCGTCAGCCCGCCGTTCACCCCGAGCGGCCGGCCGCTGCACCGCACCCCCGGCGGCCGCACCTACCAGGAGGCGCTGCACCACGTCGCCACCAGCGACACCGTCTGGGCCACGCACCGCGGCCTGTTCCGCGGCTACCGGCACCCCGAGGTGGTGGCCCGCCCCCTCACCGGCCTGTCCGCGGCCAACGGCGCGCTGGTGTGGCGCACCGACGCCGCCACCGCCAAGGTGCACGCCTTCGTCTCCGCCGCGGCCGGCGCGGCGGCCTGACGCTACCCGCCGTTTTGCTCGGCCGAGCAAACACGGTCTTGCTCGGCCGAGCAAACAGCGCTAACGTTTTGCTCAGTCGAGCAAGGAGTTGCTCGATCGAGCAGAACGGGAGGTGCTCCGGTGGCGCGGACTTTCACCGAGTCGGGGCGGCGGAGCCAGATCGTGCAGGCGGCGATCGAGGTGATCGCGGAGGCGGGCTACGCCAAGGCGACCTTCGCGCGGATCGCCAAGCACGCGGGGCTGAGCAGCACCGGGATGATCTCGTACCACTTCGCGGGCAAGGACGACCTGCTGCGCGAGGTGGTGGCCGAGGTGCTGCGGGTCTCGCAGGAGTACATGGTGCCGCGGATCGAGGCGGAGACCGGCGCGCGGGCGCGACTGCACGCGTACGTGCGGTCGAACGTCGAGCTGGTGGCGGTGCATCCGCGGCACCTGGCGGCGCTGCTGGAGGTCCTGAACGTCCAGGGCGGCGACTCGGAGGCGCAGTTCGCCGAGAACCAGCGGGCGATGATGGAGATGCAGGAGGGCCTGGTGCGGATGGCCCAGGCCTCCGGGGAGTACGGGGCGTTCGACGCCCGGGTGCTGGTGACGGCGCTGCGGGGGGCGATCGACGCGGTCCTGGTGCGCACGATGCGCGATCCGGAGATGGACGTGGCCACCAGCGCACGTGAGTTGGCGGAGCTGTTCGACCGGGCGGTGCGGCCGGTCGAGGTCTGCATGGAACCGCACCGTGGACAGGGGGAATCGTGAACGAGCGGATGGCGGCGACGGGTACCGGCACGACAGCCGGGGACGCGACGGCGGGGGACGCGATGGCTGGGGGCGCTGAGGCCGGGGGTGCTGCGTCTGGGGGCGCGGCGGAGCTGCCGCGGACCGAGGACGGGCAGGTCGACTGGGCCGCGGTGGCGGGGGACAGGTCGACGCCGGCGGAGCGGGCGCGGCGGGGGAAGCGGCAGCTGTTCCAGTCGCTGGTGTTCGAGCTGGCGGTGCCGCTGGCGGCCTACTACGTGCTGCTGGCGGTGGGCGCCGGGCAGTGGCTGGCGATCACCGTGAGCGGGCTGTCGGCGCTGCCGTGGGTCGTGTACGGGATCGTCCGGCACCGGCGGCTGGACGCGATGCCGGTGTTCGCGCTGCTGCTGATCGCGGTGGGCGCGGTGCTCTCGGTGGTGACGGGCAGTCCGCGGGTGCTGCTGGTGCGCGACAGCTGGGTGTTCGGCCTGATCGGGGTGTGGATCCTGGGCAGCCTGTTCACCCGGCGGCCGTTCATGCTGGGCGCCGGACGGTCCGTGGTGAGCGCCAAGATCGGGGTGGCGGGCGCGGCGGCGTGGGCCGGACAGTGGGAGACCGACCCGCGGTTCCGGCGGCACCTGCGGCTGCTGACCCTGGTGTGGGGCGTCGGTTTCGCACTGGACGCGCTGGTGCGGGTGGCGTTCGCGCTGACCCTCCCGCTCGGGGCGGTGCCGCTGGTGAACAGCCTGCAGTGGCTGGTCGTGCTGGGCGGGCTGCTGCTGTTCCACGTGCAGTACGTGAAGCGGGCCGGGCTGCTGGTGTGAGACCGGCGTACGGGTGCGGCATCCTGACGGGTCGTCAGGGTGCCGCACGCTGCTATCCGGGGTGCTTCGCCTCGTGTGCGCCACTCGCCGGTGCGTCGTCGTCGAGCGGTCGACCGGCGTGAAGCACCTCACGGCTGCTCGCGGCTCGACAGATGAACGCGGGCTGCCCTGGAAGCCGTCAAACAGGTCAACGGGTCGGTAACCATGAGCGAGGAGCCATGAGGTGTAGAGCCTGATCGAGGCCGTCATGGCCGAGATGCGGGAGCGGTCGAAGTAGAGGGCTGAGACCAGATCCTGGCCTGGCCAGGCGTGGATCAGGTGGCCGCTGTACCGCCTTGAACGACCGCGCGGCTGCTGTTCCGCCAGTCGTCTGACCGTCCGCCCGCCACTAGCCGCGGGTCGTCGGTCGATCCGATCCCCGGTGTCCATCACTTGTTGAACACAGAGGCAGCGTCCAATGTCGATCAGTCCTTCGCCCGAGGTCGCGGGGTTCTTCTCGTTCGTGACGGGGATGCCGTGGCCGGAGGCGGATGAGGATCTGATGCGGTCGGTGGCGGACGACTACTACGCGGTGGCGGACGACCTGAGGGTTCTCGGGGGGTATGTCGGCGAGTTGGTGCCGGTGATTCTGGAGAATTTCGAGGGGGATGCGGCGGAGGCGTTCGTGGCGGCGATCCGGGACCTGGTGGGGCAGGTGTCGGGTGGGGACGTGATGTCGGAGACCGCGGATCTGTCGCGGGAGTTGGGGGATGTGGCGCGCCAGGTCGCGAATCAGGTCGAGTACACGAAGCTGATGGCGATCCTGCAGGTCGTGCAGTTGATCCTGCAGATGCTGGTGGCGCAGTTCTTCGCGCCGTTCACGTTCGGCGGGTCGTATTTCAATGCGACGCTGGCGTTCGCGGCGACGCGGGAGGCGTTGCGGAACCTGTTCTTCTGGCTGGTGCGGCAGATCGCGTCGCAGACGTTCATGGGGATCATGGGCGGGTTGGCGATGGATGCGGCGATCCAGAGTTACCAGTTGGCGTCGCATCAC
>NZ_JBSFXE010000070.1:0-23407 GCF_053595195.1 Kitasatospora sp. NPDC002522
CATCACGCGTTGCCTCAAGCGCTTCGTCGCACGAGAGGTCTACCGCGCGCTCACCAGCACAGCAGCCGCACGAATCACTCGAAACGACCTCGCGCTTGCCGCTTGACGTCTATAGGAGCATCGCCAAGCCCTCCTGACGCCCCATCACCCGGCGCTTGCAGATGCCGATCGGGCCCTCGCGGTTCGACCGAACCCCCTCCTCGGCCCATCGACGCCGGTCCCCGATGGCGTCCCCGACGAGGCCGCAGCCTTCGAACCGTCATCGATCCGGTCCGCGCCGTCAGGTCCGGTCCCCGCGGCCGCGGGGATGACGTTCAGACAGCGGAAAATCGCAGCACGAACGGTGCACCGTTGGTGCTGGGCGTCCAGCCGTTCGAGCGCGCGGCCCGGATGCCCGCGGCGACTTCGGCCGGCAGGACGAGGTCAGTTGGCACCGCGTCCGGGTCGAAGACGATCGGCCGACCGGTCTCCACGACGAGCGTCGTTCCGGGACGGATGGCGTCCTCGACGGCGTAACCCAAGGTGCTGGCGTCGTAGTCGCAGCACCAGTGCTTCCTGCTCACCCGCCAGCGGTACTCGACGCCGTCGACGACGATGCGGCGGGAACCCTTCTTCGCCAGTGCCACTCTCTGCCTTCCGTTGTCGTCCGCTCGTCGTGCCGGTCGCCCGCTCTCCCTGCACGGCACCCATACGTCACCGGGCAGCCGCGGCAACGTGGCCTCCGCCCCGGATCATCCAGCAGTGGGCGTCAAGTCATCGACCAGAAAATGGAGTTGCACGTCATCCATGGACTCCGCCCAGAGCCCCTCGGCGTCGAGCACGGCTGCCGCGACCATCCGCGCCTCGGCGACCAGTTCGGGGTGAGCGTCGAAGCCCGGCCACGGCAGCACGGGAAAGTCGTTCTCCTCGCCGAACCGGCGGACCCGCTCGATGTCGCCGAGAACCGCGCGCGGCAGCGAATCGTTCGCCCAGGACCACAGCCAGGACCGTCGGGCGTGGCTGACACTGCCGATCATCGTGAGCCGACCGGTGAGGAACACGTTCCCGTCGCGCGACCACGTGATCCGCGCATCGTCCATCGACCACTGGTACTGCACGTCACCGGACAGGCCGAAACGTTCGACCATGAGCGCCTGCCGAGTACGGGCACGCTCGCGCGCCGCGAGCACGACGTCCTCCCATGCGGAGTGGTCGTGCTTCGAGCGGTCGTTCACGCTGTCTCCTCGCTGCCTCCGCGCACAGAACTTCCGGCAGATCGTCCCATCCGAGCGGGCGGCCAGGACCACCGGGCCCCGAAGACCCCCGGCTCAGAACCACCGTGGCGACGTTCCCAGGGCCGATAGTGTGGGTTGATCATTCCGACTGAAAGGCCACGGCCCTCACGGTGACCGAGTCCCACCCCCATGCCCTGTTCTCCTTCGGCGCGCTGCTTGATCAGCAGGTCCAGACGGCGCTCTTCGGGCGTACCGTACCGACGACCGCGGCATCCCTCGCCGGTTACACGACCCGGCCGATCGCCGTCACCGACGAGTCCGTGATCGCCACCAGCGGTCAGGACGTGCACCTGACCCTGGCGCGCAAGCTCGGCGGCACGGTCGAGGGCGCCGTCCTGCGCCTGAGCGACCAGGAGTTGGCCGCCGCCGACGACTACGAGGTGGCCGACTACGCCCGGCGCCGAGTGCTCCTCGCCTCGGGGGAGACCGCCTGGGCCTACCTGGACGCGAGGCCGCTGCGCTCGGCGGCGCGCATCGTCATCGTCGGCGACAGCATCGCCTACGGGCGCTGCGACCCCCAGGGCGGGTGGGCCGGGCACCTGGCAGCGGCCCACATCGGGGCGAACGAGACCGAGCACCGCGTGTTCAACCTGGCCGTCCCCGGCAGCACCCTGGCGGATGTCAGCGAGCAGACCCCCGCGCTCCTGCCTCCCCGTCACCCGGACACGCTCGTGGTGGCCGCCGGGATCAACGACTCCGCCGTACCGCACGCCACTTCGGACACCGACCCCGACGGCCTGACCACCCTCGCCGGCCACCTCGACTCACTCGCCTCGACCGCCCAGCGACACAACGCGCGCCTGGTCGTCCTCGGCCCAATCTGGCTGGACGAGACCCGCACCGGCGACTTCGAGGGCCTCCGCTTCACCACGGCACGGGCACGCGCACTGCGCGCGGCCCTGCAGACCTGGTGCGCGGACCACCACGTCGACTACCTCGACCTGTGGGAGCCGCTCCGCGACCAACCCCACCTGCTCGTCGACGGTCTGCACCCCAGCACAGAAGGCCACAAGGAGCTCTACCGCTACCTGACCGCCCTCAACGGCTGACCACCGCCCCTGACGGAGCGCCAGCACCGCCTCCGCGACACGAAGACGGGCCATCCGGGTGGCCGGCCCGGCGGCTAGCGGTTTGACGATGGATCAGCGAACGCACGGGGCCACCAACCTCCCCCGAATTCCCAGGTGGACCACGCCCACAGTCCGCTGTCAGCCTTCGTCACCGTCGAAGAACTCAGCCTCCATGGCGATCAAGTCCTGGCGGCTGAGCTCCGGCACGGTCCAGCCTCAGCGCTTCGCGTGCGCGATGAACCGGGGGTCGAGGGCGGCATGATGCCGTTCGACGTAGTACACGAGGTCGGAGTACCACAGCCAGCGCCCGTCAGTCAGCAGGGAGAGCCCGCCGATGACGGTCCTCTCGGGGCTCAGAACATCGTGTGCCAGTCCAGCTGTCGCAGCCAGCACCACACCGCTGCGGAGGTACCGGATCAGCTCACGTGAGTGTGCTGCCGCCCGGTGTCGACGGCCGCCCGGATGGACGGGCCGTCCGGCCTGCCGTGCTCGAGTTCTCTGAAATCGCCGACCATCGGAGGGACTTGGCGGGCGGCGCGCCGGTTGGCGGCGCTGTCAGGGCGGGCAGGTTGGTACACCGTTGGTGTACCGGCGGTGTACGCTCGCGGTATGGCTGATGCGACGATCAAGGTCTCCCCTGATACGCGCGACCGGCTGGCCGCGCTCGCGGCGGCCCGCGGCACCACGATCGGCGCCCAGGTGGCCCTGCTGGTGGAGCAGCAGCCCACCGCGGAGCAGATCGCGGAGCGCGTCGCCGAGGGCCGCCGGCTGCTGCGGGAGCACTTCGGGATGACCCTCACGGACCCGGAGCTGGACCAGGGCCCCGACCTGCTGCAGCGGGTCTACGACATCGCCGCGGCCGATGCGCGCGCCAAGGTCGCCCCCCGGCGCAGCGCGTGATCATCCTGGATTCCAGCGCGCTGGCCGCACTGGCCGCCGGCCATGAACGCCTGCACCGGATCGTGGACTCAGCTCTGCACAGCCCGTTCCAGCACCTGCTGGTACCGGTACTGTGCCTGGTCGAGGCCGAGATCAAGGACGAGGGGGCCGCAAACGCGGTCCTGTCACTGCCCTCGCTCGAGTTCGAACCGCTGGACGCGAGCACGGCCGTGGTGGTGGCGACCATGGTCCGCGACGGGTACGGCGGCCCGGATCTCGCCCACGCCATCGCCGCGAGCCTGCCGACCCCGGCACGTCCGATGCAGCACCTGATCCTGACGGCCCGCCAGGAGCTGTACCCGCCCGGGGTCGCCACCGTCGACATCGACGACCCCCGCCTGGAGCCGTAACCCGGAAGCGGCGCGCGGGGGGTTTGTCAGAACATGGCGAGCCGGTCCACCAGCAGTTCCACCCTTCGGTCGGTGTCTTCCGGCGGGAGGCGTCGTGCGCGGGTCAGGGTGGCCAGTCCGTGCAGGGCCGCCCAGAAGGTCTCGGTGAACAGTGCGGGGTGGACGCCGTCCCCGGCGACCTCGCTGAGGCTCTCCAGGAGGGCGGCGAAGGCGTCCTTCAGCGGCTCGGGCGTGTCCTCGTGCGCGAAGGCCAGGCCGCCGTCGAGCTGGAACATGGCGTCGTAGACCGCCGGGTTGCGTTCGGCGAAGTCAAGGTAGGTGCGGGCGAGGGCGGTGACCCGAGGGCGCGGGCCGTCGGCGGCGGAGGTCGCGGCCCGCAGGGCCGTGGCCATCTCGGCGGCGCCCTGGAGCGCGACGGCGCCGATGATCTCTCGTTTGCCGCGGAAGTGGCTGTAGAGGACGGGCTGGCTGTACTCGATGCGCTCGGCGAGCCGGCGGGTGGTGACCGCGTCCCAGCCCTGCTGTTCGGCGAGTTCGCGGGCCGTCGCCACGATGAGCCGCTCACGGCCCGCCCGTTCGCGCTCCTTGCGTTCCTGTACCGACATGATTCGATCCTAGCACCGCTAGACAATCGAGCGCAGGCAAGGCTAGCGTTGTCTCACAATCTAGCGGCGCTAGATCCCAGGAGGGGTCATCATGCTCAACGCACTCGAGGTCGTCACGACCGTCGTCGTCGGCCTGATGGTGGGGGTGGAGTTCGCCGTCGCCTTCGTCATCAACCCGATCCTCAACAGGCTCCCGGACGACAGCTACCTGCTCGGCCGCGCCCATGGCGGCCGGATGCTCGGCGCCCTGATGCCGGTCTGGTACTTCACCTCGCTCGTCCTCGCCGCCGTCTGGGCCGTCGCCGGGTGGCACCACTCCGGAGCCGGGCTGGTCGTCACCGCTGCCACGCTGCTGGTCCTGAGCGTGATCATGTCGATCCTGCTGCTCGTCCCGATCAACAACCTGAGCAAGACCTGGACCCCCGAGAACCGGCCCGAGGACTGGAAGGAGCAGATGAACCGCTGGGACCGCTACCACTACGGCCGCGTCGCGCTCATCATCGCCGCCTTCACCCTGCTGGTCACCGCCCTCACCTGAGCCCCAGGCCGACACCCCGCCGGTGGGGCCAGACCGACCCCGCCGGTGACGCGGGCTCCCCCACGACCCGGCACGCGTCCTAGAGCGGTGGGTTCGGCCGGGTCAGGCCCACGTCGTAGGCGAAGATGACGGCCTGGACGCGGTCACGGGCGCCGATCTTGGCGAGGACGCGGCTGACGTGGGTCTTGACGGTGGATTCGGAGAGCACCAGGCGTTGGGCGATCTCGCCGTTGGTCCAGCCCTGGCCGACGGCGACCAGGATCTCGCGTTCACGGCCGGTGAGGGCCGCCAGCCGCGGGTCGTCGGTGACCGCGCCGGGCGGGCGAGCCGGCAGGTGGTGGGCGTAGGCGTCGAGCAGGCGGCGGGTGATCGCGGGAGCCACCACGGCGTCGCCCTCGGCGACGGCGCGGATGCCGGCCAGGAGTTCCTCGGGGCGGGCGTCCTTGAGCAGGAAGCCGCTGGCTCCGGCGCGCAGCGCGGCGTGTGCGTACTCGTCGAGGTCGAAGGTGGTGAGCACCAGGACCCGGGAGCGGCCGCCCGCGGCGACGATCAGACGGGTCGCCTCGATGCCGTCCATGCCGGGCATGCGGATGTCCATCAGCACCACGTCGGGCCGCAGCCGGTCGGCGAGCCGCACGGCCTCGGCGCCGTGCCCGGCCTCGCCGACCACGGACGTGTCGGGCTGACTCTCCAACAGCATCCGGAAGCCGAGCCGCTGGAGCGGCTGGTCGTCCACGATCAGGACGGTCGTCATGCCGGACCTCCGGCGGCATCGAGGACGGGCGAGGGGCCGGCAGTACCACCAGTGCCCGCAGCAGCACCATCAGTACCAGCAGTACCAGCAGTACCAGCAGCAAGGATGGAAGCGTCGACGACGGAGGTCGCAGGAGCGTCGGGCCCCGGCGAGGCGTCGAGGTCGGCGACCACGGACCAGCCGCCGCCGGGGGCGGGGCCGGCCACGACCGTGCCGCCGTAGAGCGCGGCGCGCTCCCGCATCCCGGCGATCCCGTGGCCCTCGCCGGGCGGCGTCCCGGCGGCGGGTTCGCCGCCGGGGCCGCTGTCGTCGACGCGTACCCACAGCCGCCCGCCATCGAGGACGACGGCGACCCGGGCGCGGGTGCGCGGGCCGGCGTGCTTGAGGGTGTTGGTGAGCGCTTCCTGGACTATCCGATAGGTCATCAGCTGCACGCCGCGGTCGAGTGCGTCCAGGTCGCCCTCGGAGCGGTAGGTGATCTCCGGGCCGGCCGACCGGATCCGCGCGCACAGTTCGTCGAGGTCGGCGATGCCCGGCTGCGGGGCGAGTTCGGGTCCGTCGCCGCGGTCGCGCAGCACGCCGAGCATCCGGCGCAGCTCGCCGAGAGCCTGGCGGCCGGAGTCGCCGATCAGTTGCAGGGCCTCGCGGCTGCGCTCGGGCGCTACCTGGGCGGCGTACGCGCCGCCGTCGGCGAGGGTGATGATCACGGACAGGTTGTGGCCGATGATGTCGTGCATCTCGCGGGCCACCCGGGTGCGTTCGGTGGCGGCGGCGAGTCGGCTGCGCTGGTCGCGTTCGATCTCCAGGCGGGCGGCGCGCTCGCGCAGCCCGGCGAGTTGGGCGCGGCGGACCCGCACCGCGATGCCGAGGGCGACGGCGGCGGTGATCGTCGCGGACAGGAAGAACAGGCTGTCCCACAGCGGTACGGCGCCGGCCAGCCGGATCTCGACGACGGCGAGGCCGACCGGGACGGCCGCGCACGCCCACGCCAGGTCGCGCAGCCGCCCGTGCAGCGTGAGCCCGTACAGCGCGACCAGCAGCGCCCCGTCCGCGCGCAGCACCGAGCCGAGCGACCACTGGACGACGAACACCGCCGCGATCACGGCGAGCGCGGCCGCCGGGCGGCGGCGGCGCCACAGCAGGGGCAGCACCAGGCCGGCCTGGAAGGCGAGCATCGCGGGCACCGGCAGCGGGGCGAAGGCGATCCGGTGGCCGCGCGGTTCCTCGTCGCCGTGGGCGTGCACCAGGTCGGGCACGCAGAAGGCCAGGAACACCACCGCCACCACGGCGGCGTCCAGCAGCCACGGATTGCGGCGCTCCAGCTCCCGCAGGCGCTGGGCGGTCCGGCCGAGGCGCTCCAGCAGCGGGTGGGTCGGCATCACCTCACCGCCCGCGGCCCTGTCGCGGTACTGCCCCTGCTCGTTCACGGTTCTCACCAGCTCGTCGGTCGGAAATCGCCGGTCGCGGCGCCCTTGGCCGGGGCGCCGCGACGGGTCAGTCTGTCAGGCGTCGCTGCGTACCAGGCGCACGGCCGCCCCGGCGACTGCGGCGACCGTCCACAGTACGAAGACGGCGAGGCCCGCGCCGGGCGACAGCGTCGTCGAGTCGTGGTGCAGGGCGAACATCGCCTCGCCCGCGTTGCTCGGCAGGTAGGGGCTGATGTGGCTCTGCCAGGTGGTCGGCAGCAGCGAGACCAGGCCGGGCACCAGCATCAGCGTGGCGACCAGGACCGAGATGCCGCCCGCCACCGAGCGCAGCAGCATGCCCAGGGCGACGCCGATCACGCCGACCAGCCCGAGGTACAGGCCGGCGCCGAGCAGGCCGCGGACCACGCCCGCGTCGGAGAGGGTCATCGCGGCGCGGGTGCCGGAGACGATGCCGCTGCCCGCGAGGAAGGCGACGAACACGCCGACGGTGGCGAGCACCAGCGCGACCAGGCCGTACACCAGGGCCTTGGACCACAGCACGGGCAGCCGGCGCGGCACCGCGGCGAGGGTGGAGCGGATCATGCCGGTCGAGTACTCGCCGGCCGCGATCAGCACGCCGAGCACGCCGAGGGCGAGCTGCGCGAAGTGCGTGCCGAACAGCGACAGGGTGAGCGCGTTGGCGTTGGCGAAGTCACCGCGGTCCATCGGGCGGCCGGAGGTGAGGCGCGACTTGAACTGGTAGGCGGCGATCAGGCCGAACGCGACCAGGAAGAACAGGCCGAGGCCGACGGTGATCCAGGTCGAGCGCAGCGACCACATCTTGGCCCACTCGGCGCGCAGCACCCGGGTGCCGGTCACCTTGTACGCGGGGCGGGCGGGCCGTTCGGCGGCGGGCGCCGCGGGCTGGCTGGGTGCGACGGTGCTCATGCGGCGCTCCTCGGGGTGTCGGTAGTGGTGGTCGAGCCGTGGTACTCCACCGCGTCCCGGGTGAGGTCCATGAACGCCTCCTCCAGCGACACGGCGCGGGTGGCGAGTTCGTACAGGGCGATGCCGTGCTCGGCGGCGACGGTGCCGATCTGACGGGCGGTCACGCCGGTGACCAGCAGTTCCTCGGAGCCGGCTTGGCCGGTGATCTCGACGCCGGGGCCGGTGAGCAGCTCGCGCAGCCGGGCCGGGTCGGCGGAGGCGACGGTGACCTGGTCGCCGTCGGCCTGGCGGACCAGTTCCTGCACGGTGGTGTCGGCGAGCAGCCGGCCGCGGCCGACCACGATCAGGTGGTCGGCGACCAGCGCGACCTCGCTCATCAGGTGCGAGGAGACGAAGACCGTGCGGCCCTCGGCGGCCAGGCCGGTCAGCAGGTTGCGGATCCACAGCACGCCCTCGGGGTCGAGCCCGTTCACCGGCTCGTCGAGCATGACCGTGGCCGGGTCGCCGAGCAGGGCCGCCGCGATGCCGAGGCGCTGTCCCATGCCGAGCGAGAACGCGCCGGCGCGCTTCTTCGCCACGCTCTCCAGGCCGGTCAGCCCGATCACCTCGTCGACGCGCCGACGGGGGATGCCGTGGGTGTGGGCCAGCGCCATCAGGTGGTTGAACGCGGACCGCCCGGGGTGGATCGACTTGGCCTCCAGCAGCGCGCCGACCTCCTGCAGCGGCGCGGCGTGCTCGGCGTAGCGGCGGCCGTTGACGCGTACCGTGCCGCTGGTGGGGGCGTCGAGTCCGACGACCATCCGCATGGTGGTCGACTTCCCGGCGCCGTTGGGTCCGAGGAACCCGGTGACGGTGCCCGGCTTCACCGTGAAGTCGAGCCCGTCGACCGCCGTCTTCTCCCCGTAACGCTTCGTCAGCTGCTGCGCTTCGATCATCGGTCATCCCGTACCTGTGGCCGGCCGGGCCGTCCCGACCGCTTCACCGGCAACGCTAGGTCCGCTCCCCCGCCGGACCGCGGCACCCGGGGACGATCATTCGCCGCGGGGTGGTACCGCGGTACCACCCCGGTAGCGCTGGAGGCCGTCGAGGACGAGGTCGAGCCCGAACTCGAACTCCGCGCCGTACGAGTAGCCCGGACGCATGACGTGCACGGTGGCGATCTCGGTCAGGTACGGGTACTCGCCCTCGGCGAAGCCGCTCATGATCGACTCGGCCAGCTGGGCGGTCTGCTCCGGGGTGTCGAACGGCAGGGTGCGCTCCTGCAGCGCGAAACCGTAGACGTAGCTGTCGAGCACGGAAACGGCGTGCGCGGTCAGGGCGAGCGAGAAACCGCCCCGGCGCAGGCAGCCGAGCACCGCGTCGTGGTGGCGCAGGGTGGCCGGGCCCGGGGTCGCCCGCGACTCCATCAGCCCGATCGCCCAGCGGTGACGGGCCAGCACCCGGCGCATCGACTCCGCCCGCTGACGCATCGCCGGCCGCCACGGCTCGCCCGGCACGGGCAGCTCCACCTCGCCGAAGACCAGGTCGACCATCCCGTCGAGCAGGTCCTCCTTGTTGGCGACGTGGTTGTAGAGCGACATCGCCTCGACCCCGACGGCCTCGCCGAGCCTGCGCATGCTGAGCGTCTCCAGGCCGGCGGTGTCGGCGAGTTCGACGGCGGCCTGCAGCACCCGCAGCCGGGTCAGCGGCTCGCGCGGCGGCTTCTGGCCCTCGGTCGGGGGCTTCCGGCCCTCGGCAGGGGGCTTCTGACGCTCCGCCGGGAGCTTCTGGCGCTCCGTCGGGGGCTTCGGGGTCCCGGTCGGCGGCTTCGGCGCGGTACGTCGGGTCACGGTGGGCGGTCTCCTGCTCTGGTGGTCTCCCGGCGTTGACGAGCTTACGCCGTAAGTGCTGTACTTACGGCGTAAGCTAGCCACTTACAGCGTAAGCCTGACCCTCGCCCGACCTTACGGCGCAAGTCCAGGCTTACGCCGTAAGCACCGCTGCGCACGCATGCAACGCGGGCGCGGGCGGGCGCGCCACTTACACCGTAAGCAGCCAGTAGGCGGAAGATCCCGGGAGCAGCGACGATGCGCACCACGAGCGGGCCGACCGCACCCACCGAGGACGCGACGACCATGGCGGCCGTCGTGCAGGAGCGCTATGGCGCCGAGCCGGAGGACGTGCTCCGTGCGGGGCGGCTCGCGCGGCCGGCGATCGGGCCAGGCGAGGTGCTGGTGCGGGTGCACGCCTCCAGCGTCGACCGGGGCACCTGGCACCTGATGGCGGGACTGCCTTACGCCGTACGTCCGGTGAGCGGGCTGCGCGGGCCGAAGCTCCCCAACCCGGGCCGCAACCTGGCCGGCGTCGTGGCGGCGGTCGGTCGCGACGTCACCGGCTTCGCGACCGGTGACGCGGTCTACGGCACGGCGCCCGCCGCCTTCGCCGAGTACGCCGCCGCCCGGCCCGACCGGCTGGCACCCAAGCCCCGCGGCCTCACCTTCGCGGAGGCGGCGACCGTGCCGGTCAGCGCGCTCACCGCCGTCCAGGCGGTCCGCGACCACGGCCGGATCGAGGCCGGCCAGCACGTGCTGATCACGGGCGCGGCGGGCGGCGTCGGCACCTTCGCCGTCCAGTTCGCCCACTCCCTCGGCGCCAACGTCACCGCCGTGGCGAGCACCCCGAAGCTCGACGCCGTCCGGGCCCTGGGCGCCGAGCACGTCGTCGACTACACCCGCGAGGACTTCCTGGGCGGCCCGCGACGCTACGACGCGGTCATCGACATCGCGGGCAACCGTCGCCTGCGCGACCTCCGCCGCGTCCTCACCCCCCGCGGCCGGCTGGTCATCACCGGCGGCGAGACCGCGGGCCGCTGGCTCGCCGGGACCGACCGCCAGCTCCGCGCCCAGCTCCTGTCCCCCTTCACCGCCCAGCACCTCGGCACCTTCATCTGCACCGAGCACAGCGACCGCCTGCGCGAGCTCACCGCCCTCCTCGACGCCGGCGCCCTCACCCCCGTCGTCGACCGCACCTACCCCCTCGCCGAGACGGCCGCCGCCGTGCGCCAGCTCCTCACCGGCCGCACGATCGGCAAACTGGCCGTCACCCTGCCCACGGAGTAGCCCCGGCAGGGCCCCTCCGCACCCACGAGCACGTCCGCACCCACCGTCCCCGCCGCACCTACCGACACGTCCGCACCCACCGGAGCGACGCCCACCCGGGGCGGCACTCGCACGACGAAACGTCCGCGGCTTACGCCGTCAGTGCGCGGCCTGGTAGGCCCGGCCGGCGGCGGTCGGTGTGGTGCCGTCGGTGAAGAGGCCGCTGCTCGGCTTCGCGGGGTCGGCGCCGAGGCCGAACCAGGCGTAGCGCTGGAGGTAGGGCAGGGCGTCGAGGGCGGTGGTGGAGGCGGTGACGAAGGCGGCCTGCTGGTCGGGGGTGGGGAAGCGGGTGCCCTGGGAGAAGTCGATCAGGGCGTACTCGGTGAGCCAGATCGGCTTGTGGTAGCGCTGGTGGACGGCGTCCAGATAGGCCGTCAGCTGGTTGACCGCCTGAGGGGTGCGGAAGTCACCGCCGTACCAGTGCAGGGTGATGAAGTCGACCCGGTACCCCTTCGCCGCGGCGCCGGACATGAAGCGGTCCAGCCACCCGCCGGGCGTGTCGCCGCCGTACGCCACCGCCGGGCTGCCGAGGACCTGGCCGGCCTGCATGAGTTGCGGCCACAGTCCCAGGGCCTGATCGACCGTCATGTTCGACTGCGCGCCCATGTCGGGTTCGTTGAACCCGAGCAGGTAGGGCCCGTTGGCGCGGGCCTGGGCGAGGGAGGCGTCGTTGACGGAGGCCGCCCCCCAGATCATCGGGACGAAGGACGCCGCCGCGGGCGTCGTCACGCCGGAGTGCTGCGTGGCCCAGGTGTAGTACCAGCTCGCCCCGGACGCGGCGAGCGCCTGGCTGACACCGTTGAACGACCAGACGCCGACGCCCTTCCGCGCGGATGTGGCGATCCCCGTCGGCGCGCCGGCCCCGACCACGGACGCCGAGGACCCCGGCGACGCGGTGGACGCGGCGGACGCAGTGGTCGAGGCCGACGACGGTGACAGGGACGGCGTGGCCGAGCCGGACGGGTCCGGCGACGACGCCGGGCTCGCCGGGGCCGACTCGACCGGTGCGGGCGGCGTGGACGTCGCGGCGAGCGCCGTCGTCGCGGCCGGCGCGTCGAGGAAGCCCGGCGTCAGCCGTGCCCCGACCAGGACGACGACCGCCGTCAGGGCCACGGCCGCGCTGCCGAGCACCGGCTTGGAGAGCGCCCGCGATCGTGTGCGGCCGGAGTGCCGCGCCCCGCGCCCGGCCGTCCGAGCCCCGCGCCCACCGGTCGCGCCCGGCGGCGAGGACGGGCCGCTCGCGGCGAGGGCGTCGAGGATCCGGGCCGGGTCGAGGTGCGTCGGGACGGCCAACAGGGGCAGCCCGTACAGCAGTCGCTCCATCGGGAGCAGCCCTTGGTCGGCGCCGGCGCAGCGCGCGCAGTCGCGCAGGTGCCGGGCGAACCGCTTGCGCCACAGCGGGCCGGGGGTGCCGTCCCAGGTGGCGGCGGTCTCGCCGAGTCCGGCGCAGCGCGGGTCGGTGGCCAGGCCGCGGACCACGAGCCGGGAGACCTCGAGTCGCTTCTTCATCCGGCCGACCCGGACGGCGGTGTGACCGGTCGACAGGCCGAGCGCGGCGACCAGGTCGGCCTGCTCCAGTTCGCCGGTCTCCTTCAGCCACCACAGCGAGAGCAGTTCGCGGTCGTCGGGGTCGAGCCAGCGGGTGGCCTCGGCGATCTCGCGGCGTTGCTCGGTGAGGCCGAGACGCAGGATGGTCAGGCCCGCGAAGTCCAGGGCGGGGTCGGGTATCGCCTCCGCCTCCTCCAGGCGGGCCACCCGGTCGAGGGCCACGGCGCGGTCGTGCTGCCGGTTGCGTACCTGCCGGACGGTGATGGCCACCAGCCAGGACCGGAAGGCGGCGGGGTCCCGCAGGTCGGACAGTCCTCGCACCGTGCGCAACAGCGTCTCCTGTACGACGTCGTCGACGTCGGCATGGCCGTTCAGCGCCCTGCCGACGATGTTGTAGACCAGCGGCAGGCACTCGGCCACCAGGCGTTCGAGGGCCTGCCGGTCACCGGCGCGCGCCGCCGTCACCGTCCAGGCGTCCGGTCCGCTGCGTGGGGTGTTCGGCATCGGCATGGAGGTCCGTTCCTCTACGTGGGGTGCGGTGGGGCTCTGTCCACGGAGACCGTTCGCGCGGGCATCCGCCAACAGAAATCCGCCCGCGGTCCGGAAATTTCTGTTGGCGGGCACCGGCGGCCGCGGTCACCGATACGTGCGCACGCACCCCGAGGAGCACGAGGAAGGCATCAGAATGGCACGAGGACGCCGTCGCAACGGTGTGAGGTCCCGCCGGCAGCGCTGGTGGTACGTGGTGGCCGCCGTGCTCGTGACGGTCGGCGCCGTCCTGGCCGCGGACCACCTCGGGCCGACCTCCCCGTCCCACCGGGCCCCCGCCGTGGAGGCGCAGGCCGCACCGAGCGCCCCGGCCACGCCACCTGACGGACCGTCACCTTCCGCCGAGCCGACCGGCTCGCCGACGTCCTCCCCCGCGCCCACCGCCTCGACCAGCCCGTCGATCAGCCCGTCGACCGCCCCGGGCAAGGCCGCGCCGAGCGCGCCCGCGGCGCAGCCGTCGACGGCGCCGGCGGGCGAGCGGCTGATCACGCTGGTGAACCGGACCGGCGAGACGGTGTGGGCGGTGGTCACCAACAGTGCGGCCCACCCGCAGGGCCGGCGGCTGGAGCCGGGGCAGAGCACCTCGCTGACGGTGGCGAACAATTGGGGCGGACGGATCTGGGGCCGGACGGGCTGCGCCTCGACCGCGGCGAGCCACTGCTCCGGCGGCGACTGCACCACCGTGTGCGACGGCCCCAACCCGCCCACCACGCTGGGCGAGTTCAGCTTCGACGCGTACGCCGGCCTGGACTTCTACGACGTCAGCATGGTCGACGGCGCGAACCTGCCGATGTACATCAACGTCTCGCACACCACGACCACCGACCCGGTCAGTGCGTCCGGCTGCTACAAGGGCGTGTGCACCACGGCCATCGACTGCCCGCGCGCGATGCAGGCGTCCGCCGACGGCAGGGTGGTGGGCTGCAAGCCGCCGTGCGCGGCGTTCGGCGGCGACGACTACTGCTGCGTCAACCAGTGGGCGGGCCGCGAGCACTGCGTCCCGTCGAAGTGGCCGGTCGACTACACGCAGGTGTTCAAGAAGGCCGCGCCGTACGCCTATTCGTACGCCTTCGACGACTCGGCGACCATGCCGTGCAAGGGCGCCTGCTACTACCGGATCACCTTCGGCACCACCGGCTAGCGCTCACCGGCGAGGAAGGCGAGGTCAGTGCCGTCCGCCGGCCGGGCTGCGGCGGGTAGGGAGGAGTCCGATGACCCGGTGTTCGACGCGGTACGCGACGGTGGTGGCGGATCGGACCACCCCGGCGGCGCACCGCATCACCCACGGCAGTTCGAAGGCGGACGAGACGGACTTGGTGGCCACCGCGGCGGTCCGGGCGAGGGTCTCGGACATCTGCGGGGTGCCCAGCTCGCCGCCGAGCTTCTCGTCGGAGACCCGGCACGCCGCCAGCAGCCGGGCGGCGTGCTCGGGCGGGGCCGGCGGGTACGCGTCGCCGTCGCCCGGGACGGCCTGCCGGTAGGTCGCGAGGAACTCCTCGACGTGGTCGGCGGACCCGCCGTCGGCGTCGCGGATCGCCTGCGCGGCGACGGTGGCGAGCTCGTCGGCGGCGATCAGCCGCTGCAGTCCGCCGGCCACCCAGATCGCGGTGATCGGCAGGCTGCGCGGCAGCCGGTCCGACGCCGAGGCGGTCAGGAACTCCAGCTCGGGTGCCCTCCCGTCGGGGAACGGGTCCTGCACGCCAGGCGGAGGATCGCTCTCGGCGATCCGCCGCAGCTCGTCGACGAGTCGGCGCCGGTAGGCGGCCGGGTCCCCCGACTCGACCGCCATCCGGGACAGGTGCCGGGGGTCGAGCAGCAGCTGCACCAGCCAGCCGGACCCGTCGAGTCGGCCCCACATCCAGTCGTTCGCACACCACGAACTCTTGTAGAACGCGCCGAAGTGGTGCAGCTGAAGCCCCGTCAGCTTCTGCGCGGCCAGGCTGCGCACGTCCAGCGCGCTCCTCGTGTCGGCGCTGATCTGCACCAGCTCGACGGCCTGCGGCGCGCGGCGCTGGTCGGGCGACAGGACGAGTTGGAGGACCTGCAGCTCGAACAGCCGGGCGACCGCCTGATCCGCCGTCAGGACACCGTCGTCGGTGAGGTAGTGCAGCAGGTCGGCCAGCCGGGTCCGCTCGTCCGTCGCGCTGAGGCCGGTGGCCGGTGCGGTGATCGGTGGTGCCTGCGCCCGCGCCCGGGCGAGCAGCGCGGCCAGGTGAGGGTGCGCGTCCCGGATCACCGCGCCGAGTTCGGACCACGCCCCGGCGAGCGCGGCCTGCTCGGTGTCCGACGGCAGCTGGCTGCGGACCGCGGCCCGCCACGCCTCCGACCCGGCCAGCGCCGACGCCCCGGCCCGGTCCGCCGAGGCGAGCGCGGCAGCGACCTCCACCTGGAGCGCGGACCCGGACCGGACCGGCACGGCCTGGTGCGCGCGGGCCACCAGCCCGTCGAGCCGCGCCCGTTCGTCGGGGGTCGGCCGCAGCGTGAAGCCCGCGGTGAGCAGGCCCAGCACGATCGCCATCGCGCCGTCGAGCGTGGTGCGGCCGTAGCGGGCCAGCGCATCGTGGTCGCCGGGTGCCGGGAGCAGCGCGGGCAGCCGCTCGGCGACGGCCTCCTCGCCCGCGCCGGTGAGCAGGTCGGCGTCGGCGCCGAACCCGACCGGACGGTTGTCCGGCGCCCGCTGCCCGTCGAGCGTCCGCTGTCGCAGGGCCTCCTCCGCGGCCGTCCGGGCGAGCGCGTGGGCGTGCTGGTCGCGGAAGCGCGCGTACACCGGAGGCGTCACCGCACCGCCGCCCGCGGCCAGGCGGGCGAGCTGGCCGTCGGCGCGCCGCCGGGCCCGGGCCTGCTCGTTGTGCGTGGTGAGGGCCGCCAGCTCGGCGGAGATCGACTGCGAGAGCGCCGCGTTCAGGTCCCACATCAGGGCCTGGCCGAGGACGGGCGGCGACGGCACGACGCCTGGCACGCTCGCGCGAGCGCTCCCAGCAGCACTCCCGTCCGCGTTCCCGCCCGCGTTCTGATTCGGGTTCTGGTTCGCCTCCGGCAGGCCGGCGCTGGGGACGACGTAGGCGAGGATCCGGCGGATCTCGCGGTCGGCGGGGCGGTCGAAGATGGCCTCCAGCGCCGGTGCGAGCGGCCGGTTGGCGAGCAGTCCGCCGTCGGCGCAGTGCTGGGCGCGGGTGATGTCGATGTACGGGGCCATCGCCGGGTGGCCGTCGCCGCTGCCGGACCCGTCGAGCGGGAGGAACGCCGGTTCGAACGCGGCGGGGAAGGACGCGCTGCTGCGGCCCGCGAGCGCCAGTGCCCGGAACGCCTCGGGCCGGGCCAGGTCCGCGGCGGTGAAGGTGAACAGTCCGCGGTGCGTCGTGTCGCGGATCAGCGTCCCGTAGTCGTCGGTGTAGCGGCTGTCCTCGCCCTTGAGCAGCGTCGTCGTGATCATCACGCGCACCGGCGAGTCCGCGTCCGCCCCTTGCGGATTGGTCGCCATGATGTCCCGCAGCCCGTCGCTCAGACCGGCGAGCAGGACCTCGTCCCCGTACAGCAGCGAGGGCTGCGCACGGTCCGAGGGCCGCCGCAGCAGCTTGCCGAGCGAGCCCTGCGACAGCCAGATGTCGCGCAGCAGGCCGAGGTCGGTCTGCCACACCTCGGCGAGACCGAGCACCGCGGCGTTGATGCCGCCCGCACTGGTGCCGGACAGCACGTCGATGCCGAACCGGACGCCGACCAGCTCCAGCAGGCTCCCGTACTTGTCGCGCACCGGCGCGACCGCCGCGCCGACGGCCCCCGGGCGCCCCTGCCGGAGGCGGCTCGCAGCGGAGAGCAGGTTCATCTCCCGCGCGACGCCCCCCATCCAGATGGCGAGGCTCACCCCGCCGGTGAAGGTGGCCGCCAACCTGATCTCCGGTTCGACGGCGGTGATGCCGGTGTGCGGGGTGGCCGTGACCATGACTGCACCCTTCGGTGAACTCGCCACTGGTGTACGCCGAATGCGGTACTTCCATGCTCCGGGGCGGTGCCCGGACTGTCGAACGGGAGCGTGCCCGGCACGGCGGCGGACCGGGTCCGGTCCGGCGGCCGGGGCGGGAATGCGCGGGCCTGCGGCACCGACGACCACTTGATCTGCGCAAAAGCCTCACCGACTGCCGCTGTTGCTTGACGTGTGCACTGCCTAGGCTCCGGCATGCGAGGCGGCTCCAGAGACTCGACGGAAGATCACATGGACTACTGCATGGCCTGCCGACGGCACCTCAACGGGGCACTGTCCTGCCCGGGGTGCGGCAGCTCCGGCACCTCGGTCGGACCGGCGATCCCGGCCCGCACCGCCGTGCCGGTCACAGCGACGACACCCGGGTACGCCGGGCATCCGGCGCGGGCGGACCAGCCCGCCGCTGAGCCCGTCGCGGAGCCCGCGGCCGAGGCACCGCCGCAGCGCGACCGCGCGGTCCCGTCCGGCCGGGGCCGGCGCAAGCCACGGGGGCGGCAGCGCGGCATGGTGGTGCTGTCGGTGGCCGGCCTGGTGGTCGGCGGGCTCGGGGCCGTGGCGGTGGCCGTCATGGGCGGCGCCGACGGCGCCGAGGCACCCGTCGGCTCGACCGGGCCCGGGCACTCCGCGTCCATCGGCGACGCGGTGTCGGCCGAGGCGTCCGCGCACCCCGCTCCGGCCGTGGCCTCCGCGACCAACACCCACCCGAGCGGTAAGCCGTCGTCCTCGGCGTCCAGCGCCGGCCCGTCCGCGAGCACCAGCGCCTCGCGCAGCACGGCCCCGTCGTCCGCGCCGGCCACCTCACCCGCGACGACGACGCCCCCCTCCTCGCCCGCACCGACACCGACGGCCGGTTCGCCCACCCCGACCCACTCGGCCAGCCCGTCGCCGACGTGCAAGCCGGTCCTGTTCTGGTGCGCATGACGGGGGCAACGCGCGCCGGGCGGATCTGGTGCTACGTCATGAAGGCGGCATTCCGGCTGGTGAAGTCCTTCGCCGGGCCGCCGGAGCCCGAACAGCACGGCCCCTGGTGTCAGTTCGACGCCCCTCGCGGAGGGACATGACCGCCCGGACCAGCTGAAGCCGCCCGACCGCTCCGGTGCGTCAGGTGGTCGTGCAGTCGAGCAGCCGGCCGCACTCGGTGCCGATCAGCAGTCGGCCGGGCGCGGTGACGGTGAGCGCCGTCGGCACCAGCGCGGCCCCGCGTACGGTGAGCCGGGTCCATGCGCGCAAGGTGCCGTCGGCCAGTGCGAGTGCGAGCAGATCGCCGTTGGCGTAGCCCGCGTACGCCGTCGTGTCGTCGGTGTCGAGGACGACGGCGGGCCGGTCGGTGCGGAACACCCAGCGTGCCGCCCCGTCGACCGGATCGCGGCGCGCCACGTAGCAGTCGCCGGGGCGGCGTCCCTCGCGGCGCCACCGCGCGCCGGCCTGCAGCAGATCGCCGCCGGGAAGTTCCACGCCGGGGCCGTCGTCGTGGTCCTCCCCCGGCGCGAGGGCGAGCGGGAACAGCAGGCGGGGCGGGGCCCAGGCCGGGTCGAACAACGGCCCGAGTTCACCGACCGGAGGCGCGCTCGGGACGAAGGGCTCCTCCGCGCCGGGCAGCGGCACGGGGACCGTCGTCCCCACCCACCGTTCGCGCACGGCGCCAGGTTCTCCGTGGAAGAGGGAGGTGAGCATCCCGCCGCCGCGCCGCACCCGCAGGCCACGGGGTGCGAGGACGGGGAGCCCCGCGGGGTCGACGTGCAGGTCCGCGGCGGCGGACAGTCGCACTCGGGCGGTCCGGGTACCGTCCGACAGGTCGATTCGGCTGACCGAGTCGGGGACGCCAGGCAAGTACGACGGTCCGGCGTACACCCACGCCGACCGCTGGTCGGGTGCCACCACGAGCTGCATGCCTCCGCACGCGGCCGCCGGGACCGACCAGGACACCTCGCCGGACGGCAGCCGGCACTCCAGCAGGACCCCGTCCAGCGAGGCCAACACTCTTCCGTCGTCGAGTAGTTCGACCGCATGGACGAGGCGCCTGGGGTCGCGTCCCGGGTGGTACCGGTCGAGTACCCCTCCCGGGTCCGGTCGCGGGTGCGCCGCAAAGGGGCGCGTCGTCGAGTGCCGCAATTCCGAGCTGCGGACCGAACGCAGCTCCAGAGCGCGCCAGTCGGTCCGGTGGAGGTCCACCAGATGTTCTACCTGCGCCTCCGACACATCCTTGGTGACCGGCTCGAGGTAGAGGCGCAGGGATCGCCCGTCGAGCCACTCCAGCTCGCGCACGGTGCGCCCGTACGCATCGTGGAACGCCGATGTGGCCAGGCCCGATTCGAGGTCCAGCAGCAGGAGTTCACCCACATTGTGGTACCCGCCGTCGTACTCGCCGGTGCCGACCGCGAGCAGCGGCAGCTCCGGGTGGAAGGCCAGCGCGTTGGCGGGACACCTTGCGCGCAGCACCGCGACGCAGGTCAGGTCGGAGGTGCGGTACACGGCCACGGGCGCGGGCCGGCCGTGCCGGACGTCGCCCGCCACCGCGAGCAGGCCACGCTGCTCGTCGGCCACCGCCACACGTGGCCGGCCGGTCTCGGCGAACGGGCGGTCGGCGAGGACGCGGTCGATGCGCAGGATCACGGGGCGGATCGTCGCAGACGCCGGACGGTTCGTCAGCCGATTATGCAGCTCCCTGCCCTGTCAACTGCCCTGCTCTGTCCACCCGCCCTGCTCGAGTTCGCCCTGCCGCATCCAGGCGATGACGTCCAGGACGCGCAGGATGCCGATGTCCTCGCCGATGCCGGACTCGGCCCGGAGCAGCGCCAGTTGTGCACGGAAGGCGCCGTCGTCGGCCCGCAGCGCGGTGGCCAGCGACGCCCAGAAGGTGTGGTCGGTCGCGGGGCGGTGGAACAGGGCCTTCACGCGCCGGTCGTAGACCGGGACGAGGCGGGGGCGCTTGCGGGCCAGCAGCTTGCCGGCGACGACGGAACCCACCCCGTCGGGGCTGGTCGGATACGCTCCGTTCGGGTTCGCCAGGCGCTCCCACAGCTCCCAGGCCGGGCCGCCCGGTGCGATCAGCCGGTCGCTCGCCGGGTCCTCCAGCCGGGCGTCCCGGGGGATGGCCGACAGCAGCCGCTGCCAGTGGCCCTCGGGGTCGGTCAGCAGGTCGACGGCGCCGTGCGCGGCGACCGAGACGCTGAGCATGGTGATGGCGACCAGGTCGTCGGCGTCGAACCGGTCGGCGGCCTCCGGCCGGTCGCCGCCGCCGGCGAACCGTTCGAAGTAGGCGCCGGAGTACGCGAGATCGCCCCGGGAGCGCCGCCGGGTGAAGTAGGACCGCAGCAGCCGGACCGACTCCTCGACGTCCCCGTAGACCGCCGGTATGTGCAGTGTCGCCACCAGATCCCCCTGCCGTTGCCCGCGGAGCGCCAGGCTAGCGGGCCGCCCGGTCGGCTCGGGAATCGGAGGTTCGGTGCGACGCCCCGACCTGCCAGTGGATGAATGAGTGCCGGAACGAAGCCCGGACCGGACCGGCGGCGCGGTATGGCGGCGGTGACGACCCGTCAGGGCGGGGAGGCGCGATGGGGCTTCGGCGGTGCCGTTCGGGAGGCGGTGGGCGGGGGTGCCATGGCCCAGCGGATGGTGGCGGTGACCGCGTGGCCGGCCAGCGGGACGGCGCTTCGCTCGACGAGGGGCAGCCGGGGCAGGCCGAGTTGGGTACGGGCCCAGGTGGGCAGCAGGGCGACTGCGCCGTACGCGAGGGCGCTGTAGGGGGCGAGTGCGATGAGCGGTACGGGCGGCTGGAACAGGAGGAAGCGGGCGGCAGCCATCGCCTCGGAGGTGGCCCGCAACTCGGAGCGGTAGGCCGCGAGTTGCGCGGCGAGCTCCGCCTGGTTGCGGGGCGGGTCGACCACGCCGAGCGCGGTGGCCACGGTGGCGGCGTCCGCGAGGTAGCCGTCGTAGCCCGCATCGTCCAACGGGCGGGCGCCGTACGTGCGGTGGGCGCGCAGGAAGCTGTCGACCTCGGCTGCGTGCACCCAGCCGAGCAGGTGGGGGTCGGACGCACGGTAGGGCTCGCCGTCGGCGGTCACGCCCTGGATCCGCCGGTGTACGGCTCGGACCCGGTCGACCGCGTGCTGGGCGTCCTCGGCGGTGCCGAAGGTGGTGACGGCGAGGAAGGTGCTGGTCCGCTGGAGCCGGCCCCAGGGGTCGCCGCGGTATCCGGAGTGGCCCGCCACTGCGGCCATCGCCAGCGGGTGCAGCGACTGCAGGAGCAGGGCTCGCAGCCCGCCGATGAACATCGAGGCGTCACCGTGGACGGTTCGGATCGGCCGGTCCTCGTCGAACCAGCGCGGGCCGGGTGTCTCGTGGATCCTGCGCCGTGCGGCCGGGCCCTGCGGACCGGCGACCCGTGCGAACAGTTCCGCCCCCAGACCCCGTCGTATCGCGGCGAGGCCGGGGATCGCGGACTGGTGAGCGGTCACGCCTTACACTGTAAGCCCGTCGGCGGCGGAGCGACAGCTCCCGCCCCTCACCGACCCGTCAGCCGTCAGCCTCGGCTCCCGCGGACGGCGCGGCCGGACGCAGGGCGTCGCGCAGCGAACGGAGCCGGTCGGCGGGGGCACCGAGGCCGTGCACGCTCAACCGCGCCGCCTCGACGCTCGGTGCCCGGTGGACGGCGAAGGCGAGGTTCGCGGACTGGTGCAGCATCCACTGGTGGTACGAGAGCAGCCGCAGCGCCTCCTCCCGGACGGCAGCGAGGTCACCGTCGGCGGGCAGCGCGTGCATCCAGTCGGCGAGCCTCGCGTAGTGCGCGGCCTGGCGTTGCAGGACCTCGGCCAGACCCGCCGGCACCGGACCGGGATCGCCGCACGCGGCCACCGCCAGGTCGGTGGACGCCTGCCCCGCCACGGCCTCGTCCAGTACCGCCAGCAGCGCCGTCCGCTGCTCGCCGCGGTCGCCGACAGCGGGCGCGCGGGAACGCGAGCGGCTCGCCCACCGGCGCATCGCCGCCGGTCCGACGTGCCGCCGCGCGAGCGGCGCTGCACCCACCGGTCACCTCCACAGTGCCCTTCCAGTGTGCGCCACCCGCGCCGCCCGGCGCGCCACGGATCAGCCCCGGCCCGGCGCGCCGGCGGTCGGACCGGGCAGGGTGCGGTGGTTCCGGTTGAGCGGGGTACCCGTGGCCACGGCTGCGCACTTCGGTGAACTCTCCGGCGACGTACGTAGAGTACGTATTTTCCGAGCGCCGGAGCGACGTACCCGCCTGTCGGACGGAGCGCCCACCCGGCCGCGCGGCGAGCCGGAGCGGGCCGCGCCCGCTCGCACCCCGCTGCAGGTGGGATCGCGTACATCTCCTGCGCGCGGCACGGGCGCACCCGACCGGAGCCGCGCACGGCAGCGGCAACGTCGGTCTCCGCCAGCGGAGATGACCGATCGCGTGGCCGAAACTCGGCCTGTCGCGCCCCCCGGGGGTCTGCCAAGGTAACGCCGCGCCACACACTGCGCACCACCCCCCTGCCGTCGCACCGTCCTCGGGAGCCAACTCCGATGAACCTCCGGAAAGCCGTCGTCGCCGCCGCCCTGGGCGCCGCCGTCCTCACCTCCGTGCCCGCCGTCGTCGCACCGCACCACGCGTACGCCGACTCCTGCTACGACGACAACCAGACCGACTGCGTCGACGACGGGGGCGACCCCTGGGGCGACGGAGGCGGCGGCGACGTCGGCGGTGGCAGCGGCGGGGGCGACGGCTCCTTCGACCTGAGCGAGGGCAACGTCGGCGACCCGATCCCCCAGCTCCCCACGGTGGTCGTGGTCGGCAAGCGGACCCCGACCCCGGTCCCCGCCGCCCCGGGAATTCCGGTGAGCTACGGCGGCGGCAACGGCACCGGCACCCCCGGCGTCCGGGTCTGGAGTGCCGGGCAGCTCTGGGAGGTGCGGCAGAACTGCTACCGCAACTCCTCGCAGTCGCCGCAGAAGATCTCCGAGTCCGCCACGTACACGGTCTCCTTCGAGACCAGCACCAACATCTCGGCCGACGCGATGGAGGTGCTCACCGCCAGCATCGGCACCAAGCTGAACACGTCGATCGCCAAGACCTACGGCGTCGAGGTCACCCTCAACCCGAACGAGAGCTGGGCGTTGTACGTGGAGTACCAGACCGTGGTGTACGCGGTCACCACCACGCACCTGCTCACCCCCGACACCACCGAGTACGTGAACGTCACCCAGCCGACCGGCGTCACGACGGGCCGCGCCTGCTGATGGCACCGAGCTCCCCCTCGGCGGGGGGGGGGGGGGGGCGCGCGCCCCCCCCCCCCCCCCCCGCGCCGCCCGG
>NZ_JBSFXE010000071.1:0-23105 GCF_053595195.1 Kitasatospora sp. NPDC002522
GCTCCGCCACCTCAACCCCGACACCGCACCCCGCCTCGCCCACCCCGCACCGCACCTCGGCTTCAACTACCTCGGCCGCTTCACCGCCGACACCGCCGAGGGAACCGACCACCACTGGATCTCGGTCGGCGAGGTCGGCGAGGGCGCGGCGCTGGGTGAGGCGGAGATGCCCTTCGGGCACGCGCTGGAGATCAACGCGGCGACCTACGACGGGCCCGACGGGCCCCGGTTGACGATCGACCTGGCGTGGCCGGCGGCGCTCTTCGACCGCGCGGAGGTCGAGCGCCTGGCCGAGCTGTGGCAGCAGGCGCTGCGCGCGATCCACACCCACGCGGAGAACCCGGACGCGGGTGGGCTGACGCCGTCCGACCTGACGCTGGTTGGGCTGTCCCAACAGCACATCGACCTGCTCGAAGCCAAGCTGAGGAAGTAAAGGACCCGCTGCGACCATGACCACCGCTCAGAGTCCGATCGAGGACGTGCTCCCGCTCTCCTCGCTCCAGCACGGGCTGCTCTTCCAAACCCTGTTCGACTCCGACGGGCCGGACGTGTACACGGTGCAGCTCGCCGTGGAACTGCGCGGCGCGCTCGACGCCGAGCAGCTGCGCGGCGCCGCCGCCGCGCTGCTGCGCCGGCATCCGAACCTGCGGGTGCTCTTCGTCCACGAGGGCATGGACCGGCCGGTGCAGGTCGTGCGCCGGTCGGTGGAGGTGCCGTGGCGGGAGGTGGACCTGACCGCCGAGGGCGAGTGGGAGGCGGCGTTCGAGGCGTTGAAGGACGCCGAGCGGGCGCACCGCTTCGTGCTGGACGAGGACGTGCTGCTGCGCTTCGTGCTGGTGCGGCTGCCGGGCGCGCGGTTCCGGCTGCTGCTGACGCTGCACCACATCCTGGTCGACGGCTGGTCGGTGCCGGTCCTGCTGGACGACCTGTTCGAGCTGTACGAGCGCGCCGGGGACGACACCGGGATGCGGCGGGCCGCGCCCTACCGCGACTACCTGGCGTGGCTGGCCCGGCAGGACGAGCCGGCCGCCCTCGCCGCCTGGCAGCGGGAGTTGGCCGGGCTGGCCGAGCCGGCGCTGCTCGGCGCGGGCCGTTCGGGCGCGGCGGCCGTCCTGCCGGAGACCCTGGAGTCGGAGCTGTCGCCGGAGGCGACGGCCCGGCTGACCACCACGGCGCGGCGGCACGGCTGGACCGTGAACACCGTGGTGCAGGCGGCCTGGGGCCTGGTGCTCGGCCAGCACCTGGGGCGGCAGGACGTGGTGTTCGGCGGCACCGTCTCCGGCCGCCCGCCGGAGCTGCCCGGCGTCGAGACGATGGTCGGCCTGCTGATCAACACCCTGCCGGTGCGCGTCAGTTGGCGGCCCTCGGACACCCTGGCCGGGCTGCTGACCGAGGTGCAGCGGCGGCAGAGCGGGCTGACCCCGCACCAGCACGTCCAGCTGGCGGCCATCCAGGCCGGGGCCGGACTGGGTGAACTCTTCGACACCACCACGGTGTTCGAGAGCTACCCGCTGGGCGCGGCGGCCGCGCCGCAGCTGGCGGGCGGGGTGGAGATCACCGACATGGAGGCGCGGGACGCCACCCACTACGCGGTGACGCTGCTCGGCCTGCCGGGCGAGCGGCTGCGGTTCCGGCTGGACCACCGCCCCGACGTGGTGGACCGGGCGACCGCCGAGCGACTGGCCGCCTGGCTGCACCGGATCCTGGCCGCCGCCGCCGAGCGCCCCGAACTCACCATCGCCGAGCTGGACCTGCTGTCCGAGCCGGAGCGGCTCCGGGTGCTGGAGGAGTGGAACGACACCACCCACCCGCTGCCGCACACCACGCTGACCGCGATGCTCGAGGAGCAGGCGCTGCGCTCGCCCGAGGCGCCCGCGCTGGTCGCCGGCAGCACCCGGCTGGACTACGCGGAGCTGCACGCCCGTGCCAACCGGCTGGCCCGCGCGCTGGTGGAGCGCGGCGCCGGACCGGACCGCCCGGTGGCGGTCGCGCTGCACCGGGGCACCGCGATGGTGGTGTCGCTGCTGGCGGCGCTCAAGGCCGGCGCGCCGTACCTGCCGATCGACCCGGAGCTGCCCGAGGGCCGGATCGCCCTGATGCTGGAGGGCGCCCGACCGGCCTGCGTGCTGGCCGACGCCCGCACCGCCGAGGCGCTGCCCGCCGCCGCGGACGTCAAGCCGCTGGTGCTCGACGACCCGCAGGTGGAACGGGAGTTGGCGGAGCTGCCGGCCGGTCCGCTGACCGACGCCGAGCGGACCGCGGCGCTCGACCCGCGCCACCTGGCGTACGTGATCTACACCTCGGGCTCGACCGGCGTGCCGAAGGGCGTCGGCGTGCCGCACCTGGGCATCGTCAACCGGCTGCGCTGGATGCAGGAGCGCTACCGGCTGGGCGCGGACGACCGGGTGCTGCAGAAGACCCCGTTCGGCTTCGACGTCTCGGTGTGGGAGTTCTTCTGGCCGCTGCTGACCGGCGCCGCCCTGGTGGTGGCCCGCCCCGGCGGGCACCGCGACCCGGCGTACCTGGCCGAGTTGATCGCCGCGGAGCGCGTCACCACCGTGCACTTCGTCCCGTCGATGCTGGACGTCTTCGTCCAGGAGCCCACCGCGGCGGCCTGCGCCGGCGTGCTGCGCCGGGTGGTGTGCAGCGGCGAGGCGCTGCCGACGGCGGTGCAGGACCGGGCGCTGGAACTGCTGGGCGCACCCGTGCACAACCTGTACGGGCCGACCGAGGCGTCCGTGGACGTCACCCACTGGGACTGCCTGCCCGGGCAGGACCCGGTCCCGATCGGCCGGCCGGTGCACAACACCCGGGTGTACGTGCTGGACGCGGCGCTGCGCCCCGCGGCGCCCGGCGCGGCCGGCGAACTGTACCTCGCGGGCGTCCAGTTGGCCCGCGGCTACCTGGGCCGGCCGGGGCTCACCGCCGAGCGCTTCCTGGCCGACCCGTACGGCGGCGCGGGGGAGCGGATGTACCGCACCGGCGACCTGGTCCGGTGGACGGCGGACGGGGTGCTGGAGTACCTGGGCCGCACCGACGACCAGGTGAAGATCCGCGGCCTTCGGATCGAGCTCGGCGAGATCGAGTCGGTGCTGAACCGGCTGCCCGGCGTGGCGCAGGCCCGCGTGGTGGTCCGTCAGGACGGCGGCGGGGAGGGCCGGTTGGTCGGCTACCTGGTCCCGGACGACGCGGCCGCCGCGCCGCAGCCGGACGCGCTGCGCGACGGCATGGCGGCGGCGCTGCCCGGCTACATGGTGCCGGCCGCGTTCGTGCTGCTGGACGAGCTGCCGGTGACCCTCAACGGCAAGCTCGACCGGCGCGCCCTGCCCGCCCCGGAGTTCGGCGCGGGCGGCCCGGACCGGGCCCCGCGGACCGCCGTCGAGCAGCTGCTCTGCTCGGTCTTCGCCGAGGTGCTGGGCGTGGACCGGATCGGCCCCGAGGACGGCTTCTTCGACCGCGGCGGGCACTCGCTGTCGGCGACCCGGCTGGTGCAGCGGATCCGGGCGGCCCTCGGCGCGGAGCTGTCGATCCGCACCGTCTTCGCCGCCCCGACGCCCGCCGCGCTGGCCGCCGTGCTCGCCGAGCGGCGGGCCGCGTCCGACGGCCTGGAGCCGGTGCTGGCGCTGCGCACCGGCGGCGACCTGCCGCCGCTGTTCTGCCTGCCGCCGGGCGCCGGCCTGAGCTGGTGCTACGCGGGCCTGCTGGGCGGCCTGCCGGCCGGGCAGCCGGTGTACGGGCTGCAGTCCCCGGCCCTGACCGACGCGGGCGCGGCACGCTCGGCGGACCTGGCGGAGCTGGCGGCGGGCTACGCGGCGCGGATCACCGAGCTGCGCCCGCAGGGCCCGTACCGGCTGCTGGGCTGGTCGGCGGGCGGCAACCTGGCGCACGAGGTGGCGGTGCTGCTGCGCGAGCGCGGGCAGGCGGTGGAGCTGCTGGCGCTGCTCGACTCCTACCCGGCCGCCGGCGGCGCGGAGGTGACGGAGGACCAGGTGTTCGCCGAGGCCTTCGGCCCGGAGCTGGGCGACCCGGCGGAGCCCGGGACCCGGGAGCGGGCGCTGGAACTGGTGCGGGCCGAGCTCGGCGAACTGGGCCGGGCCGAGGACGACGCCGCCGGCGCGGTCCTGGACACCTACCTGTCGACCAGCCGCGCGCTGCTGAATTCCCGGCCGCGCCGGTTCGACGGCGACCTGCTGTTCTTCCGGGCCGCCGACTGGACGGTCGACGAGCGCCGCGACCATGCGCGCTGGGCGCCGTACGTGACCGGCCGGACAACTCTGCGGGAACTCTCCGCAGCGCACGAGGAAATCTCCCGTCCGGAAATCATGGCGGAAATCGGGAAAGCAATTGCCGCGCTGGCGGCCGAAGGCTAGGGTCGGAGCGGATGCGCCGACTTCGAGTTCAAGGAAAACCCCGGAAAGGAAATCGGTACCCATCATGACCAATCCGTTCGAGGACAACGACGGCAGCTTTCTGGTGCTGGTGAACGACGAACTCCAGCACTCGCTGTGGCCGGAATTCGCCGCCGTCCCGGCGGGCTGGCGCGCCGTGTTCGGCCCGGAGAGCCGGGAGAACGCGCTGGCGTACGTGGAGCGCGAGTGGACCGACCTGCGGCCGGCCTCGCTGGTGGCGGCGATGGGCGAGGCGAAGGCCTGATGGAGACGCTCGGCGCCGGTCTGACGGCGCGTTGGACGCGCTGCCGGCGGCCCAGCGCCGCCGCGGCGGTCAACCTGGTGCTGCTGCCGCACGCCGGGGGCTCGGCGGGCTTCTACCGCGCGTGGCACGAACTGCTGCCCCGCGAGGTGGAGTTGCACGTGGTGCAGTACCCGGGCCGGGAGGACCGGTTCGCCGAGCCGCTGGTCGACGACATGGCGGTGCTGGCGGATGCGCTGGCCGAGGCGCTCGCCCCGCTGTTCAGCCGTCCGGTGGTGCTGTTCGGCCATTCCATGGGCGCCTCGATCGCCCTGGAGGTGCTCCGCAGGCTGGAGGCGGCGGGGCACCGGCCCCGGCTGCTGATCGCCTCCGGGCGCGGCGCCCCGCACCGGCTGGGCCCCGGCACGCTGCACGCGGCGCCGGACGACGAGCTGGTGGAGGAGGTGCGGCGGCAGTCCGGCAGCGGCAGTGCGGCGCTGGACGACCCGGACCTGCGGGCCCTGCTGCTGCCGATGATCCGCTCGGACTACCGGCTGTCGGAGGCCCACCGGCCGGTCGGCGCCGCGCCGGTCGCCACCCCGGTGGCGGTGCTGCGGGGCCGTACCGACACCGCGGTGACCGAGGAACTCGCCACCGCCTGGGGCGAGTTGACCACCGGTGGGAGCAGCCAGTTCGCCTTCGACGGCGGGCACTTCTACTTCCAGGGCCAGGAGTCGCGGGTCGTGGCCACCGTCGTCGACCTGGTGCACCGCGCGGTGCGCTGAGACGTCCGCGGCCGGGCCGGGCATCCTGCCCGGCCCGGCCGCGGTGGCCTGCGCGACTACTTGCGGGACTTGCGCAGCACCCGGGCGGTGCCGATCAGCAGCACGCCGAGGACGATCAGGGCGATGCTCGGCAGTGGCTGGTAGTCGGAATACTGGTTCACGATGAAGAAGCTCTGCTTCGGATCCTGGCCGGCCATTTTCTGGACCAGCGGCGCGATTCCCTGGAGCAGACAGAAGATCCCGGCGATGTCAAGCAGCAGCATTTCTTCCCTTTCCCGGTGCGGGTACCCGCGGTCGACCGGCCTGGTCCGATCATACGAGCCGGAAGTCCCGCGCGGGGCCCACCCTTTCGGACATCTTCTCGGATAGAGAGAAAATATGGATCTGCTCAAGGGCAAGACAATCCTGGTCACGGGCGTGCTCACCACGAATTCGATCGCCTTCCACACCGCCCGGCTCGCCCAGGAGCAGGGCGCCGAGGTGGTGCTCACCGGTTTCGGACGGCTCAGCCTGGTCGAGCGGGTCGCCCGCCGCCTGCCCGAGCCGCCCCCGGTCGTCGAACTGGACGTCACCGACCGGGCCCACCTCGCCAGCCTCGCCGAGCGGGTCGGCGAACACGTCGACCACCTGGACGGCGTGCTGCACTCGGTGGCCTACGCCCCGGCCACCGCGCTCGGCGGCGGCTTCCTCACCGCCGAGTGGGAGGAGGTGTCCCGCGCCGTCCAGGTCTCCGCGTACTCGCTGCAGTCGCTGACCCGCGCCGTGCTGCCGCTGCTCTCCGAGCGCAGCAGCATCGTCGGCCTGGACTTCGACGCCACCCGGGCCTGGTACGACTACGACTGGATGGGCGTGGCCAAGGCCGGCCTGGAGTCCTGCGCCCGCTACCTGGCGTCCTACCTCGGCCCGCGCGGGATCCGGGTCAACCTGGTGGCGGCCGGACCGCTGAAGACCACCGCCGCCGCCTCGATCGGCGACGACGGGCTCGCCGTCGCCGACGAGTGGAACGTGCGGGCGCCGCTGGGCTGGGACGGCGAGCGCTTCGACCCGGTCGCCCGGGCCTGCGTCGCCCTGCTGTCGGACTGGTTCCCCGCCACCACCGGGGAGATCGTGCACGTCGACGGCGGCGCCCACGCGATCGGCGACCGCCCCGGCGGCGGAGGAACGCAGCAGAGCTGACCCGCGGTCAGCTCCGGACGGTACCGGCCGGGTACGCTCCGGCCGATCTCTCCCGGACGAACAGCCTGACCAGCGGGGTGAGTTGGAAACTGAGCTGGTGGTCCTCGGCGACACCCGCGAGCTCCAGCAGCCGGGAGTCCACCAGCTCGTCCAACAGCTCCTCCGCGTGCCACTCCTCGGCCTCCAGCAGCTCCGCCACCTGCGCGGTGCTGCACCGGGTGCTGGGCAGCTGGGCCAGCCTGCGCAGCACCGCCAGGGCGGCCGGGCTGAGCGTGTCGTAGCTGGACTGCAGCGGTTCGCGGATGTCCAGGTCGCCGTGGCGCAGCTCGTCGAGGCGGTGCTCCTCGGGTCTGAGCCGGGCCAGCATGCGGCCGGGCCGCCACTGCGGGCGGGCGGCCAGCCGGGCGCCGCAGATCCGCAGCGCCAGCGGCAACCGGTCGCAGAGCTCGACCAGTTCGGCGGCGGCGTCCGGTTCGGCGGCGATCCGGTGCGGACCGGCGACGGCGGCCAGCAGGTCCAGGCCCTCCGTCGGGTCGAGCGGGCCGAGCCGGACCAGCTCGACGCCCTCCAGGGTGCTGAGCGGCAGCCGGCTGGTGATGATGGTGCGGCAGTCGTAGCCGCTCGGCAGCAGCGGACGGACCTGCGCCTCGCCGACCGCGCCGTCCAGCACCACCAGCACCCGCCGGTCGTCCAGTAGCCGCCGGTAGACCTGCACCCGCTCGTCCAGGGTCGACGGCACCGCGTGCTGCGGCACCCCCAGGGCGGGCAGGAACACCCGGAGGATCTCGGCGGGCTCCTTGGGCTCGCCGTCCGGGCCGACCAGGTCGGCGTAGAGCTGCCCGTCGGGGAAGTCGCCGCGCAACCGGTGGGCGGCGCGCAGCGCGAGGGCCGACTTGCCGATGCCGGACATGCCGGTGACCACCACCCGGTGGTGGCGGGCCCGGCCGAGCGGCGCCGGCGCACCGGACAGCTCCTGCACCACCTCGGCCAGCGACTCGGCCCGGCCGGTGAAGTCGGTGGAGTCCGCGGGCAGCATCGAGGGGACGGAGTCGACGGGGTGCGGGGCGGCCAGTTCCACCGGCGCGGTCGGCGGGGTGAGCAGCACCCCGCCGAGGATCTGCCGGTGCACCTCGCGCAGTTCCGGACCCGGGTCGACGCCCAACTCCTCGCGCAGCACCGCCACGCAGTCCCGGTACACGGCCAGGGCGTCGGCCTGCCGGGAGGCGCGGAACAGCGCGGTCATCAGATGCACCCGCAGCCGTTCCCGGAGCGGATAGGAGGCCACCAGCCGGGTGAGTTCGGAAATCAGCTCGCGGTGCTCGCCGAGCGCCAGATCCGCCTCGATCCGGGATTCCATGGTGGCCGCCCAGGCCTCCTCCCATTGCGGCACCTCGGCCTCCAACAGAAAGTCGGTGGTATTCGCCAACGGCAGGCCGCGCCACAACTCGAGCGCCGCGTGCAGCAGTTCACTGGCCCGCCGGTGCTGCCGGTCGGCGAGCGCCTGCCGGCCGAGCCGGTCGAGGCGCTCGTACTCGACCGCGTCGATCCACGACCCGCGCGGATCGAGCGCGTACCCGGGCTGCCGGCGGCTGAGCGAGACCCCCGCGCCCAGGTGCTTGCGTAACCGGGAGATGTACGTGTAGATCTGCGCGTTCATCGTCGCGGGTGGATTCCATCCCCAGAGCGAGCGGCTGAGCCGCTCGCTGGAAACCACCCGTCCCCTGGCCAGCAGGAGTGCGGCGAGCACGGTGTTTATCTTCGTACCGGAGAGGGGGACTCTGGCGTCCCCCTGGTAGGCCTCGACCGGCCCGAGCACGCGGAACTCCATGCAGATACCCCGTTGTATGTCGACATCGAGCAGATGTGCACCGCGATGCTAACCCGACCGGTTGTTCTCCAAATATCGTCTCGATTTCGTTGCCGCATATGCCTCTTGACAACCCGTCGCATACGCCGCGAGGGTGGTGCGGGACATCACGGTCGGGTCAATTCCGGTTGTGTGCCCCGAGCGCTTTCCGGACGTCCGGCGTTCACGCCGGAATGGCCGGCGGGCTCCCCGCGTCCCGACCCGGCGAGGGGCCGCCGGGCAGCTCCCGGCGGGCCGCTCCGGCGAGGGCGAGCCGTCCGCCGTGCACCCGGCGCAGCGCCCCGGCCCGCTCCGCGCCGCTCTCCTCCGCCGCGGCGCGCTCCCGGGCGAACAGCCGCAGCAGCTCGGGCAGCCGGTAGCGGGTGTCGCCGTCCGGGGGTCCCGGGGCGGCCTCCAGCAACCGGGCGTCGACCAGCTGCTCCAGCAGCGTCTCGGCCTGCCACAGGTCGGAGTCCAGCAGCCGGGCGGCCGCCCAGGGCGAGAACTCCGAGCCGGGCAGCAGCCCGAGCCGCCGGAACAGCCGGGCCGCCGCCGGGGTCAGCGCCAGGTAGCTGGGCGTGAAACCGGCCCGCACCCCGCCGCCGCCCGGGCTGAGCTCGTCCAGCCGACGGTGCCGGTTCTCCAACCGGTCCACCAGCGAACGCACCGACCAGTGCGGCTTGGCGACCAGCCGGGCGGCCGCGATCCGCAGCGCCAGCGGCAGCCGGTCGCACAGCGCGCCGAGCCGCTCGGTCGCCTCCGGGTCGGCGGCCAGCCGCCCCGGGCCGGCGATCCGGCCCAGCAGCGCCGCCGCGTCCGCCTCGTCCAGCGTGGCCAGCGACAGCCGCTGCACCGCGAAGTCCCCGGTCAGGTCGTCCAGGACGTCCCGGCCGGTGAGCAGCACGCAGCAGCGGCCGCGGCCGGGCAGCAGGAGCCGGACCTGGGCGAAGGACCGGGCGTTGTCCAGCACGATCAGCACCCGCTTGCCGCTGAGCACGCTGCGGAACAGCGCCGCGCGGGAGTCCGGGTCCGGGGGGATGCGCAACTCCGGTACGCCCAGGGCACGCAGGAAGCCGCCGAGCAGATCGCCCGGGGAGGCCGGCGGGCCGCTGCCGTCCCAGCCGCGCAGGTCGGCGTAGAGCTGGCCGTCGGGGAAGCGGTGGGCCGCCCGGTTCGCCCAGTGCAGGGCCAGCGCGGTCTTGCCGATCCCCGCCATCCCGGTGATCGCGGCCACCCGCAGCGGGCGGCGCGGCCCGCCGTCCTCCTCCAGCGCCCGGTCCAGCCAGCCGAGTTCGCTGGTGCGGCCGGTGAAGTCGGCGACGTCGGCCAGCAGCTGCGCCGGCACCTGGCCGGTCGACTGGACGCCGGGCGGCAGCTGGCGGCGGGCCGGCTCCGGCTCGTCGTGCAGGATCAGGTCGTGCATCGCCTGGAGCGCCGAACCGGGCTCCAACCCCAGCTCCTCCACCAGCAGTTGACGGCCCTGCCGGAACACCTCCAGGGCCTCCGCGCGCTGGCCGCTGCGGTACTGCGCGAGCATCAGCTGGGCCCGGGTCTGCTCGCGCAGCGGGTGCTCCTTCACCAGTGCCGCCAGCTCGCCGACCAGCATCCGGTGCCGGCCCAGCTGCAGCTGCAACTCGGCTCGCTCCTCGACGAGTTCGAGCCGCCGCTCGTCCAGCCGGGCGGCCGCCGCGGTGAGCCGGGGGGCGGTCATCCCCTCCAGTACCCGGCCGCGCCACAGCCCGAGCGCCTCCTCGACCAGCGTCTGCGCCTCGGACAGCCGGCCGCCCCGCGCGGCATGCCGGGCGGCCTGCACCCAGCCGTCCAACTCGGCGGCGTCCAGGCGGTGTTCGCCGAGCGCCAGCAGGTAGCCCGGATGCTCGGTGCGGATCAGGTCGTCCGTCCCGGCCGCGGACTTGAACACCTTGCGCAGCTTGGCCACGCAGATCGCCACCTGGTTGCGCGCGGTGGCCGGCGCACCGGACGGCCACACCGCCTCCACCAGGCTCTCCACCGAGACCACCCGGTCCCGGGCGAGCAACAGCATCGCCAGCACCGTACGCTGCCGGGCCCCGCCCAACGCGATCCGCCGACCGGCGAACTCCGCGTCCAGCGGTCCCAGCACTCTGAACATGATCCGACCCACGATGGCCCCCCGTTGACCCGTGTCCGTCTTGTTACCGTCCGCTCACACGCGACCATTCAACAGGGTTCAGGCACACGGTGTCTCACCACCCGGCCGGTAATGTTGAACTTCTGACGATCTGTCAGTGCGCTTCTTGCGGACGGGTATTGGCGGGCGGGATGCCGAGTGAACGGGGCGCGCCGCTCCGCTTCGGGGCCGCTTCGAGCACCGGCCGGGGCGTCGGTCACGAGCGCCGGGAAAGGTGTCATGGCCGGTAGTGCACCTGCACGATCTATATCCGGTCGATATCGGGCAGGTGACGGGGGCTGCGCGGGCCCGACCGCTCCGGCCGGGGCCGGTGCGCGGCCGGAAAGCCGTCGATCCAAAGGAGGAGACGCGGGCGGTCCTCCCCGACGAGGCTCCGCCGCCGACTCCTCCCTGAGGCCCAGGGCCGGTCGTCTTACCGGCCGATCAGCCCAACCCGACCGGACGGTAACGTCGTTGCCGTGACCGATCCGTTGCCGTACCGCATGTACCTGCTCGCCTACGACGACGCCGTCCTGGGGCCGTTCAACCGCGGCCGGGCCGGCTTCCTGGTGCGCGCCGCCGTCGTCACCGAGCTCGCCCTGCGAGGGATCCTGACGGAGAGCGACGGAAGCATCCACGACACCGGTGCGGCGCGCTGCGACGATCCGGTGCTGGACGACGCCCGCGAGCGGCCCCCGGCGCCGGGGTGCGGGTGGCGGCCGCTGCTGCTGCGCGACCGCGACCGGACGCTGCGCGCCGTCGAGGAGCAGCTCGCCGCTCGCGGCACCCTCGCCGTCGAGGACCGCCCCGCGCTGGTCGCCCCCGAACGACGCGTCACCATCGTCGACGCCGGCGCCGTGCTGGCCGTCCGCGAGGCCGCGGCCGCGGCGGTGCACGCCCCCGCGGACACGCCGCCGGCCGACGCGGCCCTGCTCACCCTCGCCGCGCTCGCCGCGCTCCCACCGACACCGAGCGCCCCGCCGACCCGCCTCGCCGCCCTCGCCGCCCGCCTCGGCGGGCTGGCCCCGAGCCTGCCGGAGGCGCTGCGGAGCCTGCCGGAGGCGATGAACCGGCTGCCGTTCAGGGCGTCCTGACCGCGCGGGCGGTTCGCCGCGACGCGACGTGAGGGATTCGTAAGGCGTGGTCCGGGGGTTCGGGCGGGGCGCGTCCCTAGGGTGGCGGCGAGAGGACGTCGAGCGAGGAGGAGGCGGTGGCGGTGGAGTTGCGCGCGGATGTCGGGGTGATCGGGGGGTCGGGGTTGTACGCGTTGTTGGAGGAGGTGGTGGAGGTGCGGGTGGAGACGCCGTACGGGGTGCCGAGTGATGCGGTGTTCGTGGGGGAGGTGGGGGGTCGGCGGGTGGCGTTCCTGCCGCGGCACGGTCGGGGGCACGGGTTGCCGCCGCATCGGATCAACTATCGGGCGAATGTGTGGGCGTTGCGGGCGTTGGGGGTGCGGCAGGTGTTGGGGCCGTGTGCGGTGGGGGGTCTGCGGGTGGAGTTGGGGCCGGGGGTGTTGGTGGTGCCGGATCAGTTCGTGGATCGGACGTCGGGGCGGGTGCAGACGTTCTATGACGGGGTGCCGTTGGCGGACGGGTCGGTGCCGGAGGTGGTGCACGTGTCGGTGGCGGATCCGTACTGTCCGGTGGGGCGTGGGGTGGCGTTGGGGGCGGCGCGGGGGTTGGGGTGGGAGGCGGTGGACGGGGGGACGTTGGTGGTGGTGGAGGGTCCGCGGTTCTCGACGCGGGCGGAGTCGCGGTGGTTTGCGGGGAACGGTTGGTCGGTGGTGGGGATGACGGGGCATCCGGAGGCGGTGCTGGCTCGTGAGTTGGGGTTGTGTTACACGTCGTTGGCGTTGGTGACGGATCTGGATGCGGGGGTGGAGGCGGGTGCGGGGGTGACGCATGCGGAGGTGTTGGAGGTGTTCGGTCGTAATGTCGACCGGTTGCGGACGGTGTTGTTCGCGGCGTTGGAGGCGTTGCCGGAGACCCGGGACTGCCTGTGCTCCCACGCGCTGGACGGACTCACGACCGGTCTGCCCGGGGTTCCCGACCGCTGACGGACCGTCGGCGCCACCGCCCGGCCAGGCCCAGCAGGACGGCCACCGCGGCGGTGGCGGCCAGGAAGAGCAGCCAGTTGCGCAGGTACGGCAGCGGCAGCAGCGACGGGTTGCCGTGGTCGTCGCCGGCCCGGAGCACCGCCGGGACGGCCACGGCGCTGACCGCCGCCGCCACGACCAGCCAGCCGCGCAGCACCGGTGTCCGGACCAGCGCCGCGCCGACGGCGCAGACCAACGCCAGCCACAGGCCGTCGTGCAGGACCACCACGGCCGCCGCCCACAGCAGCACGCCGAACGGGTCGGTGATGTACGGGTCGGTGAGCAGCCCGACCAGGCCGCACACCAGCAGGGCGAGGCCGCCGACGAGCAGGGCGGCGCGGAGGATCCGCATCTCAGTGCACCTCGATTCGGTCGGGGGTCGGGACGGGGAGGGCGGGCGAGGAGGCCGCCGGCGCGGGTGTGGCGGGTGAAGGGTCCGCCGGGGCGGTGGCGGTGGGCATCTCAGAGCGCCTCGATCCGGGCGACCCACTTGGTCTGCAGCACGCCGGGCCGGTCGGGGGCGATGATCCGCGCCGGGTAGCCGTGATCCGGCGTCAGTTCCCGTCCGTTGACGGCCAGGGCGAGCAGGGTGAGCGGGTCGTCCGCGTACGCGGCGGGCATCTCCGTCACCCGGTACGGGCCGGACTCCTCCAGCGAGGTGATCCGCACCGTGCTGCCCCGCGGGATGCCCGCCCGGTCCAGCAGGTCGCGCAGCCGCACGCCGGTCCAGTGGGCGCTCGCACTCCAGCCCTCCACGCAGGCGATCGGCAGCCGGGCGGTGACCTGCGGCAGGGCGCGCAGCCCGGCCAGGTCGATCCGGTAGCCGCCGGGCCCGTCCACCGTCAGGTGCCAGTCGGCCGGGACGGCGGTGGTGCCCGCCTGCACGGCGGTGCGGTTGACCGGCAGACCGGTCTCGCCGCGGTCCGGGCGGCGCGGCGCGAACAGGTCGACGGCACGCAGCCACGACACGCTCTGCCCGGCGGTGGTCAGGGTGACCGCGCCGACCGCCGCCGCGGTGGCGGCCAGCAGCGCCCGGCGCTCGGCGAGCGGCGGTGCGGCCGAGCGCCACCAGTGCGCGGCGAGCTGCGGGGCCTTCACCGCGAGGTGCACCAGCAGGGCGCCGGTCGCCGTCCAGCCCAGCCAGTAGTGGGTCTGCCGGAACGGGAACGGCCACGGGTACCACTGCAGGGTGTTCAGCAGGCCGGTGAACAGCTCCAGCAGCACCGCCGCGACCAGCACCGCGATCGACAGCCGCTCCAGCGCGTGCACCACGCTGCGGGCCGGCGGCCACTCGAACAGCCGGGGGTAGACCGCCCACAGCTTCACCCCGGCCAGCGGGATCGCCGCCAGCCCGCTGATCACGTGCAGCCCCTGGGTGATCCGGTAGCCGTCCACCGGCCGGGACGGCAGACGCCCCGTCAACCAGCCCGGCGGGTCCTGCAACAGATGGCTGATCAGACCGGTGGCGAAGCACACCAACAGCGCCGCGCCCAGCCACCGGCCGACCACCACCGCGGTGCGCGGCCCGTGCGCGGGCGAGCGGAACGCCCCCGCCCGGAACGGTCCGCGGCGCAGCGCCTCGGGCGGGGCGGGCAGCGGCCGGTCGAGCCGGCGCAGGGCGGACGGGCGGGACGGCGCTGCGGAAGGCCCGGGCGGCGAGGGCGCGGGGCCGGAGGAAGGGTTGGGGTCCACGCCACCATCGAAGCGCCCGCGGGGCCCCGATCAGCGCTGCGGCGTGCTTACGGAATCCGAACGGCGGCGGCGCCCGGCGCGGTCGGCGGCCCGCGGTGCGCCAAGGTGGCCGGGTGACCGTACGCCGCACCCTGCCCTGCGCCCTGGCCGTCGCCGCCCTGGCCGGCTGCCTCGCCCTCACCGTGACCCGCGGCGGGACGCTCGGCGACCGCACCCCGCTGTACGCCTGGTACGCCGCCGACGCCGCGCTGTTCGCCCTCGCGCTGCTCCTGCTGCGCCGGGTGCCCCGCCGCCTGGTGGCGCGCCTGGTCCTGGCGGGCGGCGTGCTGGTCGCCGCCGTCGGACTGCTCGCCCCGCCGCGCACCAGCGACGACGCCTACCGGTACGTGTGGGACGGCCGGGTGCAGGCCGCCGGCACCTCCCCGTACGCGCACACCCCCGCGGACCCGGCGCTGGCCTGGCTGCGCGACGGCGGGCTGTTCCCGTCCGGGCGGTGCACCGGCTGGGACGAGCGGCGCACCGCCGACGGCGGCTGCACCAGGATCAACCGGCCGGCCGTGCACACCGTCTACCCGCCGGTCGCGGAACTGTGGTTCCTCGCCCAGCACCCGTTCGGCGACGGCGTCCGGCGCGCCCAGGCCGCCGGGGCATTGCTCGCCGTCGCCACCACCGGCGCGCTGCTCGCCGTCACCCGCGGCGGACGGCGCGCCGCACTGTGGGCCTGGTGCCCGGGCGTCACCGTCTGGGCGGTCAACGACGCGCACGTCGACACCCTCGGCGCGCTGCTCACCGTGCTCGGACTGGCCGCCGCCGCCCGCCGCCGCCCGGTCGCGGGCGGGGCGCTGCTCGGCGCGGCCACCGCCGTCAAACTCCTCCCGGCGCTCGCCCTGCCCGGCGCGCTCTCCGGCGTCCTCGCGCGCCGCCCCACCCGCGCCGACGGCCTGCTGCTCGCCTCCGCCGCCGGGGCGTTCGCCCTCGCCTACCTGCCGTACCTGCTCGCCTCCGGCCCCGCCGTGCTCGGCTACCTGCCCGGCTACCTGCGCGAGGAGGGCTACGACCAGGGCCACCTGGACCGCTTCGGCCTGCTGCGCCTGGTCCTGCCCGACGCGCTCGCACCGGCCGCGGCCGCGCTGCTGCTCGGCGCCGTCGTGCTGCGGGTGCTGCGGCGCGGCGACCCGGACCGGCCGTGGCACGGCGCGCTGCAGGTCAGCGGCACGGCCCTGCTGCTCGCCGCCCCCGGCTACCCCTGGTACGGGCTGCTGGTGGTGGCGCTGGCCGCGCTGGACGGCGGCTGGGAATGGCTGGCGGTGCCCGCCGCCGGGCAGCTGCTGTACCTGGCGGGCGGCTCCGACGTGCAGCAACTCGCGTACGGCGGCGCGCTGGTGATCGTCCTGGCGGCGGCCGCGGCGCGGCGGCGGGCCGCGGGCGCCGCGCCGGTGATGACGAGAGGCTGACGCGGTCGGGGTGAGGCCGAAGGGCGGATGCGCGGCCGTGACGACGAGGAGACGGCGCGCGACGGCGATGACGGGCGGCCGACGCGAGCGGGCGACGGCGACGGGCGAACGGGCTTCCGCGGCCACGAAGGGGCGACGCGCGCCGGTGATGACGAAAGGCTGACGTCTCGGCCACGGCTCTGGCTTCCGCTCCCCGGGCCTGGTCGAATCGCACTCGTGGACGAGCAGACGTACGGCGCGGACGACCGGGACGACACGGACGAGACGGGCGACGCGGGTGGCACCCGGGGCGCGCCCGTCGGGCGGCGGGTGGTGCTGGGCCTGCTCGGGCTCGGCGTGGCCGGCGTCGCCGCCGGACCGTGGCTGCAGCGCGCCCAGGACAGCGTGGTCAGCAAGGACCCCACCGGCCTGTCCGGGCTGCTGCCCGGCGGCGGGTTCCGCTACTACTCGGTGACCGCCTCGGTGCCCGACCGCGGACCCGACGACTACACCCTCACCGTCGACGGGCTGGTCGACCGCCCCGGCAGCTACCGCCTCGCCGACCTGCAGGCCCTGCCGCAGCGCCGGATCGTCCACGACGTGCAGTGCGTCACCGGCTGGCGGGTCCCCGCCACCCCGTTCGAAGGCGTCCCGCTGTCCGCACTGCTGGACGCCGCAGGTGTCCGGTCGACCGCCGGGGCGGTGCGCTTCGGCTGCTTCGACGGCGCGTACACCGAGAGCCTGACGCTCGAACAGGCCCGGCGCGACGACGTCCTGGTGGCGCTCAAGCTCGGCGACCAGCCGCTCAGCCACAACCACGGCGGACCGGTGCGGCTGTACGTCGCGCCGATGTACTTCTACAAGTCCGCGAAGTGGCTCTCCTCGATCACCGTCACCGACACGGTGCGCCCCGGGTACTGGGAACAGTACGGCTACGACGTGGACGCCTGGGTCGGCCGCTCGAACGGACGCGACGATGCCCCGACCAGCTGACCGCCGCCGCTTCACCCCCGCGCAGCGCCGGGTCCACCGCGCCACCGCCGCCCTGATGCTCGGCTGTCTCGCCACCGCCGCCTGCCTCTACCTCCCACCGTTCGCCGAACTCGTCGGCCGCCGGCGGCTGGTGGCGACCGTCCACGAGTGGTGCGGCCTGCTGCTCCCGGTCCCACTGCTGCTCGGCCTGGTCTCCCGCGCGATGCGCCGCGACGCCGTCCGCCTCGGCCGTTTCACCCGCGCCGACCGCACCTGGCTGCGCGGCCTGCGCCGCGGCGTCCCCGGCCGCCCCGCCGGGAAGTTCAACGCCGGGCAGAAGCTGTACGCCCAGTGGACGCTCGGCGCGATGCTGGTGATGCTCGGCACCGGCCTGCTGATGTGGTTCACCCACCTGGCACCCACCCTCTGGCGCACCGGCGCGACCTTCGTCCACGACTGGTTCGCCCTCGGCGTCGCCGCGGTGACGGCCGGCCACCTGTGGATGGCTGCCCGCGACCCCGAGTCCCGCCGCGGCATGCGCACCGGCCACGTCGACCGCAGCTGGGCGGAGCGCGAGCACCCGCTGTGGGTCGACTCGGAGCCGGGCGGCAGCTGACCTACCGGCCCTCGTTCAGAGCGCCGCCCGGCGCAGGGCGAGGAAGGCCCGGCCGTGCGAGGTCCAGTGCTCGGACTCGGCGAGCCGGAGGTGGTGGGCGCGGCGCAGGATCGCGGCGCGGCCGCAGCGCGACCACCGGAACGGCGGGCCGAGGCGGCCGCCCGGGCCCTCGACCCGGACGGTGGTGTGCTCGTCGACCTCCTCGGGTTCCACCTCGACGAGGAGCAGGCCGGCGGGCGCCAGCAGGCTCACGGCGCGGGCCAGCAGGGCGGTCGGGTCGCCGCCGATGCCGAGGTTGCCGTCGGCGAGCAGGACCGCGCCCCAGCGGCCCTCGGCGGGCAGCCGGTCGAAGACCGAGCGGCGCAGCGCCAGGCCGCCGAGCCGGACGGTGTGGTCCACCGACGCCCCCGACAGGTCGACGCCGAGTGCGGGCACCCCCATCGCCAGCAGCTCGGCGACCAGCCGGCCCGGCCCGCAGCCGAGGTCCAGGACCGGCGCGGACAGCCCCGTGCAGCGCAGCAGCAGGCTGTGGTCCGCACCGGCGGCGGGCGCGCACCACCGCGCCACGTCGAGCACCTGCCGGCTGCCGTCGGCGCGGCGCAGCCACAGCGGTCCGCGACCGGCGCGCACGGCCTCCGCGAAGGGGTCGTCCTCCCAGGGGCGGCCGGGCGGCGCGGGGTGCGCCGAGGGCAGGCGGGTGGCGGCGGTCATCGGGCGGCTCCGCGCGGGGTGGTGAGGGCGCGCAGGCGGGCGGCGAAACGGCCGTGCGGGGCGAGCGCGGCGACGCGGTGGGCGTCGGCGGCGAGGTCGACGTCGGTCAGGGCCGGGAGTTGACGGCACGTCAACTGTGCTGCCGCGAGGCGTTCCCGGACGTGGCGGCCGGTGTCCGGCGTGGACATCGGGACGTCCGCGAGCAGGCGGCGGGCCAGCGCCTCGGAGGGTCGGGCCAGGCCCAGGGCCCAGAAGCCGCCGTCCTCGGCGGGACCGAACCAGGCGTCCACGCCCGCGCGTCCGGCCGGGGAGAGCGGGCCGGCCAGGGACGCGGCGTCGAACTGCGGGGTGTCCATGCCCACCAGCAGGGCCGGAGCGCCCGGGGCGAGGCGGGCGGCGTGCGCGAAGGCGGCGACCAGGCGGCGGTCCAGGGCGCCCCCGCACTGCGGCAGCACCTCCCAGCCGGGCGGCAGCCAGCGGCCCGGCTCGCCGTCCAGGACCAGCAGGCGACGGCCCGCCGGGACGCGCCCGAGGGTCTCCAGGGTGTCGGCGAGCGCCGCCTCGGCGAGGTCGGCCGCCTGCTCGGGGGTGAACGGCGGGGTCAGCCGGGTCTTCACCCGTCCGGGCAGGGGGGCCTTGGCGATCACCAGCAGGGTCGGCGGCGGCGCGGCCAGCACCGCCCGCATGTCGCGGACCGCCTGCCGGGTGCCGCGCACCGTGCCGGTCACCTTCGAACGGCCCGCCCGGGGGCGGTAGTCGACGGAGGTCTCGGCGATCCGCATCCCGGCCGCGTGCGCCGACAGCACCATCTCCAGCGGGTAGCCGGAACGCCGGTCGCCCAGGCCCAGCGCGAGCAGCCGCTCACGGCGGGCCGCCCGCATCGGGCCGAGGTCGTGCAGCGGCGCGCCGGTCAGCGACCGCAGGCGGCGCGCCAGCACCGCGTTGGCGAGCCGGGCGTGCGGCGGCCAGGCGCCCCACGCGGTGGGCCGCCGGCGGCCCAGCACCAGATCGGCCTCGCCCGCCACCACCGGGCCGGTCACCCGGGGCAGCTGGGACGGGTCGAGCGAGCCGTCGCAGTCGAGGAAGCAGACCAGGTCGGCGGTGGCCGCGAGCAGCCCGGCGTGGCAGGCCGCGCCGAAACCGCGCCGCGGCTCGGTGACCACCGTCGCGCCCAGCGCGGCGGCGAGGTCGGCGGAGCCGTCCCGCGAACCGTTGTCCACCACGATCGCCCGCCAGCCGGCCGGCACCCGGCCGAGCACCCACGGCAGGGCCTGCGCCTCGTCCAGGCAGGGGAGGACGACGTCCACGGGAGGGGAGGAAGGGGAATCAAGCACGCTCGCCACGCTAGGGCCGCGGTGGCCTGCCGGGGCCGAAGCGGGGCCTTACGGAATCCGTACGGCGGGTGGGGGAGGAGGGGGAGGGGGAGGGGGAGGGAGTCGGGGAGTTGGTCGAAGGCGAGGGCAGAGAGAGGCGTGACGGGGGCGGAGGTGAAGGCGGGGCGGGAGTCGGGGGCTTGGGCGGAGGTGAAGGCGGGTGCCGGGGGCGGGAGTCGGGGAGTTGGTCGAAGGCGGGTGCGGCGGCGGGGCGGGTGCCGGGGGAGGGGGGAGACCTTACGGAACGCGAACGGGGGGTCGGTGGGGCGGGTGGCGGGCGGGTGGGCTCGTATTCTCGGGTGGGTGAACGAGCGCCCTGCCCCCGCCTCCGCCGTCGTGCCGATGGAGCCTGCCCGTGTGCTGGTGATCGACGACGATCCGACCGTCGGCGAGGTGGTGGCCGGGTACCTCGCCCGGGCCGGCCACCTGGTCGACCGGGCCGAGGACGGGCTGCGCGGCCTCGACCTGGCCGAGCGGAACCGCCCCGATCTGCTGGTCCTCGACCTGATGCTGCCCGGCCTGGACGGGCTGGAGGTGCTGCGTCGGATCCGGTCCCGGGCCGAGCGGCCCGATCTGCCGGTGGTGCTGCTGACCGCCAAGGGCGACGAGTCGGACCGGATCCTCGGCCTGGAACTCGGTGCCGACGACTACGTCACCAAGCCGTTCAGCCCGCGCGAACTCGTGCTGCGGGTCCAGTCCGTGCTGCGCCGGGCCCGCACCGCGTCGTCCTCGGTCGCCGGGGGGCTGGTCCGCTCCGGCGACATCACGCTCGATCCCAAGGCCCGCCGTGCCCATCGCGCTGAGCGCGAACTGCTGCTGACCACACGGGAGTTCGACCTGCTGGCGTTCCTGCTCCGGCAGCCGGGGACGGTGTTCTCCCGGCAGGAGCTGATGCAGCGGGTGTGGGGCTGGGACTTCGGCGACCTGTCCACCGTCACCGTCCACGTGCGGCGCCTGCGCGAGAAGATCGAGGACGATCCGGGCGCGCCCACGCTGATCAGTACGGTGTGGGGCGTCGGCTACCGCTACGACCCGGCCGGCGGGGCCGCGGACGGGGGCGCGCGGTGAAGGACCTGCTGCTGATCGCCGTGTTCGCCGCACTCGGCGCGGCCGCCGCCGGGCTGCCCGGGTTCGCCGCGATCAGGCTGCTGCGCCGCCGTTCGCTGGCGGTGATGCTGTTCACCGTCGCGGTGGTCAGCGTGCTGGCCGTGACCTCCGGGACCTTCGCGGTCGCGCAGGCGATGTTCCTCTCCCACCACGACCTCGGCGTGGTGATCACCGTGCTGTGCATGGCCTCGGTGGTCGCGCTGCTCACCGCCGCCCTGCTCGGCCGTCAACTGGTGGCCGGCGGGCGGGCGTTGGCCGCGGCGGCGCGCACCGTCGGCAGCGACCGCGGCTTCGCCCCGCCGGAGCGGCCGCTGGGCCGCGAGCTCGCCCAGGTCAGCGCCGAACTCGCGGCCACGAGCGCCCGGTTGGCCGAGTCCCGGGCCCGCGAGCAGGCCCTGGACGCCTCCCGCCGGGAACTCATCGCCTGGATCTCGCACGACCTGCGCACCCCGCTGGCCGGGCTGCGGGCGATGGCCGAGGCGCTGGAGGACGGCGTCGCCGATCCGCCCGAGCGGTACCTCTCGCGGATGCGCACCGAGGTCGAGCGGCTCACCGGCATGGTGGACGACCTCTTCGAGCTCTCCCGGATCCAGGCGGGCGCGCTCTCCCTGAGCCTGTCCCGGGTCTCCGTCTACGACCTGGTCGACGACGCGCTGGCCGGCGCGCACCCGCTGGCCCAGCAGCGCGGGGTCCGGCTGGAGGGGCGGCAGATCGTGGCCGCGCCGATCGAGGTGGACAGCCGCGAGATCACCCGGGTGATCGGGAACCTGCTGGTCAACGCGATCCGCTCCACCCCGCAGGACGGGGTGGTCGCGGTCTCCGCCCGCCGGGAGGACGACGAGGTGGTGCTGTCCGTCACCGATGGCTGCGGCGGCATCCCGGAGCCCGACCTCCCCCGGGTCTTCGAGACCGGCTGGCGCGGCACCTCCGCCCGCACCCCCCGCCCGGCCGCCGACGGCCCCACCGGCACCGCCGACAGCGGCGCCGGCCTCGGCCTCGCGATCGTCCGCGGCATCGTCGAGGCGCACGCCGGCCGGGCCCGCGTGCACAACGTCACCGGCGGGTGCTGCTTCGAGATCACCCTCCCGGCGGCCGGCGTCTGACCGCGGCCGGGCACGTTCAGCCGCGCAGCGGGGCACTGTTCAGCCGCGCAGCGGGGCGGTGGCGAACTTCTTCATGCCGTCGGCGAACTCCACCCGCGGACGCCAGGCCAGTTCGGTGCGCAGGCGGGCGGAGTCGGCGGTGACGTGGCGGACGTCGCCGAGGCGGTAGTCGCCGGTGACGACGGGGGCGGGCCCGCCGAAGGCGGTGGCGAGGGCGGTGGCCATCGCGCCGACCGTCCGCACCTCGCCGCTGCCGACGTTGTAGACGCGCGCGGTGCCCGGGAGGCGGTCGGGGAGCGCGGCCAGGGCGGCGAGGTTGGCGGCGGCGACGTCGGTGACGTGGACGAAGTCGCGGCGCTGCCCGCCGTCCTCGAAGACCCGCGGGGCCTCGCCGCGGGCGAGAGCGGAGCGGAACAGCGAGGCGACCCCGGCGTACGGGGTGTCGCGGGGCATGCCGGGCCCGTAGACGTTGTGGTAACGGAGCGTCAGGACCCGGCCGCCGCTCGCCCGGGCCCAGGCGGAGGCCAGGTGCTCCTGGGCGAGCTTGGTGGCCGCGTACACGTTGCGCGGGTCGGGCGGGGCGTCCTCGGAGACCAGGGCGGGGCGGAGCTGCACGCCGCAGCGCGGGCAGGGCGGTTCGAACCGGGCCGCGTCCAGGTCGGCCGGGCGGCGCGGCCCCGGGGCGACCGGACCGTGCTCCGGGCAGCGGTAGGCCCCCTCGCCGTAGACCACCATCGAACCGGCCAGCACCAGGTCGCGGACGCCGCGGCGGGCCATCGCGGCGAGCAGCACCGCCGTGCCCAGGTCGTTGCAGCCCGCGTACGCCGGGGCGTCGTCCAGGTCCAGCCCGAGGCCGACCATCGCCGCCTGGTGGCAGACCGCCGCCACCCCGTCGAGCGCCGCCTCCACCGCGGCGGGGTCGCGCACGTCGCCGTGGTGGAACTCCACGCCGTCCGGCAGCGCCGGCACCCGCCCGGACGGGTGGACGGCGGGCAGCAGCGCGTCCACCACCCGCACCTCGTACCCGGCCGCCGTCAGCTGCCGCACCACCTGCGAGCCGATGAACCCGGCCCCACCGGTCACCAGAATCCTCATGTCGGGCGACCCTACCCACGCGGGGCCCCGCATCAGGGCGGCGAAGCGCGCACGTCACGGACCGGTAAGGAACAACCGGGCGCGAGCACGGGTCAGCGACCTCCGGTCGGCGGTGAGGTCCTCGGTCAGATCGTGGGTGCGTCCTGGAGGTGCGCGCGAGCCCCACGAGTCTGTACGGAGCGGTGAGGTCGGCCGTGAAGGCGGCCCGTGAACTGCGGCGCGGCTCGACCGGGCGGGGTGGGGTGGGTTCTGGTTCAGTGGTCGGTTTCGTTTGTGGGCACTAGTTGTTCCAGGCGGTGCCAGAAGTGGTCGAGGGCGGCGTG
>NZ_JBSFXE010000072.1:0-23012 GCF_053595195.1 Kitasatospora sp. NPDC002522
ATCGGGTTCGGGCTGGGTGCGTCGGTGGGAAGCGGCGGAGCGAACCATGACGCGGACGTGGCGAGGCTGCGGCGCTTCCTGGCGGTGCGGGGGTACGACCTGACGGGGCGTTCGACGGAGGACGCCGCAAGGCAGCTGCTGGCGGACTATCTGAAGAACGATGCGGGTGCGGCACGCGGGTTGAGCGCCGTGGATGCCATCGCGCGCCGGGACGGGTTGGTGACGGCCTCCGACGGCCGGTCGGCGGCGGATCAGCTGGTGCGAGCGGCCGATGCGGCGGCTGATGCGGCGTCCGAGGCGGTGTCCGACGCGGGGGAACGTGCAGAGGATGACATTCCGTTGGGTGAGTTGTTCCCGGCGGGTGGGGCGGGTCGTGCGGTGTCGGGGGCCGTTGCCGCGGTTTCGCCGGTGTCGGTGTCGCTGGCTCCGGTGTCGGTGTCCTTCCGGTACGCGTCGACGGAGTTGCGGGACAGCGCGCGTGCGGTGATCGGGGATGTGGCGCGCAGGTTGGCGCCGGAGTTGGCGGAGCGTCACCGGGAGGGTCGGGCTCTGCCGCTGATTCGGGTGACGGGTCGGGGTGACGGTAGTGGGTTGAACGGCCCGGCGCGCGCGGCGGAGACGGTCGGGGAGTTGAAGGCGCGGCTGCGGGAGGAGTTGGCCGCGTTGGGGGTGGATGCGGATCCGCCGATCGATGTGGTGCTGCCGCAGCAGGTCGAGCGGGGTGTGCGTCAGCTGACCGCGACGATCTCGGTCGACTATGCGACGGTCGTGGAGAAGTTGCCCGTGCAGCGGACGCGGTCGGGCGTGCTGGTGGGAGACCCGGCGGTGGCGGGGTTCCACGGCGGTGGGACGGCGCTGACCGCGTTGGATCATCTGCCGCGGCGGGACGACACGTTCGTGGTGGCGATGCATGTCGGTGCGGCTGGTGCGCCGGTGACGGCGAAGCAGCTGGCGGACGTTCTGCTGGCGTCGTACGACCTGGGTCTGTTCGACGGGAAGACGCGGATCGACTTCCTGTCGTGCCGGCTGGGTGGGATGGCGGGGCGTGGGCTGTCGGAGGCGCTGGCGGTGCTGTGGGCGCATCAGGCGGCGAATCCTCGGCCGGGTGTGGCGGGGCCGTTGGTGGGTCGGGCGCCGGTGGGTGACGTGTGGGTGGTGCCGAAGCTGGTGGGTGGGGTGACGCAGTGGTCGGCGGCGCCGGAGGTGGTGGTCGCGGACCACGTGGGCGTGGATTCCCAGGGCAGGCCGGTGGTGGTGCAGAGCGACACCTCGTTCTGGCGGACGTTCACCGACAGTGGTGATGCCGCGCATACCGCGGAGACGGCCGCCGAGCACGGTGGCCTGCTGACGGCCGGCGGCACCGTCGAGGACGCCGCACCCACCGGGTACCGCAGCGAGCACGTCTCCGACCCGGACGCCCATACCCCCGCGAGCCACATCCCCGGCACCGTCAGGTTCGGCCCCGGGCCGCAGGGTCCGGCCTTCCACGCGGGGGCGGGGCGGCAGGGACGCGACCTGCACTCGCTGCAGGCTTCGGGTTTCCGGTTGGAGACCGACCCGGTGTCGCCGCAGGCCGGCGGCCGGCCGACGGGGCGTGCCTTCCTCAGCCGGGCCGGCTTCGGAAAGGACGAGCCGGGGGGCGGCACCGGCCCCGTTCTCGGCGACATCCGCGCGGAGACCACGCACTACCGGCACGTCCTGTCGGAGGACGGTGTGTCGGCCTCGGCTCCGAACCGTATCAAGGTCGACCTGGGCCGGCGCCCGGCGCCGTGGGCCGGTGGCGAGCAGCCGTTCTTCGTGATGGCCGAGATGAGCGGTCACCGTGTGCGGTTGGCAGCGCAGGGCGGCGGCGACGCCGAGGTCGAGCCGCACGACTTCGCCGCCGTCCTGGCGGCTGACCCGGTGTTGGCGTCGCTGCATCCGGACGCGCCGATCGTGCTGACGATCTCGGAGTCCGGCGGCTCGGACCTGGAGTTGGCGCGGGACGTCGCGGCCGCGACCGACCGGGTGGTCTACATGCCGGCCACGGTGACGGACGAGGCCGGTCGGCAGGTGCCCGGACCGCGCGGACCGTTCGTCCGCATCGACCCGCCGAGCAGCGGCGGCGTCGAGCCGAAGCCGCCGCTGCACACCACGTCGATTCCGGCCGGCGTTTGGGTCGGCGGGGCAAACCTTCCGGAGGCGGCGGCGCGCACCTACGCGCAGACGCTGGACCACCTTCCACACCGCGACGACACCTACGTGGTGGCGATGCACATCGGCGACAACGGCGCCCCGATCAGCCCCGAACAACTCGCCGACGTCCTCCGCGCCGCCCACGACAGCGGCAAACTCGATGGCAAAACACGCATCGACTTCCTCTCCTGCCGCCTCGGCGCACCGACGGAGCGCCACGTCCCCGCGGCGCTCACCGCGCTCTGGGCCCACCAGCAGGCGAACCCCCGCCCCGGCGTGTCCGGCCCGCTCACCGGCCGGGCACCCGTCGGCGACGTCTGGGTGACGCCCAAGATCGTGAACGGCGAAGCCGACTTCACCACCCACCGCGAGGTCATCGTCGCCGACCACGTGGGCGTGGATGCCCAGGGCAGGCCGGTGGTGGTGCAGAGCGACACCTCGTTCTGGCGGACGTTCACCGACAGCGGCGATGCCGGGCACACGGCCGTCGTCACCGAGGGCCCGGTGGTCGGGCAACTCCCGGACGGCTACGAGGTCGGCTCGGCCGCAGCCCTGCGGCCGCTCGACGGCGCGGTCAAGTTCGGTACCCCGGAGGCAGGCCAGGCCGTTCGGGAAGCCGACCCGGCGGACGGCCGGGATGTGGGCGTCGACCACACCGCTGACTCCGACGACGACTTCGTCTTCTTCCCGAGCGAGCCGGAGTGGATCGACTACTCCGTGCTCGGCGACGGCCGCGAGGTCGTCCTTCCGCCGACGACGGACGAGGACGTCGATCCCGACCCCACGGCCTGGCAGCTGAGCCAGCTCGCACTGCGCGGGCTCGCCCGGGGGGAGCTGTTCGGCGGGGGAGACGGCTATCTCGGTGCGGTGCTCGCGGTGCTGCGCGAGCACGGCACCGCCGGTGATCACGATGTGCAGTCCCTGCGCTACGAGCTCGCGTCGGCAGCGAATACGTTCTTCAATACGCCGGACGACTCGCTGGGGGCGCACTTCGCCACCCCCGAGGAGCGGGCCGTGCTCCTGACCACGCTGATGACGCCGGGGCGGTGGAACACCGACCTGGACTGGGTGGCCTCCGAACTCCTCGCGGCACCGCCCTACCTGCTGGACATCGCCGTCGTCTATTCGAACGGATATGTCTGGCCCGATATGTCGGCCACTGGAAGCAACCTGACGCCCGTCCATCTGGTCAGCCTGGCCGGGCCGCAGGGCAGTGTGGAGCTCTCCAGGCCGGGACACCCACGGCTGGTCAGCCCCGCGGAGGTGGCCCGCCAGCTCCGGCTCGGCGAGCCGGTCGAGGGCAGCCAGCACCAGGACGACAATGCGACCGGGGATTGGGCCACGGTGCTGTCCGCCCCGCAGATCCGGGACGATCCGGCGATCCTCGGCCTGGTGGCCGACCTCGGCCATGACCTGGCCCTGGCCGCCGCGGAGCGGCTGTCCCTGCACAGCCGCACCCTCAGCTCGGACCAGCAGCGCTACCAGCTCCTGGACGGCGGTGCCCTCCGCCCGTCGAACAGACCGCAGGACGTGCGGGACGCCGGCGTCTTTTCGTACAACATCGCACTCGACGTGGAACTCCGCCGCCGCCGGGGCGACCTCCAGGTGCGGGCGGACGAGGTCGGCGACCGGCCCGGGGAGTCGAGCGTCAGCCTGCGGGAGGCGGCCGTGGTGCTGTCGGCGCTGTCGCAGGCGAGGTCGGCGGCCACCCGGGCACGCTGGCAGGTCTTGGACGAGCCCTCCTACCGTGAGGTGCGCGACCTGGAGCGGCAGATCGAGGACGCGTACCCCGTGCTCCGCGCAGCCAGGCTGTTCCCCTCCGACGACCTGCTCCAGCGGTTCGTGCACGACACCGACCTGACCCGGCCGCTGAAGGCGCTGGCCGCCCGGTTCCACGATCACGTCACCCTGGCGCTCGACACCGTCCGAAGCCAGGTCGGCACCGTGGTGTGGAAGTCCTCGGTTCTCGTGGTCCTCGACGACCTGCGGCGCGGGGATTGGGGGCCGCGCTTCGGCAGCGGCCGGGACTGGCGCGACAGGGCGCCGGCCACCGCCGCGCGAGCCGTGGCCTATCGGGCGCGCGCGCTGGCCGCGGGCAGCACGGTCTCGCCCCAGGTCGAGGCAGCGCTCAAGCTGCTTGACCGCGACGCGCTCTCGGATGCGAAGTCCGAGGTGAACTGGCGGCACCGGCTCTCCACCGCGGCGGCCGTGCTGACGCGACTCGACCAGGGCGCGGGGATCGACCCGGAGCACTCGTCGCTCCGACGGCTGACCGACCTCGGCAGGCAGGCCGGCCTGGTCCAGCCGCGCCGGCAGACACTGGAGTGGCACGCGCAGGGCCCGTCGTTCACGTCCGAACCGGACGCGTTCGTCGCGGCCGTGGAGGCGGCAAGGGCCGGCACCGACCACAAGGTGCCCTACCTGGAGGCCGACGGCGTGCTGACCAGCGCCGGCGAGCCGATCGACGGCCGCCCGATCGGCGTCGAGCTCACCATCACCTTTCCCGACGGGACGCCACAGGCGGAGCGGGACCGCCGACTTGCCGCGATGATGGACGACTTCGTCCGCAGTGGTCTGAGCACGACGACCAAGCTCCACACAGCCAACGACATCGTGGCGGAGGGCTACACCGAGCAGTTCGACGGCTGGCGGTTCGAGGACGAGATCGGGGTCGCGGCCGAGCTGATCTCCCCGGTGATGTACGACACCAAGCAGCACTGGGAGAACATCCGGAAGGCCTGCGAGATCATCACCCGGCACGGCGGGATCGCCCCGGGCGGCACCGGTGGCGGCCACATCAACATCGGGACGGGTGACTTCGGCTTCGAGTCGACCCTGTACAGCGACGCCGTCGAGGTGTTCCGCGACCACGAGGACGCCTTCTACCGGCTGGCCCAGGACCCCTCGCACCCGACCCACCGCGGCGTGCGAGCCTGCCGGCCCAACGAGGCACCGCCGCCGGGCGGATTCGCCACTCTGGCGGAGGCCCGAAACCCCAACCGGGGCCGGTACTGGGGGTTGAACCTCCTCAACATCGACGGCCGCACCAGTGCGCGGGCCGAGTTCCGGCTCTGGGGCGCGACCCTGGACCCGGGCACGCTCCAGGCCCACATCCGGGTGTCCAAGGCGCTGATCGACCTGGTCGCGGCGCACCGCGACCTCGGCCTGCCGCTGCCAAGGACCCCGCGCGAGGCGGTGGGCAGCCACTTCGCGAAGGTCGGGACCGGTGAGGACCTGCACGGACAGGCCCTGATCGACGACAGCACCTCCGTGCGCCGGATGATCGACCTGCTCGGCAAGGACGCCGCGGGCAAGGAGCAGCTCGCCGCGCTGTTCGCGCTGACGCGCTGGCAGGACGACCTGACGCAGTTGCCGACCGCGAAGTTCCGGACCTCCGCCCCGTCGCAGTCGACCGACCTCCCGCCCGCCACCACGACCCAGCCGGTGGCCATCGACAACTCCGGCCGGCCCCGGGTCGTCGCCGCTGCGGACCCCGCACCGCAGGGCCCCGCCGACAGCCCGTCCCGGCGGGACGACCAGGCACCGGACGCCACCGCCAGCATGTCGACCTTCCTGCAACGCGCCGAGACGTACCTCCGCCAGCAGGCCGGGAGCACTGTGCAGGCCGTCGACGCGGCACGCCGGTCGGACCTCGCCGCAGTGATCCTCTTCGCCGAGGGCGGCGTCAGGCTGCACCAGCTGATTCCGCTGCGGGACGGCAAGTGGGAGGAGCGTCTGGCCCGCGGCCTGCGGGAACTGCCGGAGGTCACCGGGCCGGTCCACCGCACCGCGCCCCTGACCCAGGCCGAGGTGGCGCGCTACCGCGCCGCCGCCGCGGACCGCTCGGCGCTGCCGACCGGTGACCCGCTGTGGGCGGGTCCGGTCGTGGGACGGGAACGCACCGGGCCGGCCTCCGCCCAGGAGACCCGGTTCGTCGTCAGCCCGCTGACCGCGCGCCGCGCGGGTGCGCTCCTGGCTCCCGACCAGGGGCCGCACGCGGACGTGGTGGTGTTCGCCCCCGGTGCCCGGTTCCGGGTGACGGAGGTGCGCGCACTCGACGACGGCACGACCGAGATCCACGTCGCGGAACTGCCCCGGCCCACGGCACCGCCGTCCGGCACCCGCGGGGTGGACGCATCGGCCGCTGGTGGCGCTCGGGGCCGGACGCGTCCAGGACGGGCCGCGAATCCGGCCGGGCGGCCGGCGCCCCCGGCCCGGCTGCGCCAGGACCGGGCGGCCGTGTCCCCTCCGGCACCCGTCCTGGCCGTGGCACCGGCCTCGCTCGGGGAGACGGGCCGCACCCGGCAGGTCCTGGTGCGGCTGGCCAGGACGCAGCGGCTGGTGGGGCCCGAGGCTTCGGACCGGGCGGCGTTGGACACGCTGGCGGCGAGCGTCCCGCAGCTGTCCGCTCTCCCGCAGGCCGAGCGCCGCGAGCGGCTGACCTCGGCGGGCCAGGTGCTGCGCACGCTCCTCGGCAGGGAGCCTCGGGTGGCCGACCTCGCGGCCGGTCTGGCGCTGACGGAGCTCGTGCGGTCGGCTCATCGGGGCCGGTACCCGATGGCGGAGAGTCTGGACCGGTTGACCCGTGACGTCCTCGGCCTGCCTGGTGACCACCGGGTGTCGCGGATCGAGCGGGAGGTGCTGTTCGGCCCGGCGCGGTTGCTGGTCGCGCACGATCGGCCGGTGACGGTGGAGCACCTGCGCGGTGTACGGGGTATGCACGAGCTGGCCAGGCGCCGGTTCGGCGCGAGCGGCCCCTTCGACCGAGCGGCCTTGGACCGGACGAGCCGGCTGCTGCTGAGGATTCCCGGGGACGGCCCCCTGACACGGGGGGAGCGTCAGAGCGCGCTGGACCTCGCCGCCCGCACCACCTCGGTCGACGGTCCGCCAGAGCTGGCCGGGCCGGACCGCGGCGGAGAGCGGGTGCAAGCGATGGTGTCGGAGCTGCTCACCGAGCACGGGCCGGTCGACGGTCCGCCGGAGCCGGCCGGGCCGGACCGCGGCGGTGAGCGGGTGCAAGCGATGGTGTCGGAGCTGCTCACCCAGCACGGGCCCGGCGCGCGGTTCCTGGGCGACGCGTCGGGCAAGCATGCTGCCGCCGTGTCGCGGTTCCCGGTGGACGAGCGCTTCTTCACCGTGGCCGCGCACACGGCTGCCGACGGCATGCCGGTGTGGCACGGAGCACCGGTAACACCCGATGAACTGGCCTCGGTGCTGGTCGAGTTGCATGCGCGCGGCGAGTGGGACGGCGTCCGGCCGCTCCAGCTCCCGGCGTGCGACCTGGGGGCCGGCGGAGAGTCGTCGTACGCGGCGCAGGTGCTGACCGCGCTGCGCGAGAAGCTGCCGCACCTGGACCTGGAGGCGTACGCCCCGAACGGGACGCTCTGGTTCGTACCACCGCTCTCCCCGGCCGGTGTGGCGCTGGGGTGGGGGCCGGGGCACCTGGTGGTGGCCACGCCCCGCGGCGTCGGCTTCGACTCGTCCGGCAGGCTGGCCGTGCAGGAGGGCGGCCACTGGCTGCGGCTGAGGCTGCCCGCGGGCGAGAGCGACATCCAGGTGGAGAGTCTGGGGGCTCACCTCCCGGTGGACGGAGCCCTGCCGGCGTCCGCCGACCGCCCTGAGGGCTACCACCGGCTGAACGGCGAGCTGGCCGGTTCCCTCGCGCCCGCGGTGCCCTTCGGTGACGCCGACGACGGGAGTGCGGAGGGCGTACCGCGACCCGGTGACCCGGTGCACTCCCCGGAGCCGAGGTTCTTCGAGGGCGAGGGGACGGAGGACCGGGACCTCCACGAGGTGCCGGGCAGCGGCGAGTTGGTCCAGAGTCGCGCCCTCGGACCGCAGGGCGGCCCACGGGCGACGGGGCGCGCGTACCTCGACCCGGAGGGCTTCGAGGACCTTGACGAGATGCTGGCGGAGTTCCGGGCCGGTGTCGCCGACTACCGGCACCTCCTGGTCGACCAGGACCGGGACCCGGAGGACCCGGCGTACGTCCGGCAGGATCTGGGGCGATTCGCCGTACCCTGGGCCGGCGGCCCCGAACCGTACTTCGTGCTGGCGGGCCTGGACGGCGGCGAAGTGCCGATGACCGACTCGTACGGAGACCTCGCCAACGTCCGCGCCGACGAGTTCGCCGCCATGGTGGTCTCCGACCCGGCGCTGCGGGAGCTCCCCGCCGACGTCCCGGTCGTCCTGGCGATCTCGCACGCCGGCTCCGGCGGGCTCGACCTGCCGCGCCGGATCGCGGCCGGTCTGGACGCCGCGGGAACGCCTCGCACCGTCTACGCCCTGACGGCCGAGGCGGACATGGCCCCGGTGGCCGACAGCGGATGGTCGCTGGGGCTGAAAGCCCCCTACCTGACGGTGGACGGCACCGAAGCCCCGCATGGGCGCATCCTGCGCATCGATCCGCCGTCGAAGGGCGGCGTGGACCCTGCGCTCGGCGGCCCGGCGGGGCACGTGGTGACGGCCGACGGGACGCGCCTGACCGATAGCTCGGTCCACACGACGACGGTGGCCGACGCGGACGGCCGACCGATCGGCCGGGTCAGCCTCGGCGACCACGAATGGCACCTTCGCGAGCCCACGTTCCGCCCCCTGAGGAACCTGGCCTGGTTCGAGAATCGGAACGGAGAGTTCGAGCCGACGGGGTTGTTCCACCCTGTGCCGTGGAACCCGGGGAACGCGTACTTCTTCGGGGCCCACGCCGGCCGTGAGGGCTTTTCCTTGGAGAGCGCTCACGGCGATGTCTCCCCGATCGGCGGCGCGGAGCTGGGCGGATTCCTGAAGCGCAGGCCCAGCGTCGCCGCGCTGAGGAAGTCCGTAGCGGACGGGGCGCTGGCCTCGATCGTGCTACTCAGCTGCGAATCGGCGGAGCACGCCCAGGCGGTGGCCGACGCGACGGGACTGGTGGTGTACGCCCCGAATGCGCGGGTTGGCGTGGCTCCCGCCGAAGCAGACGACGGATCGGAGTCGCCGACGATCTATGTGGAGCAGACTCAGGCAGGTTCTTGGGGTGCCTTCCTCACCTTCCACCCCAGGGCCCGCGCATCCGAGGGCGGCCAGGACGAGGCTGCCGCGGAGACCACCGACGACGGGGCGGTATCCACCGATGGCCGGTTGGTCCTCCCGAGCCACGACTGGTCGGCCTGGGACGTACCGGATTTCGCTGTTCGGCGGTGACTCCGGTGGCCTGACGACGGACTCGAAGAGCGAGGAGCCGGCCGGCGCTCCGTCGTACCGACGACGGCCCGTCGGACGGGGACCCGGCGCTCGATCAAGGACCTCGCCGGCCACCTGGGGCACGCCGACGAGGCCTTCACTCTGCGGACCTACGTGCACCTCGTGCCCAAGAGTGATGAGCGGGCACGCGCCGCGACCAGCAGGGCGCTGTTTGCGGGTGATTTGCCCGCTCCGGGTGGGGTCAGCGATGTTTGCGCAGGTCAGGGCGGTTCACAGCAGCGTCTGCCAGTAGTACCAGAACCGGTTGAGGATCAGCAGGGCGATGAGCAGGTAGGCGGCGGTCGGGACCAGCCATTGGTGGGGGGCTTGGGCGAGGCGGCGGATGAGGGGCGGGGCGGGGATGGTGCCGGTGCGGAGGTTGTGGAGTGTGGTGTACCAGAAGGTCGGGATGACCACCGCCCAGACCACCATGCAGTAGGGGCAGAGCGCGCCGATCTCGTACAGGGCCTGGTGGATCAGCCAGATCACGAAGCCGAGGCCGAGCAGGGTGCCCGCCTGGAGGCCGAGCCAGAACCAGCGCCGGTGGGCGGCGCCGGCCAGCAGGCCGGCGCCGATGGCGGCGAGGGCGCCGAACGCGGCGAGCCCGATCAGCGAGTTGGGGAAGCCGAAGGCCTCGGCCTGGGCGGTGCGCATGATCGAGCCGCAGCTGATGATCGGGTTGATGTTGCAGCCGGGCTGGTACGACGGATTCTTCAGCAGCTTGATCTTGTCGATCGTGAGCACGGCGGACGCGGCCAGGCCGAGCAGTCCGGCGAACAGCAGCAGCCGGCCGAAGCCGCGGGAGGCGGGGACCGGGCCCGCGAGGGCGGTCCGGACGGTGGTCCGGGCGGTGGTCGTCACGGCGTCACCCGCCGATCGTCTGCTTGACCAGCGCGGTGAACTGGTCGCCGGTGAGCGCCTGCCCGTCCTTGCCGATCACGTTCAGCGACTTGCCGTCCAGCACCACGGTCGGCGTGCCCTGGACGCCGGACTTGTTGAACGCGGTGGCGACCTTCGCGGCCCACGGCTTGTAGGTCCCGTCGGTGACGGCCTTGGTGAAGGCGTCGGTCTTCAGGCCCGGGACCTGCCCGGCGAGGTCCAGGATCCGGTTGACGTCGCCGAAGCCGTCCTCGCTCTCGGCGGGCTGGTTGGCGTACAGCACGTCGTGGAAGGCCTTGAACTTGTCCACGCCCTCGTTCAGCGCGGCGCCCGCCGCGGCCAGCGCGGTGCGCGAGCCCTGACCGCCCAGGTTGGCGTCCAGGAATGTGGCCAGGTGGTACTCGATCTTGTAGGTGCCCTGGTCGGCGAGCTGCTGGACGGTCTTGCCCGTCGAGGTCTCGAAGCGCTCGCAGATCGGGCACCGGAAGTCCTCGTACACCGCCAGGGTGTGCGGGGCGTCGGCCTTGCCGTAGACGACCACGGTGCCGTCCGCGCCGCCCGCGTTCGCCGGGGTCACCACCGACGTGGCGGCCGCGGACGTGCCGCTGTCGTCGGCCGTGGAGACGGCCAGCGCGGCGCCGCCCGCGACCACCGCGACCGCGGCGACGATCGACACCGCGACGACGGTCCGGCGGCGGCGCACCGCCGCCCTGGCCTCCTGGCGCTGCGCCTCCTGCAGGCGCTTGCGGGCGTTCGGGGCGGGGTTGCTGGCGGGGTTGGTACCGGGGGTGGGCTGCTGGGGAGTGGTGGTCATGATGGTCCGTCGTCTCCTTCGCGTCCCGGCGGGCACAGCGGCGCGGCCGGACGCGGTCAAGGGGGAAAGGTGGGCTGGCGAATGCCCGTTGACGGACCGGGGCGCCACCACACGGGGTGACGGGCCGTCAGCAGGCGAGCGCAAGCTCCGGCGGACCGCGGCGAGGGGCGGGGGAGTGGACGGCGTCCTGGGGACGGCGCAGCGCAGGCTCCGGTGCGGCGGGGGGCAGCAGCACGGCCGGGCAGCCCGGCAGGGCGGCGAGCAGCAGCGACCGCCACGGGGCGGGCAGCAGGCGGGCCACCGCCCGGGCCGCGTCCGCCAGGCCGTCCAGTGCGGCGTCGGCCAGGCGCAGCCAGGCGGCGGCCGCGAGGGCCAGTGCCAGGTGCACGCCGAGGACCAGCAGCCGCAGCAGGCCGGGCGAGTGGTGCGTCCACTCGGCGAACAGCTGCGAGCCGCCGACCGAGTCGCCGCCGCAGACCAGCAGGTTCACCCCGTGCGCGGGCGCCGCACAGGCGTCCTGGCCGAGGTTGAAGGCGGTGTTCAGCAGCAGCTCCACCGGCAGCAGCACGGAGGAGAGCAGCAGGAAGTGGCGGCGCGCACCGTCCAGCAGCACCGCCAGCAGGAACACGGCGACACCCGCCGCCGCGACCAGCGTGAGCGGCAGCGCGCGGCCGGTGATCGCCACCTGGCCGAACGCGGCCAGCGGCACGGCGAGCGCGGTGAACACCGCGCCCCGCAGGGCCCTGGTCGCGTGCTTGCCGGTCATGGTCCCGGAGTATGCCACGCGAAACGCCCTCCGGACGAGGCCGCCTCCGTCGCCCCGGTATCCGCCCAGCTCGCGGATAAGCCCTGGATAAACGGGGGTTGGCGCGACGCGGCAAGGCCGCCGGACGCCTCGCCCACCCGCGCGGCCGGTCCGCCGGCGGCTCGCTGTGGAACGCACCACAGGGAGCCGCCGACAGCCCGGTGACGGGTCACCACAGCTCGGCGCTGCGGCCGGCGATCACCTCCGCGATCCGGGCCAGCGCCCGTTCCGCCGGCAGCGCATCGGGTCGGCGGCCGTCGCGCAGGCGCAGTGCGAGGGTGCCGTCCGCCGCCTCGCGCGGGCCCAGCACCGCCTGGTACGGGGCCAGCCGCGCCTCCCGGACCCGGGCGCCCAGCGAGCCGCGGTCCGCACCGAGCAGCTCGGCCCGCAGGTCCAGCTCCAGGCAGCGGCGCACCAGCTCCTCGGCCGCCGCGTGCTGCTCGTCGCCGAGCGGCAGCACCGCCAGCTGGACCGGCGCCAGCCAGGCCGGGAACGCGCCGCCGTGCTGCTCGATCAGGTGGGCGACCGCGCGCTCCACGCTGCCGACGATCGAGCGGTGCACCATCACCGGCCGGTGCCTGGCCCCGTCCGGTCCGACGTACTCCAGCCCGAACCGCTCCGGCTGGTGGAAGTCGACCTGCACGGTGGAGAGGGTGGACTCGCGGCCCGCACCGTCCACCACCTGAATGTCGATCTTCGGCCCGTAGAACGCGGCCTCGCCCTCCTCCGCCTCGTACGCGATGCCGAGCCCGTCCAGCACCTCGACCAGCAGCGCGGTGGCCCGCTCCCACAGCTCCGGCCGGGCGACGTACTTGCCGCCCGCGCCGGGCAGCGAGAGCCGGTAGCGGGACGGGACGATGCCCATCGCCCGGTACGCCACCGCGATCAGCTCCAGTGCGCCGCGGGCCTCCTCGGCCACCTGGTCCAGGGTGCAGAAGATGTGCGCGTCGTTCAGCTGGATCGCCCGGACCCGGGTCAGGCCGCCCAGCACCCCCGACCGCTCGGAGCGGAACATGCCGCCCAACTCCGCCATCCGCAGCGGGAGTTCGCGGTAGCTACGGGAACACGAACGGAACATCACCGCGTGGTGCGGACACAGGCTCGGCCGCAGCACCAACTGCTCGCCGTCCGGGCCGGGTTCCGCGTCCTCGCCCGAGGCGGCGCCCGCGTCCATGGGCGGGAACATGTCGTCCCGGTAGTGCGACCAGTGCCCGGAGATCTCGTACAACTCCCTCTTCCCCAGCACCGGCGAATACACGTGCCGGTACCCCGCGCGGCGCTCCAGGCCGCGGACGAACTCCTCCAGGCTGTGGCGTACCGCCGCGCCGTCCGGCAGCCAGTACGGAAGCCCCGCGCCGATCAGCGGGTCGGTGTCGAACAGGCCCAGCTCGCGGCCGAGTCGGCGGTGGTCGTGCATGGCGGTCTCCTCATCGGATGGGAGCCGAGCCGCCGCGGACGCACGCAAAAAGCCCCGGGCGCTCGGCCCCGGGGCTTGGTGAAGAACAGCAGTCAGCGCGCCGGGACACTCTCCGGCGTCGTCGTCAGCATGGCAGCGCGCTTCATGCCGTCCACGCTAGCAGGACGCGGCGCGAGGTGTCCCGTGGATTTCCGGGTGGCACGGCGGACGGGAGGTGAGTGATCGTCAACTCGACTGACCGGCAGCGGGGTTGGTGCTGGCCGTCGCGGGGTGGGATCGATCGTCCACTCTCCGTTAGGGTGGGCGGCGTCGCGCAGTCGAGCAGCACGTCGAGCAGGAGACCCGCCTTGGCCACGGCAGCCACCCGCACGCTTCCCGAACTCGACCCCGAGGAACTGCTCCGCTGGCGGGCGGAGGGCGGCCGACTGGTCGACCTGCTCACGGCGGCGGCTCGGCTCGGGCCGGTCGCGGGCTTCCGGATCGGCGAGCGACAGGTCGTGCTGGTCACCGGCGCCGAGGAGGTGCAGCACGTGCTGGCCCGGCACCCCGACACCTACGTCAAGCACGGGCACCGCGCCAAGGTGCTGCTCGGCGACGGGCTGCTGTGCGCGGCCGGCGAGCCCTGGCGCCGTCAACGCAAGCTGCTGCAGCCGCAGTTCACCGGGCGCGGGATCCGCGCGTACGAGCCGCAGATCGAGCTCGCGGTGGCCGCCATGGCGCAGCGCTGGCAGGACGCCGCGCGGGCCGGCGAGGTCCGGGACGTCACCGCCGACCTGCGGTTCTTCTCGCTGGAGGTGATCTGGCGCTCGCTGACCGCGCACCCGCTCGACCCCGACACCTACCAGGGCCTGATGGCCGCCGGCGACTCGCTCGCGGCGATCCCCGCCTTCGCGCCCGCCACCGGCGACAGCACCGCCGACTTCACCGAGGCCGTCGCCCGGGCGGACGCCGCGGCCGCGCACGCCGTCGCCCTCGCGCAGCAGACCGCGGAGCCGAACCTGCTGCAGGTCCTGCTCCGCGCCGCCGAGGAACTCCCGGACTACACCGAGCGCTTGGTGCGCGACGAGCTGCTCACCCTGGTGGTGGCGGGCTACGAGACCACCGCCACCACGCTCAGCTGGCTGTTCCTGCTGCTGGACGAGCACCCGGAGGTCCGCGACTGGGCGCTGGACGCCGGCCCGGCCGGGTCCGCCGAGCGCGCCGCTGCGATCCGTGCGCTGATCGACGAGACGCTGCGGCTGTACCCGGTCGCCTGGATCATGCCCCGGCACGCCGCCGAGGCCGACACGCTCGGCGGCCACCCGATCGAGCCGGGCACCACGCTGCTGCTCTGCCCGTACCTGACGCACCGTGACCCGGTGCTGTGGCCCGCGCCCGAGAGCTTCCGCCCGCAGCGTTTCCTGGACGCGGAGCGCCGCCCCGCGCCCGGCGCGTACTACCCGTTCGGCGTCGGCCCGCGGGCCTGCCTGGGCGCGCAGTTCGCGGTGCGGGAGATGACGCTGCTGCTCGAAGCGCTGCTGCCCGCGTACCGGCTGGAGCTCCGGGAGGCCCCGGCCGACGCCGGGTACAACCTCACCGTCCACCCCGACGGTCCGGTCCGGGCGGCGGTGCACGCGGTCTGACGGTGCGTCGGTGGGCGTGACGCTGCGTCGGTCGGCAGGTGTGAAAGCGCTTGCCGGATGCGTGACGAGCAGTCAGGATCGTGCGCCGTGACGAACGTGGAGACGGGGGCGGACAGCCGCCCCGTGGCACTGATCACCGGCGTCGGCCGGACCGCCGGGATCGGCGCGGCCATCGCCGAGCAGCTCGCCGCCGCCGGCTGGGACATCGCCTGGACGTTCTGGACGCCCTACGACCGGCGGATGGCCTGGGGCGCGGAGGACGGCGCGCGGGCGGCGATCGGCGCGCTGATCGAGGCGCACGGCGCGCGCAGCCTCGCCGTCGAGGCGGACCTCGCCGAGCCCGACACCCCGGCGCAGGTGTTCGACCGGGTCGAGCACGACCTCGGCAAGGTCACCGCGCTGGTGCTCAGCCACGCCGAGTCGGTCGACTCCGGGCTGCTGGACACCACGCCGGAGAGCTTCGACCGGCACTTCGCGGTCAACACCCGGGCGAGCTGGCTGCTGATCCGCGAGTTCGGCCGCCGCTTCACCGGCCCCTTCGGCACCGGCCGGATCATCGCCCTCACCAGCGGCCACACCGTCGGCAACCTCCCGTACGGCGCCAGCAAGGGCGCGCTGGACCGGATCACCCTCGCCGCGGCCCACGAACTCGCCCACCTCGGCGTCACCGCCAACGCGCTCGACCCCGGCCCCACCGACACCGGGTGGATGGACGACGCCATCCGCACCGAGGTGCTGCGCCAGACCCCGCTCGCCCGCCTCGGCACCCCGCAGGACGCCGCGCGCTACATCGCGTTCCTCTGCTCCCCGGCGGGCCAGTGGATCAACGGTCAACTCCTGCACAGCAACGGCGGGTTCAAGTAGCGAATGGCCACTGCGCGTGCGGGGTTCGACACACCGCACCCACCTGAGGCCGACCGGCCGTCAGCGGGCGGGATCCGCCCCGTCGGCCTGCTCGCGCCAGCGGGCGAGGTTGTGGCGGACGGCGCGGGTGGCGGCGTGGTCCGGGCCCAGCACCCGCAGCATGTCGTCCAGCAGGACGGCACAGGCCGCGGCCGCACCGGCGGCGTCGCCCGCCTGGCCCTGCCACTGGGCCAGGTTGCTGCGGGTGACGAGCGTCGCGGGATGGTCCGGGCCGAGTACCCGGAGGCGGTCCGCCAGCACGCCGCGGATGAGGGTGACGGCGCCGGCCGGGTCACCGGCCCGGGCACGCCAGTAGGCGAGGTTGCTCCGGGTGCCGAGCGTCTCGGGGTGGTCCGCGCCCAGCACCCGCAGGCGGTCGTCCAGCAGCCGTGCGAAGCCGTCGGCGGCGCCGGGCGCGTCGCCCGCCTGACCCCGCCAGTACGCCAGGTTGTGCCGGGCCGTGAGGGTGGCGGGGTGGTCCGCGCCCAGCGCCGGCAGCATGTCCTCCAGCAGTTCGGCGAAGGCCGCCTCGGCGCCGGCCGGATCGCCGGCCTCGCCCCGCCACCGCGCCTGGTTGGTGCGGGCGATGAACGTTGACGGATGGTCAGGACCGAGCACCCGGAGCCGGTCCGCCAGCACCGCGCCGAACGCCTCGGCGGCGCCGGCGGCGTCACCGGCCTGCCCGCGCCAGTAGGCCAGGTTGGCCCGGGTGGTGAGTACGGAGGGGTGGTCGGGACCGAGCACGCGCACCATGTCGTCCAGCAGTTCGCCGTAGCCGGCGGCCGCCCCGGGCGGATCGCCCGCCTCGCCCCGCCAGTGGGCGAGGTTGTGACGGGTGGTCAGGGTGGCGGGGTGGTCCGGTCCGAGCACGCGCAGCCGGTCGGCCAGCAGCTCGGTGAAGGCCGCGGCCGCGCCGGCCGCGTCACCCGCGCCGCCGGTCCACTGGGCGAGGTTGCTCCGGGAGGCGAGCGTGTCGGGATGGTCAGGACCGAGCACCCGGAGCCGGTCCGCCAGCACCTCCCGGGTGACCGCGGCGGCCCCGGCCGGATCGCCCGCCTCGCCCCGCCATTCGGCCAGGTTGTGGCGGGCGGCGAGGGTGGCGGGATGGTCCGGCCCGAGCACCCGGAGCATGTCGTCCAGCAGCTCGCGGTGGGCGGTGACGGCCCCCGCCGCGTCGCCCGCGCTCCCGAGCCAGTACGCGTGCTCGCGCCGGGCGCCGAAGGTGGCGAGGTGGTCCGGACCGACCAGCCGGAGGCGGTCCGCCAGCAGCTCGGCGAAGGCCGCGGCGGCCCCGGCCGCGTCACCGGCCTGCCCCCGCCAGTGGGCGAGCTCGTGCCGGGCACCGAGGGTGTCGGCATGGTCCGGGCCGAGGCGGTCCGCCGTCCGCGCGACGAGGTGCCGGAAGTGGTCGCGGGCGGCGGCGACCTGCCCGGACCGGCCGAGGCTCTGGCCGGCGTGGAACAGCACGACGTGGGCGTCCGGCGCGGACAGCGCGTCCTCGGCGACGGCGGTGAGGGCGGCGGTGTTGGCGCGCAGCGCCTGCGCGAGGTCGGTGTCGCGTTCGACGTCGGGCCACACGGCTGCCAGGGCGTCGGCGGCGGTGAGGGCGGCGGTGTCGTGCCGGCTCGTGGTGAGGGTGTCGCGGGTGGCGCGCTGGATGAGCCGGTGGACGCGGACGGGATCGTCCGGGGTGTGGTCGACCAGGCTGAGCCGGTGCAGGGCCCGTAGTGCGCCCGCCGCGTCCTCGGCGGAGGCCGGGGCGAGGTCCGCCCTGCTGCCGGGGGAGCGGTGGGCGGTGAGGTGGGCGAGGGCGGGTTCGGAGGCCAGGACGGCGACGGGGATGCCGTTCGGGTCGAGCATCGCGGCGAGTTGGAGCATCGGGCGGGCCAGGCCGGCCGGGCGCAGCAGGTCGGCGCGTTCGACGGACAGCGACCAGGTGGCGGCGACGGTGGCGGCGTGGTCGTCGGGCAGCGCCCCGGGTTCGGGCAGCAGGTCGGCGAGCCTGCGGAGGCGGTCGGCGAGGAGCCGGCGGTACCCGGCGGCGGTGAGTGCCGTGTCGGTGAGGTAGGCGGCGGCCTGGGCGAGGGCCAGCGGCAGGTGGCCCAGATCGGCGGCGAGGGCGTCGAGTTGGTGGGCGGGCTCGTGGCGGTCGTGGGCGGCCAGCGCGGAGCCGAGGTAGGCGGCGGACTCGGCGGGGGTGAACAGGCCGACCGGGACCAGGCGCCGCCGGCTGCCGGTCAGGGCGGCCTCGCGGCGGCGGGTGGTGACCAGGGTGCGCCCGTGCGGGCTGTCGGGCGGCCACAGCCCGCGCAGCTCGGCCGGGTCGTCGGCGTCGTCCAGCACCACCAGCCACCGGCACGGGGTGTCACCGGCTTTGGGCTCCAACCAGGCGAGGAAGGTTTCGGCGGCCCGCTCCGGGTCGCCCGGTTCGACGGCCAGAAGCTCCTCCGCGGCCTGCGCGTACCGCGCCACCACGGCGGACCGGGTGCTCGCGCCGATCCACACCAGGACGTCCACCTCGCCGCGCTGCCACGCGCTGCGGGCGTAGTCGGCGGCCAGCTGGGTCTTGCCCACTCCGCCCGTGCCGGTCAACACCTGGCCGAGCACCGCCGTCCCGCCGCTGTCGACCGCGAGCCTCAACCGCTCGGCGGCAGAACGGTGTTGGAAGGACTGGGCGCGCGGGGGCAGCACGCCGACCTGGTGCGGCCAGCGGGCCGGAGGACGGGGCGCGGCGTGCTGGTGGACGTGCTCGGCGTGGCCGACGGCCACGCTGCCGTGGTCGGCGGAGACCACCGTGTGCCCGGTGACGGGCGGGGCCTGCAGTGCGCCGGTTCCGCTCAGCCCTGCTGCGGAACCGGCTGCGGAGGGTTTCCCAGGGTCACGTCCCGCACGCTCCAGGCGGCCACGGAGCCGTGGGCGGCGTGGATGTCGACGCCCGTGGCGCTGTTCTGGGCCAGGGCCCGCACCTGGGCCACCGCTCGGTCCAGGGCTGCGGCGAACTCCGGGTCCTGCCCGGCGACTTCCGCCAGCGCGTCCTGCGCGCGCCGCCGCGTCCGGTCGCTCGGCTGCGGCCGTCCCGCCGCGGCCTCCTCGGCCAGCCGCCGGAACGCGGGGTCCTCGCCCAGCATGCGGTCGACCAGCTCGTGCAGCCGGTCCAGTGCCGCGGCCAGCGCGTGGTCACCTGCGGAGTCCGGCGGGCCGGTCACCGGGTCCGCCTGGCGGAGGACCCACGCGTACACGTACCCGATCGCGCTCTCGATGCCCGTCACCGAACCCCCCGGTCCGTCCGCACCTGACGTCGGCTCGGATCTGACGTCGGCTCACACCGTACCCGCCGCGCGCCCGGGGAGGGTTCGGACGGCGGAAGGATCTCCGAGGCCGCGCCCCAGGCGTCGCCCGTCGGTGCGCGGTGCGCGGTGCGCAGTGCTCAGGCCGTGGTGCCGAGCGGGGTGCGGGCCAGTGCGGCGGCGCCGACGAGGCCGGCGTCGGTGCCCAGGCGGGCGGGGGTGACGTGGAGGTGGCGGGTGAAGGGGAGGGTGGCGTAGGCGGCGAGGTGGCGGCGGAGGGGGGTGAAGAGGACGTCGCCGGCGGTGGCGACGCCGCCTCCGACGACGGCGACGTCGAGTTCGACCAGGGTGGCGGTGGCGGCGATGCCGGCGGCGAGGGCGCGGGCGGCCCGGTCGTAGGCGGCGAGCGCCAGCGGGTCGCCGGTGCGGGCGGCGGCGGCGACCGCGGCGGCGGTGGCGTCGCCGTCGGGCCCGGGCCGCCAGCCGGACTCGGCGGCGGTGCGGGCGATCGCGGTGCCGCTGGCCAGGCCCTCCACGCAGCCGCGTGATCCGCACGGGCATGGCCGTCCGGTGAAGTCGACGCTGATGTGGCCGAGGTGCCCGGCATTCCCCGTGGGGCCGGTGTGCAGGCGGCCGTCGAGGACCAGACCGGCGCCGACGCCGGTGGAGACCACCAGGCAGAGGGCGTTGCGGTACGGGCGGGCGGCGCCGCGCCAGTGCTCCGCCGCGGTCATCGCGACGGCGTCGCCGCCGAGCACGACCGGCAGTCCGCGGACCGCGGGGTGCTCGGCGACCGCGTCGCGCAGCGGGAACTCGCGCCAGCCCGGCAGGTTGACCGGGCTGACGGTGCCGGTGGAGATGTCGACCGGGCCCGCGCTGCCGATGCCGACCGCACGGACCTCGGCCCACCGCGGGTCGCGGGCCAGCTCGTCGAGGACGGCGTCGACGGCGGCCATCAGCTCGTAACGGTCGCCGGTGGTGGGGGTGGGGAGCCGGAACCGGCGCAGCAGCGCGCCGTCGGCGTCGACCAGGCCGCCCGCGATCTTGGTGCCGCCGATGTCCAGGGCGGCGAGCAGCGGCCGCGGTCCGCGCGGACGCCGCGCGGGCCCAGTGGATTCGTCAGCCAGGGCGGCACCGTGCAGGTGGTGACTCATCGTGATGGCTCCGGGGGTGGGGCGGGGGCGCGGCAGCCGCGCAGGGCGAGGCACCGCCCATGGTTCCAGGTGATTCTGACGTCCGATGACAACGTTGTCTACATCGAGCGTCCAGCGGCCCGGGAGGTTGGGTTCGCTCCGCTGGCTGCGGCTTTCCCCGATACGTAGACGATCGTCCGAAGGGTGAGCGAGATGCGCGGGGATGGGTGGCCGTCGCGGCCGCGACCATGGTCGTGCTCACGGCCGGTGGCAGAACCGGCGGCGAGAACTCCGCGCCGGCACGCAAGGCCGGGCAGGTCGGCCTGTGGCTGCTCCTGCCGCTGGTCAACAACCGGCCCGACTGCGGCGGCATGCAGCAGTACGTCGGCTCGTTCCTCGGCCTGACCGACGACTTTCCCACGGCCGAGCCGTCGACGGTGCCCACCCGTACAGCGCGTACGAGGGCGTGAACTGGCGTCGGCCCACCGCGTTGCCTGCCCTCGACAACGGCACCGTCCGCGTCTGCCCGCAGGACTGGGGCGAGATCGCCGGCAGCAAACCCGGCACCGACGCCACCAGCCGGGGCACCCGTTGGATCACCGAGCACCTCGCCGACGGTCGTGCGCTCGGGAAGCCCGTCGTCGTCGAGGAGTTCGGGCTGCGGATCGACGTCGGCCGGGGCATCCCCGACACCGCCGCCGCGCTGGCCGACGGCGCGGCCGGTGACCAGTTCTGGCTGCTCACCTCACGCGTCGACGACGGGTCCTTCTACGCGGACCACGACGGACACCGCATCGTGTGGAACGACGGCCCGGCCGACCCGCCCCGCACCGCCGCTCGGCTGTTCGTCGACCATGCCAGGGCGATGGCCGGCTCGTCGGCCGGCTGAGTTAACGTCAGCACGCTGCACGATCGTTGACACGTCCGGTGTCCCAGGCACGCCACGTGTGCGCCGCCAAGTCCCGCCCGCCGCCCGGGGAGCCCGCCCGGGCGGTGGCCCCACCTGCGAGGAGCCGCCATGTCGCCCACCCTGCCGCTCGGCGCCACCGTGCTGTTCCAGGGGGACAGCATCACCGACGCCGGCCGCGACCGCCGACTGGCCGCCGACCTGGGCCACGGCTACGCCGCCCTCGCCGCCGACCGCCTGCGCGCCGCCAACCCGGGCCTGACGGTGCTCAACCGCGGCGTCTCCGGCAACCGCATCACCGACCTGCGCGACCGCTGGGACACCGACACCCTCGCCCACCGCCCGCACCTGGTCTCCCTGATGATCGGCGTCAACGACACCTGGCGACGCTACGACTCCGGCCTGCCCAGCCCCGTCGACCTGTGGGAGGACGAGTACCGCCGACTGCTCACCCGCCTGCACGAGCACTGCGCGCCCCGGCTGGTGCTGATCGAGCCGTTCCTGGTCCCCGTGACCGCCGAGCAGTGGACCTGGCGCACCGACCTCGATCCCCGCATCCATGCCGTCCGCCGCCTCGCGGCCGAGTTCGGCGCCCTGCTGCTCGCCGCCGACGGACTGCTCAACCAGGCCGCCGTGGCCGCCGGCCGCCCCGAGGCGATCGCCGCCGACGGTGTCCACCCCACCGAGCGCGGCCACCGCCTGCTGGCCGCCGCCTGGACCGAGCTGGTACGCGCACTATCCTCCGGGGCATGACCAGCAGCGGGCGCACCGGATCCCGGCCCACCATGAAGGACGTGGCCGCGGCGGCCGGCGTCGCCCTGAAGACCGTCTCGCGCGTCGTCAACGACGAGCCCGGCGTCACCGCGGAGACCGCGGCGCGGGTCCAAACGGCCATCGACGCGCTCGGGTTCCGCCGCAACGACAGCGCGCGGCTGCTGCGCACCGGGCGGACGGCGAGCGTCGCCCTGCTGCTCGAGGACATCAGCGACCCCTTCTCCTCCGCGCTCTCCCGAGCCGTCGAAGAGGTCGCCGCCACCGAAGGGTGCCTGCTCTTCACCGGCTCCAGTGGGGAAGACCCATTGCGGGAAAGGGAGTTGGCGCTGGCGTTCTGCGCCCGGCGGGTGGACGGCCTGCTCGTCGTCCCGGCGGGCGACGACCACCGGTACCTGCTGCCCGAAATCGCCTCCGGCACCCCCGTGGTCTTCCTCGACCGGCCCGGCGCGCAGTTGGCGGCCGACGCGGTGCTCAGCGACAACGCGGGCGGCGCACGAGCGGGCACCGCGCACCTGATCGCCCACGGCCACCGGCGGATCGGCTTCGTCGGCGACCAGCCGGACATCCACACCAGCGCCGAACGCGAACGCGGCTACCGCACCGCCATGGCCGAGGCCGGCCTTCCCGTCGACGAGCGGTGGATCGACAGCGGGCCCACCGACCCGGCGAGGGTCGCCGCCGCGGTCAGCCGCCTGCTGACCGGGCCGGATCCCGTCACCGCGCTGTTCACCGCGAACAACCGGGTCACCCTCGCCGCCCTGCACCACCTGCCCGCCGGACCGCGACCCGCGATGGTCGGCTTCGACGACCTCGAACTCGCCGACCTCCTCACCCCCGCCCTCACCGTCGTCGCCCAGGACCCCACCGCCCTCGGCACCCTCGCCGCCCACCGCCTCTTCGCCCGTCTCACCGGCGACACCACCCCACCCGCCCGCCACGAACTCCCCACCCGGCTCATTCCTCGGGGCTCAGGCGAAACGCCGCCGGGGGTCTGTCCAGTGAACGGTGTAACTCGGTTGGGTTGAGTTAGCGGCGGCCGACGGAGAGTCGGCCGTCGAAGGCGATCTCGAAGGCGTTG
>NZ_JBSFXE010000073.1:0-10606 GCF_053595195.1 Kitasatospora sp. NPDC002522
GTGCGATGGACCCCGGCTCGGCTGCATCCCTGCCCGTAGCTCCGGCTGCCGGGAGGCGGCGGCCCTCGGCCGGCCGCCTCCCGGCCCGGGGTCAGTCCGCCCGCCGGGAGCGGACGACCACGACGCCTTCGTCCTGTACGACGTGGACGTAGTGGATCTCGTCCGGCCGGGTCGCCGGGTAGGCGGCATCGAGGCGCTCGCCGACCTCCACCTGCGTCGGGTGGAGTCCGCAGAGCCTGGCCACATGGTCACGCACCGCGATTTCGGCCAGGTGGTCCACCCCCTTCGCTCCGTCCGGGAGCCCGTAGGCGTGCGCGACCGTGCTGTGCAGCCAGTCGCAGCTCTCCACGTCGTCAGCGGTGAGGCGTGTGACGTCATCGCGGGTGGTGGACAGTCCGAGGCCCTCTGCGTACCGGTGGTCCCTCAGGAATGCCATCCGCTGTGGCCGGCCGGCGCGGCCCAGGGGCCCCTGCGGCAGCAGGATCTCCACCAGGCGCATCGTGACGGCCGTGCGACCGCCATGAGCGATCTGGATGTCGAACACCGGCAGCGTACGGTCCCCGTCGTCGAAGCCCGCGAACCGGACCTCCACGGCAACCTCGCCCTCCTGGGGCAGGGGCTCGAAGACGTCGAGCCGTGCCAGGCGGTGCGGATAGGCGACCGTGCCGTCCGGGATCTCCTCCGACCACTGGCTCAGCCGGTCGTGCGGGATCCCGTGTGTCGCGGCGTCGAGCAGTCCCTGGTGAAGCAGCCCGCGTGGGACGCCGCCGCGTCCGGCCTCCAGCATTGCCGAGGAGCCGGCGGCCCCGATGCGGAGCGACGTCAGGTACTGGAAGGCCGGCCCGTGCATCAGCGCCCCTTCGGCGTACGGGTCCGGTACGGGGACGGCGTCCGCCGGTGGCGCGAGGACCGGCGGCGGATCCGAGCGGCCCGGGCCGGTCCGGACGATCCCACGAGCGACCGGCTCGAATCGGGACAGGGTGGCCGTGCGGGCCCTGCGCCAGGCAAGCAGGGTCACCGCGACCTCCCCTTCGTGGAGATCGGTACCAGGGGCGACCTCGCAGCGCACCGTCACCGGTTCGGCGAGCGGGATCCACCGGTACAAGCGCACGTCCCGCAGTCCGGTGACCGGGAGGCCGGTGTGCTCGGCGGCGGCGGTCGCGAGCAGGTCGACTGTGGACATCATCGGCAGGGTCGGCACCGACCAGGTGGGGCAGTGGTCCAGCAGCCACCCGTCGACGGCCGGGTCCAGTGCCAGGGCTGCGCCTTCGGAGCCGAGCGAGCCGGGGACCGACTGTCCGACGGGCTCGGAGGCGTCCTCGACGATCCGCATCGCCAGCCCGTCGACGCGGTAGATCCGCCTGCCGTCGACCCAGAGCCAGGCGTCGGCCACTGCGAAGGGGCCGACCTCGTCCACCCCACTGCGCACGATCTCCATCTCGACGGTGATCCGACGGTCGGACGGAACCACCTGGCCACGGTATTTCCAGTTCAGGGTGCTGCCGGTGCCCACCGCTTCGAAGCGAGGGTTGCGCAGACCGGTGCCGAGGCCACGCTCGATCATGTGGAACTGTAGCAGTTGGGCCATCGCCTCCAGGCCGAGCGAACCGGGTTGGACGGGGTCCTGGAAGAAGTGGGCCTTGAAGTACCACTCCTGCGGGTCGACGTCTTTCTCCGCGCGCAGCCTGCCGAGCCCGGCCTGGCCTCCCTCTGGCCAGTATCCGACGACACGGTCGAGCATCAGCAACATCGGGCCGGCCAGGCGCAGCGGTCCCTCGCAGTAGCGGGCCGGACGGGCCGTCAGGTCGACGTGCCAGGATGACTCCTCCGGATGGGAGCGCTCGTCGTCCACGGGTGGCAGACCGGCCTGGTTCTCGAAGGCGTCTGGGGGGAAGTACCCGAAGACGGTCGAGGCGGTGAAGACGGGTGCGCCGTCGGCGGTGCACCGCACCTCGAATGTTTCGATGATCATACCGTCGCTCTGAGCGATGTGGGTGACCTCCGCGCGGGTCCGCAGCGTCCGTGTGCCGGGGAGCACTTCGGCGTGCATGGTGCCGGTGCCGTCGAGATTTCGGAACAGCACGTCCGTCTCGACGCGCAGGGCGCTGCCCACGTAGGAGGCGAGCCAGCCGCACGGCTGCAGGGCGACCTCCAGCAGTACCGCGAGCGGCATGGCGCCGCTCGCGTTCTGCTCGCGGTACCAGACCTCGTCGGGGACGTCGTACTCGGCTTCGACCCAACTGCCTTCCTGCATACCGTTCTGAGGGCCGTGGACGGCACTGATCCGGGACATGAAGTGGTACGGGGGCCCCGGGAGCCGGGCGACCCTGCGGTGGCTGTCGAAGACCTCGTGCATGGGGCCGAAGGCCTCCGACGGCCGGCCCCAGGCGGCAGCGAGCAGCGAGTGTCGGTCGAAGGGGAAGCCGTCGACCGCCGCCACCGTGGAGGTCTCGACCTGGCCGCGCAGGCCGGCGAGTTCCCGTGCCGGCACCGGGAGCCCGGTGCTCTGCTCGGCCGGTCCGGACAGCTGCTTCCAGTGCGTGAGCGGCCAGTCGGGGACCAGCCGCACGCCCAGGCCGCGCGCGTGGAAGGCCTTGACCCCGTCGACGGTGCACAGCACGTCCGCGAAGAGCGTGGGAGTGGGGCCGGCGGACACCTTCGTGACGAACACCTCGTAGCTGAGGTCGCGGCTCTCCGGAGTGATCTGGCCGCGGCAGCGCATCGCGTACGGCTCCTCGGGGACGGGCTCGAAACGCCAGCCGTCCCGCTCCGCCGTGAAGCCCAACGCGGCCAGGTGGAAGGCCATCGCCTGGAGGCAGCCCTCGAACATGAGTGTGCCGGGCATGCAGGGATCGTTCTTGAAATGGCCTTCAAAGTACCAGTCGTCGGGCGACACGCGGCGCTCCGCCCTGAGGTAGCCACGCCCCCAGGGACCGCCGTCGGGCTCGAACGCGGAGACCTCGTCGAGGAAGAGCATCCGGCCCTCCCCCAACTGCGGGCTGCGGATGTGCGAGCGGGTCGCCTCCCAGCCGACACCGAAGCAGTCGTAGGGGCGGCCCGCGGCCAGAGCCCTGACCCGGGCGGGACCGAACGAGCGATGGTCGGTGCGGATCGCGGGTGGGTCGACGACCGCGGCCGGTGCGATCTCCGCCGCCGGATCCCACAGCACACCGCGTGTCGCGGCGAGTTCGGCGTCGGTGAAGAATCCCGCCTGGCCGTCGCGGGCCGACAGGCGCAGTTCGCCGTCGACGTAGCAGTCGTAGTGGAAGAAGAAGATCCGCACGCCGTCGTGCTCGCCGTGGCCGTCGATCCGGATCTCGAACCGGAGCGTCTCACCGGGGACCGGCAGGCTGCCGTGGTAGGTCAACTCGCAGCCGAGCAGCCGGTAGACACGCTCGCCGCGGTTCAGCAGATCAGCACCGAGCCAACTGATCAGCAGCAGGTCGGCCTGACCTGCCTCGACCATGATCCCGGCCGGCATTCGCCCGGTCGGATCGAGGTACCAGCTGTCGAGTTCGACGTCAGTCTCGGTCCAGATCGTGCCGGTCCCCATGGAGGTCGGCACGGCGTCGATGCCGGTGACCCGGTCGGCCAGCAGCATCGGCGGGCGGGGCATCCGGGTCTGGCGGCGGTAGCCGTCCTGGGCGGCGAAGTCCGGTCCGAACAGCTCGGAGATCCGCCCGGAGGCGAGCTGCTCCAGCTGGCGGCGGTCGAAGGACGGGCCCGGCCGGGTCTGCGACGGTGCGGGGAGCGGCGCGGCGGGCCGGGCGGCAGGCGGGCTCTCGGCGACAGGGCTCTCGACGGTCGGGCTCTGGGCCGCTGCGGGCAGTGGAGCGGGAACCACCGGGGCCGGCTGAGACCTCGGCGGTGGAGGCGATGCGGGAAGGCTTGCTCCGGCGGGAGCGGATCGCACCGGAGCAGCTACGCGGGACGCCGCCTGCAGGAACTGGGTGCGGACCATTTCGCGGATCCGCAGGAACTCCCGGTGGGCCTGGCTCTGGACCAGCAGGAAGGAGCGGTGCGTGTCGGAAGCCTGCCGGTAGCACGCCGCATAGGCGGCCGCCACCGGGTACGGGTTATGGCCGACCGTGGGGTACCCGATCGGTTCAGCCGGCAGCGCGATCTCAGCCGCCGCCCGGGACACCGGGGCCGGCGCGTCGGGCGACAGCGACAGCGTGGGGAGTCCTTCCCCGAGCCGGCCTGCCTTCGCCCGGTCGGCTGTGGCTGTGGCTGCGGCGATGGCCGAGACCTCAGCCGCAACGCTTCCGGCCGGGGCCGGCCGAGGCGCGCGGATCTGCGTCGTCTCCCCTGTCGGGGCGGAGCGGAGCGCCACCGGCTCCGACGGTGGGACCGGTGGAACCCACGGTGCCCGGTCCATGATCTGGGCCTGCGGCCCCGCGTCGGGCAGTCGAGGGACGGGAGGGTGAGCGGGCAGCGAGATCTGCCAGCCCGTCGGCTTCGGCGCGGCGGAGGGAAAGTGGCCGGTCAACCGGGCCACGTCCACCGCGACTCCCGCACAGATCAGCTCGGCCGCCACCTGGAACAGTCGCTGTACGTCCTTGCCGTCGGACAGGTCGAGGGCCACGGCCAGGTGCTCCCGCTCCCCCAGGGTCTGCCGGATCCAGGTCGTGCACAGTCCTCGCGGGCCGTGCTCGATGAAGATCCGTACGCCGTCCTTCCAGGCGTTCCTGACCACCCGGGGGAAGTCGACGGTGTTCAGGCCCATGGCGGTGAGAGCGTCCGCAGCCGACTCCGAGGACGGGTGGTACCAGGCTCCTGTGGCCGCGGTGTAGAAGCGCACACCGGGCAGGGCGTTCACCGGCCGGTGGTGCAGCTCCCACCACTGCCGCTCCACCGCTGCCAGCCCGGGGACGTGGACGGCGATGTCGTACGGGACAGGGAGCGAGGGGGCGGGTACCAGCCGCTCCAGGACCCGCGAGCAGGAGCCCTCCTCACCCCCGATCACACAGGAGTCGGGGGAGTTGACGGTGATCAGGTGCGCTGCCGATTCGACGGCGAGGGCCGCCCGGACCTCGTCGACGGGGGCGTTCACCAGATGGCTGACCCACCGCTCCCCTTCGACGCCGATCGCGCGCCAGTCGTCCCGCATCACGCGGTGGTCGCCGACGAGCTGGTCCGTGAACAGGCTGGATGCCTCGGCCTCGCGGACCATGGCGCCACCGTCCGTCCACAGGCCCAGCGCGGACAGTGCGGTGGACTCTCCCGAGGAGTAGCCGAGGACCGCCTGCGGGCTGATGCCCAGCAGTCCGGTGGTGATCTCGGCGTGCAGTTGCCCGACCAGCGAGGAGCCCCAGATCTGATCGAGAACGCGTGGCTGCTCCGGTTCGCATCCGCCGCGGGCCCAGTTCAGCAGGGGGTGCAGACCACCGAACCGGTCGCCGATGCGAGCAAGTTCGCCGGGGAAGGCCAGCATCAGTTCACGGCCCATGCCCGGGTAGGCCATCGAGCCGCCCGAGAAGACGAAGGCGACTTCTCCGCCCAGCGGCGTGGGCCGAAAGGTCACGCCCTCCGGCCGGGGACCACCGGTGGCCAGCCAGCGGCCGGCCGCTTCGGCACGGGTGGCGAATCCGGCGCGATCGCTGACGATCACCAGCCGGGCAGGCCCGGTGTCGGACTCGCGGCCGGCCGCGAGCGCGGCGGCTACGCCGGGGCCGTCGGCACCCGAGTACACGTGGATCTGCGGGGGCTCCTCCTCCAGCCACGGCTCACAGTCCGCGCTGCCCAGCCGCACCTCGGTGCTCGGAGCTTCCAGCGGGGCCACGACCGCCGCGGCGGACATGGCGCCGAGCGCGGGCATCGCGGGCGCCCCGTGCCGCGGCACCGCCCGGTGGTGCAGGGCGAGGACTGCCACGGCGACGGCGAGCAGTCCGCGCGCGGCGTGCGGACTGCCGAAGCGCGCCGCGGGGTCGAAGTGCGCCGCGGGGTCGACATAGGGCATCCCTGCATCGTCGGCCGCAGGCCCGACGGAAGCCTCGGTCCCGTGTCGGTCCCCGACTGTCAGTCCCACCGGTTCACTGTTGCCCCCGAGCAGGGCCAGGACGCGGTCGCCGTCGCGGCGGGCGTCCTCCAACCGCTTGAGGACGAGAACCACGGCGGCGTCGCCGGCGTCCTCCTCCCGGCCGAGGGCAGCCAGCGCGGCGAGGTGCACCGGTTCGTCGGACAGGTCGACGGCACCCACCACGGCGGCGTCCAACTCGTCGGCGCGAAGCGCGCGGGCGGCCAGCTCCAGTGCGACGGTGCCGGAGGCCTCCTCGGCGGAGACCGTGAAACTCGGCCCTGCCAGGTCGAGTTGGGCATTGAGCCGGTTCGCGACGATGTTGGGCATCGTGCCCACGACGCCGGCCGAGGTGAGGGGGCCTTGGAATGCATCGGCCAGCCGGCCGCGGTCCTCCGCCCCGATGTCGCTGTCCTCGAGCCAGGCCGCGGATCGCCAGCGCGCACCGTAGCGGGCCGCCCCGGCGTCGCAGCCCATACCGACCAGGACTCCGGTCCGTTCGCGGGGAAGGGTCAGGTCGGCCGTGGCCTCCCGGGCCGTCTCCAGCAGCAGGAGCTGCTGCGGCAGCGCCGAGCCGAGGTCGTGCGGGGGGAAGCGGAGCCCGTCCAGCTGGAGTCCGACCGTAGCAGCGCTCCGCTGGACCGGTCCGGCACCGAACAGGTCACGACGGAAGTCATCCGTGTCACGCCCCGTCCCGGCACGGACGGCGACCGCGACGACGGCAACCGGAACCGGGGCGGGCGTAACGTCGGCGGGCAGCACCCCGGCGACCGGCAGGTCGAGGGCCGGCGGCAGCGGCAGCGCAGCCGTCGCGGGTTCCGGCCAGGCATCCACGACCAGGTGGGCGTTGTTTCCGCCGAACCCGAAGGCGCTGACGGCGGCACGCCGCAGGCCCGGCCAGTCCTCATTGGCCCGGAGCAGCCGCAGCGGTGTGCCGGCCAGCCCGTTGATCGGCTCGTCCGCGTCCAGGGTCGCCGGGCGGATGCCCGCCTCCATCGCACCGAGCACCTTGAAGAGGCCCGCGATCCCCGCCGTAGTGATCAGATGACCGAGATTGGACTTGGCGGACCCGATGGGCAGGTCGACCGCGTCCCCGAATACCCGCGCCATGCTGGCCGCTTCGGTCGCGTCCCCCACCTGGGTGCCGGTCGCGTGGCATTCCACCAGCGACACCGTCTCGGGCGCGACTCCCGCACCGGCGTAGGCGAGCCGCATCGCGCGCTCCTGGCCGGCCTGGGCCGGTACCAGCAGTCCGCCGGTCCGCCCGTCGTTGGACAGGCCCACACCGCGGACCACACCGAGGATGCGGGTCCCGGCGGAGAGCGCGTCCGCCAACCGCATCAGGGCGACGAAGCCGGCGCCCTCGGCGGGCACGAGACCGTCCGCCTCGCGGTGGAAGGGGCGGCTGCGCCCGGTCCGGCTCAGCGCCGCCAGTGCGCTGAACCCCATGTGGATGAACAGGTCGTCCGGACAGTTGACCGCACCCGCGAGCATCAGGTCCGCCGAGCGGTCGTGCAGCCGGTCGCAGGCCAGCTTCACGGCGTAGAGGGAGGAGGCACAGGCCGCGTCGAGGGCGAAGGCGCCCGCGCGAAGGTCCAGGGCCCGGGCCGCGAGGTGCGCGGGAAGTCCGGAGGAGAAGCGGTTTCGGGGGTCGGGTCGGCCGATCGCGCGCGCCGGCAGCGCCCTGCGCAGCGAGTCGGGCGCACCGTCCAGCCAGACGCTCTCCGCGAAGCGGGACAGCCCGGCGGAGGGATAGGACAGATTGCCCATCACCAGCCCCGCGTGTGCCCGGCCTGCGACGTCGCCGGCCTCGCGCAGGGCCTCCCGGGCGGCGTGCAGCACCCAGCGGACCAGCGGGTCGAGCGCGAGGACGTCGGAGGGGGCGAGCTGGAAGCCGTCCGGGTCGAAGACCTCGTCGAAGCCGTGGACGTAGCCGCCAACATCGTGCCAGGTCCGGTCGGCGCTGTCCTCGGCGGTGGCGCCGAGCACGGATGTCCTCGGCAGACCCCAGCGTCCGGCCGGTGCGGCGGACAGGCTGCGCCTGCCGTCGGCCACGTTCTGCCACAGGGTCTGCGGGGCGAACGCATCGGGCAGCACGCAGCCGCGGCCGACGATCGCGATGGGTTCGAAGGTCATGGCGTCACTCTCCGCCGGCCGGGTGGCTGGCCTGGGTGGTGTCGGGCCGCAGGACGAGGGTGACGCCGCTCAGTTCGGCGCGGACGACCCCGTCGGCATCGATGATCCGGACATCGCACACCGCCTCGGTGGCGCCGACCTTACGGGCCGTCACCTCGCAGCGGGCGGGGCTGGGAAGGAGGCCGGGACGGTGGACCCGGAAGGCGCCTACCGCCATCGGCAACGTGGCTCCCCCCAGGGCGCGTTCGGCCCAGAGCACGGCGACCTGAAGGCCGCCGTCGACCGCTGCCGGGTCGGTGTTCCAGCCGGTACCCGGCCAGCCCAGGCCGTGCGCTCCGGTCACCGTCGCCCTCGCTCCCTCCACCGACACTTCGTGCAGGTCGGTCAGCGCCCGGAACATCGGGCCGTGGAAGAGGACGTTCCCGTCGTACCGATAGCCACCGTCCGTGAGCGCGGTGGCCTTCGGGTGCACCGGGGCGGGGGCGGGCTGCGGCGTGGCTGCCCCGAGCGGCCGAACTCGCGCCCTGAAGTGCGGCCTGCCGCTCGGAGCCGTCAGGTCGATGCGCCGGCCGGCCGTGTCCGACGTGCTGCGCAGGAGGAGGCGGTGTCCGTCCCCCGCCAGGTGATCCAGCGCCACCTTGCTCAGCACGGAGACGTCATGAAGCTCGTGCACCCGTCGTTCCGGTTCCAGGTCGCGGGCGAGGCCGGTGAACCATTCCAGTGCCATGGCCAGGGGGAGCACCGGTCGTCCGGCGATCGCGTGATCGGCCAGGTAGGGATGGGTCCGGCTGTCGGCGTGGACCTCCCCGAGCAGGTCGGGCTCGGCCGCTCCCAGCGCGGGTCCGTCGTCCGGCCCGGCCGCGCTGAGGGTGACCTGGACCTCGCGGGTGTCTGCGAGCTCGGCCAGGAACGCCGCGGTGCCGCTCTCGACCGGGATCAGTGGGACGTGGTTGCGCTCGAAGTGCTCCGCCAGGTCCGTGGTCACCATCCCGCCCCGCCACGGACCCCACTCGATGGAGCGCACCAGGCAGTCCGGGTGTGCGGCGCGATAGGCGCCCGCCACCTGGCTCAGCACCTCGTTGGCCATCGCGTAGTCGCCCTGCCCGGGGTTGCCGTACCGGGCTGCGACGGACGAGAACATGCACAGCAGCGCGAGTGGGTCGTGTTCGGTGGCCGCGAGAAGGGCCCGCAACCCGCCGACCTTGGTGTCGAACACCCGGTCGAAATCCTCGTCGGTCTTGTCCGCGAGGAAGCGGTCGGCCAGGACCCCGGCACCGTGCAGGATTCCGGTGATCGGGCCCCAGGCCTGACGGACGTCGTCCAGTGCAGCGGCGAGCGCCTTCTCCTCCCGGACGTCGACCGCCAGATAGCGGACGTCGGATCCGGCCGCGCGCAGGGCGTCCACGGTGGCCCGCACCTCCCGGCCCGCCAGAACGGCGGAGACTTCCGCCCGAAGCTCGGCCGGGCTCGGGGGGGCGTCACCGGACCGCGCCCGGCGGGCCAGCAGTGCCTGGCCGAGGGCAGCGGCATCGCCGGCTTCCGGAAGGTCGTCCGCGAGGTCGGCCAGAGCGGTCCGGCCCACCAGGGCGATGCGCGGACGGTGTGCGCCGGCTAGGCCTCGGAGCACCTCTGCGGTGACACCGCGACCGCCTCCGGTGGCCACGATCACCGAACGGTCGTCGACGACGCCGGCCTCCAGCGCCGAGGCCGGAAGCTCGACCATCCGAAGGACCACCCTGCTGCCGTCCGCTCGTAGCCCCACGTCTCCGACCGGGCCGCCGGCGAGCAGCTCGTCCACCACCGCGTCGGCGACGGCCCGGGCGTCGCGATCGCCACGCTCGCAGTCGATCGCCTTGACTGCCGCCTTGGGCCACTCCAGCCGGGCAGTCCGTGCCAGCGCAGCCAGGCCGCCGAGCCAGGCGTGCGTGGGATCGGCACCCCCCTGCCCGAAGTCGCCGCCCGTGTCCTGGACGGTGACGAACCAACCGCTGACGGCTTCGTCGCCGCCGGTACCCGCACGCCGGGCGAACTCCCGGGCGCTGCGGAACGCCTCCCGGTTCACAGCCAGCGCCTCGTCCACGGACGCGACGGCCCGCAGCCCGCCGAGAAAGACGACGCCATGGACGTCCGCCGGAATCCGGTTCACCACGGAGGCTCTGATGCCCAGTTCGGCAAATCGGTCGACAATCCGTTGTGCCACGCCGGTGCCGTCATCGGTGACGGCGACCCTTCCCTGGCCGAGACCGCCCACACGCAGTCCGGAAGCCTCCACGGGGACAGCTCTGACGACGTGCCGAGTGAGAGGCCGTCCGATCGGGAGCGGTGTCGCAGAGGTGCCGGTCGATAGCGCAGCGCCATCGGCCGCGGGCGCCGCGTCCGCGGAGCCGAACGCATCGATGATCTGCCGCAGCGAACGCAACCGCCCCACATCCGCAGCACTCACCTCAACCAGAC
>NZ_JBSFXE010000073.1:10705-22959 GCF_053595195.1 Kitasatospora sp. NPDC002522
AATCCCCAGATCCGTCTCCAGCTCCATCTCCGGCCGCAGCAGCTCCACCGGATAACCGGTCTTCTCCGCCACCACCGACAACACCACCGCCCCAAGAGCCAAGCCGATGCCGTCCGCGGCATCGGGCGCGGCGTCTGTCCTGGGAAGGTCGACGGCCGCGGGGGCGGGAGTCGTGGCCTGTTCACTCGGGCGGATCGGAACATTGACCGGCAGGGGGGAATCGAGCGATGCGTCGCGCTGCGGGGAAGCCACTGCGGAGGTGGATTCGCAGGCCGGTGCGACGACGCTCCCCGGGAGGGATGCCAGGCTCGCCAGCGAGTTCCCGGCCAAGGCCAGAAACGCCAGGTGGCTGTCGGTCATCGCGCGCTGGTAGGCGGCATGGGCCTCCGCCGTCTGCCGATCCGACTCCTGCAGGACTCTCAGCCACGGCTCTGTTGCGCCAGCTGCCGTCGGCGAGTGCGCCGGGCCCGGATCCGCGGCTCGCGGCATGGGATGTTGCTTCGGCGTGGGATCAGCCGCAGGCTCGGTCGTCGACGGTGCCGGCGGGGCGGGCGACCGGCGTACCTCTGCGGCTTCGACGAGGGAGGCGGGCAGAGCAGCGGAAGCCACCGCAGTCGGGCCCCCCGGCCGAAGGCCGTTCGAGGGTTCGGCGTTCGGTCCGGGCAGCGCGGCCGCGCCGGCCGACGGCGGATAGACCTTGCCGTAGTTGGCACCGCTGATTGTCACCGAAAGGCCGGGCCGCCTCGCAGGCTGTGGAACGGCCGGCGTGGTGTGGGCCCACAGCGAATCGAGGTCCAGGACGACGCCCTTGATGGCCAGCCTGCCGAGGGCGTCATGGAAGGCGGCCAAGCCGTCACGACGCTCCTGATCGAGACTGACCGCGAGATGCTCCCTGCCCTCCAGGATCTGCCCGATGAGTCCGGCGACCGCGCTCCCCGCGCCCACTTCGACGAAGGTGCGTACCCCCGCCTCGTACATGGCCTCGATCTCCCGGACGAAGTTGACCGGGCGGGCGAGATGGACCGACAGCCGTTCGCGGATGCCCGCCGGCTCCGCGGGATAGGGGTTGCCGTCGGCATTGCCGTAGACGTCGCATCGGGGCGGCTCCACCTCCACCCGCTGCAGGGAGTCGAGCAGCCCGGCACTCGCGGGCGCGACAAGAGGACTGTGGAAGGCCGTCGCGGCACGCAGCCGCCGCGCGGACACGCCCTCCGCGGCCAGCCTGTGCTCGAACCGGCTGACGGCTTCGGCCTCTCCCGAGACGACGACCTGGGTGGGAGCGTTGTGTGCGGAGATCCACAGGCCGTCGGAGAGGTCGGCATCCGTCAGCAGGTTCTCCACCGACTCCCGGGTAGCGGTGACCGCGAGCATGGTGCCACGGCACTCCGAGGCGTCCCGCATGAACTCCCCACGGCGCCGCGCCAGGTGGACGACGGTTCGCGCGTCCAGCGTCCCGGCGGCGTGCAGGGCCATGAGTTCGCCGAAGCTGTGGCCTCCGACGCAGTCGGGGGTGAGGCCGAGCCGTCGCAGCAGGCTCAGCTGGGCCAGGCTCTGCGCGGCGAGGGCGGGCTGTGCCCATTCGGTCGCGCCGAGGGCGGCCTGCTGCGCCGCCCTCGCGGTGTCGGTAAAGGCGGAGGGCGGGAAGACGACGCTTTGCAGCGTGCGGTCGGCCGACAGCACCCGCGCGGCCTCGGACCATGCCTGTCGCGCCTCGGGAAAGTGCGTCATGAGGTCGGATCCCATGCCGACGTACTGGGATCCCTGCCCGCTGAAGAGGAAGGCGACCTGGCCGGCCTCGGCGGGGCCGGTCGCGTAGGAGATGCCGGTCGGCAGGGAGAAAGAGCGGACCGGGGCGGATCGGACGGCACCGGCGAGGTGCTCCGACTTGGCCTCGAAGTCGTCGCGGTCGACGGCCACGACGGAGGCGCGGGCCGGGGCCTGCGCGTCGAACTCGCGCCAGGAACGCCGGGAGAGGGCGGTGAAGGACTCCTCCGCCCCGGCGAGCTCGCCGAGCCGGCGGACCAGGCCTGCCGCCGAGTCTGCGCTGATCAGCACGAGTTCGTTGGGGGCGGCGTGCAGCATCTGCGCCGTCCGCTCCGGCTCCTCCTGCGGCACGTACTCCTCCAGGGTGATGTGGAAATTGCTGCCACCGAAGCCGAAGCTGGACACGGATGCGCGTCGGGGATGATCACCGGCCGAGATCCACGGCCGCGGCCGGGGGTTGAGGTAGAAGGGGCTGTCCTCGAGGTTGAGGGCGGGATTGGGGCGGTCCACCTTGATCGTGGGCGGCAGCACCTTGTGGTGCAGGGCCAGTGCGGCCTTCAGGAGCCCGACAGCTCCGGCCGCGGCTTTGGTGTGCCCGATCTGGGACTTGACCGAGCCGAGCGCGCACCACTGGGAGTCGGTTCGGCCGGTGTCCCCGAAGACCTCGCGCAAGGCGGTGATCTCCGCCAGGTCCCCCGCGGTGGTGCCGGTGCCGTGCGCCTCGACGAGTTCGACGGTGTCTGGCGAGTACCCCGCCGCCTCGTACGCGCGCCGCAGCGCGCGCTCCTGGCCGGCCGGCAGGGGGGCGTAGATGGCGGTACTCCGGCCGTCGGAGGACGTGCCGATGCCCCGGATGACCGCGTAGATCCTGTTGCCGTCCCGCTCGGCGTCCTCCAGACGCCGAAGGGCGAACATCACCAGCCCCTCGCCGAGGACCGTCCCGTCGGCGCTGTCAGAGAAGGGCCGGCAGTCACCGGACCGGGACAGTGCCGGTGTCTTGCTGAAGCACATGTACATCAGGATGTCGTTGAGAGTGTCGACACCACCGGTGACCACCATGTCGGACCTGCCGAGCGCCAGTTCGTTGACGGCGTTCGAGATCGCGGCGAGCGAGCTGGCGCAGGCCGCGTCCGTGGTGCAGTTGGTCCCGTGGAGGTCGAAGCGGTTGGCGATACGCCCGGCGACCACGTTGCTGAGCAGGCCGGGGAAGGTCGCCTCCTGCCAGGGGACGTAGTGGTCGGCGATCCGGTCGCAGATTTCCTGCGCCTGCGACTCCGCGACGCCGTGCTCGCGCAGTGCCTTGAGCCAGACCGGGCGCTGCAGGCGGCTGCCCATGGTGGTCAGGAGTTCCAGTGGCGCTGCGCCGAGGATGACGCTCACCCGGTCGCGGTCCAGACCGGCCAGGTCCCCTCGGGTGGCGTCGGCCAGCACATGCTCGGCCACGATGAGGGAGAGCAGCTGGGTGGTGTCGGTTGCGGGCAGCGCGTTCGGCGGGATGCCGTAGGCAAGGGGGTCGAACGAGACCGGCGGCAGGAAGCCGCCGCGCTTGCCGTACGTCTTGTCGGCGGCCTGCGGATCGGCGTCGTAGTAGTCCTCGACCAGCCAGTGGCCGGACGGGACGTCAGTGATCATGTCCTTCCCGGACATGATCAGTTTCCAGAACTCCGCGGCGTCCCGGGCCCCCGGAACGAGGGCGGCGACACCGACGATGGCCACCGGCGGCAGGGACGGTGGTACGGATCCGGACATCGGGTGACTCCAAGGGAAGGGGGAGCGGAAGAGGCACGAGCGGGGCACTGCTCCCGGAGGGCGCAGCGCGTGGCTGCGCGGTCGATGGCCTCCGGGCCACCCCGTGGGGTGGTTGGGACGGCGAGGGGACGCACACCGGGGAGCGGAGCGGGTGACGCGCCGTTCGCCCGGGCGTCAGGCGAGTCGTCGGGGCCGGAAGGAGAAGGCGGCGGAGGGCACCGGCACGCCGTGGTTGCGGACCTGGTGCGCACGGCCGGCCACGGCGGCGCCCTCCATGAGGTTCCGGGCGATCTGAACGACCGTGCGGTTCTCGGGCTCCGCCAGGAAGCTGTCCGCGGTCCAGCGGTTGAAGGCGCCCATGGCCGGCCCGCACCAGATCTGGTAGTCGCTGCGCCGCTCGACGGTCCCCTGGATCGCCCAGCGGCTGGAGTTGCCGAGGTACCACCGGAACACCAGGGCCATCCGGTGCTTCGGGTCATGCTCTGCCCGGGTGAGCTGTGCGGGGTCCCGCCGCTGCCAGAACTCGCGGGTCGTGCGCCAGATCTCGTCGATCGGTGCCCGCAGCACGTCCTGTTCCAGGCGGGTTCTCGCCTCGGCCGGGATCGCCTCCAGGGACGGGTGTGCGGTGTAGAGGTTGTAGAGCTGCGCGGCCCGGGCCGGAAAGAGCGTGCCGCGCCGCAGCACCTGAAGCTTCACACCGAGCTCGAACATGTCGGCAGCGGGTGCCATGGTGACGTCGGCGAGGTCCGCTTGGGCGAGCATGGTCTTGGCGTCCTCGGAGAGGCCGGCCTCCCGCGCCGTCTGGTTCACCGACCCGGTGACGACGTACGCCGCGCCCAGCGCGAACGCGCCCGCGACGGCGGCGGGGGTGCCCAGTCCCCCGGCGGCGCCGATCCTGATCTGCCGGGCGAACCCGTGGCGCCGGGCGAGTACGTCCCGCAGGTCCGTGATCGCGGGGAGCAGAGCCGCCAGTGGCCGGTTGTCGGTGTGGCCGCCGCTGTCGGATTCCACGGTCACGTCGTCCGCCACCGGAACTCGCGCGGCCAGCTCCGCCTCCAGGGGGGTGATCTCGCCCCGCCGCAGCAGCACGTCCACGATGGCGCCTGGCGCGGGCGACATGAACTTCTCGGCGACCTCCGGCCGCGACACCTTGGCGAACACCTGTACCCTCCGGGCCACTTCCCCGCTGGGGAGCACCGTGAGACCCACGAGGGCGCAGCGGACGACGGCGGGGGTGAGGTCCATGAACGCCGAGGCGGATATCCGGGGCACCCCGGTGCGAATGAGAAGGTCCGCGACCCGTTCCTCGATTGCCGGCTCGTTCGGGGAGTGGATCAGGTTGACGCCCCAGTTCGTTCGCTCCCGGAGTCGTCCGGTGAGTTCGTCGACCCCCCGGGCAACCGCTTCGTATCCGAGGCCGCCGGCGCCGAAGAAGCCCATCATCTCGGCCTCCGCCATCGCGGTCACCATCTCGACGGTGGCGATCCCGTTGGCCATCTCTCCGGCCAGGTAGGGGAATCGCAGACGATGGGTCTCGCAGAACGACCGGTCGCCCAGCCACTCCGGGTAGAGAGCGGGCAGTGATCCGATGATCTCGAAGAGTGACTCGGGGAGTCCGTCGGCCGCGGAGGCGTCGGCCAGGCCCGGGCGTCCGGTCGACCGTTCTCGGACGAGGTGGACCGGTGTCCTGATGCGCTCGACGAGTTCCAGGACCTCGGACGGCGAGAACGCCGGAGCCGGTGCCGCCCCGTGACGTCCACTGCTCGTGAGAACCTGGCCGCCGGCTGACTGCCGCGTGGTCGACATGGAACTCTCCTGCCCTTCTGGGGTTGCTCGGTTCTTGCCGCTGACGGACTCCTGCCGCGCTGCCCGAGTCGGGCTCGCTCCTGCGGCGCTCGGAGGGGTGCGTCGGGGGCCCCGATCCGGCAGTCGCCGGCGACGTACGACGAGGTCACTGGTGCAACGGCGCCGGGGCACGGTTCGGTTCGGTCCGTTCCGCGATCCTTGGATCGGGCCACGGCTGCAACCGGTCGGGCAGCCTGTAGGGCCGGGCCACGCCTGCTCGGCGATGGTACGAAGCGCCCGTCCCGGATGAACTCGGGAGCTGCGACCGCCGTTTCAGACTGTGTACCGGCCCGTCGGCATCCCGGTGCTACGGTGCAGCCCTCAAATGCGGGAGACCGGCGGCGCGACGAAGTCGACCGCGGCTCCCTCGTGCTCCGCGTCCGATTGTGAGGATCATGGAAACGCGCGCGCGCAGTCGCCGATCCGAAGGCCCGTTCCACCATTCCACCGACCCGGACACGATCGATGTCTGCGGCCGTCTGGTGGTCGAACGCTATCTCTCGGACGGGTGGATCGTCCCGGAGAACATCGATGAGAGAACCGGCTGCCTGACCGTCGAGTTCGATCCCTGCGTCCCGCACTCGGAATACTTCCTGATCGCCGATCCGGTATCTGGCGAGCCGCAGGCGACCGGCCGATACATCACCGTTCCGATCGGCGCCCGAGGCGATGCCCAGCGGCTCCCCGTGGAGGCCGACTTCGAGCTCTTTAGCGCCACCCGGGAGCGCATCGGAGCAGCACGAATACTGGACCCGGGATCCGTCGTGGAGGTGTCCGGCCTGGCCCGGAAGCTCGGTGCCGAGGCGAGCATGCAGCGGCTCTACCGGGCGATGTGGCATCACGCGATCCGAGCGGGGTACCGGGTCCTTCTCATGCGTGTGGAGGCCGCGTTCGTGGAGCTGGCGTTCGCGAATTTCGGGAGGGTGTTCGAGCCGGCCGGCCCTGAGGTGGCGAGCTACCTGCGGCGCGGTCGGATCGTCCCCATGCTTTTCGAGCCGGCCACCTTCCTGCACGCCATGACCAGCCACATGCGGGGCCTGCGCGAACTCCACGGGGATCTCGTCGCGGACCAGTACCGCCAGGTCATCGACTTCTTCCTGGACGGACTCGAGGACCATGAGATCGCCCTCCTGGCAGCTCCCGACATCCCGCAGGCAGTCCGTCCGCGCTTCTGACCGCCGCCGTGAAAGGGCTGCCCCGCGTACGGACGTGACCGCGCGGGGCGGCCGGCGCGGCCGCTACGGCGCATCATTCCCCCAGGAGGGCAGCACATGACCGCCGATGCCGCCGCGGGTACCGGCGACCCCGGGACCGAGGCCCTGATCCGGATTGTCAGGGGGCGGCCCAGCCCCGAGGAACTCGCTGCGCTGATCGCCATCCTCGTAGCGGTCCGCGCGGCAACCGCCGCCGCGAGAGCGCAGAAAACACCCCAGGCGGCCCGCGACCGCGGCCCGGGGACTCGCATGCACCGGCGGCGCTTCGAAGGCCTGAACCGCTATCAGAGCCCATTCAGCTGGCACTGACCGGTACACCTGCAGTCGGCAGGCCGTAGAGGCCGTCAACCCGACCGGTACGCCCGAGCGGCGCCTGCGAAGCGGGTCGGCGTCCCGTCCGATCCCCCTGACGGGGCTGGGGCCCGTCTCACCGAGGCGGCGACGGCCGGACTATTGACGAGGGCGCTCCCAGCAGCTCGACCCGCACGAACTGCTGCTCGACACCCGGGCGATGCTCTCGGCGCCCGGCTTCCGGCAGACTCCGCGCGCCGGGCGGACCGAGCAGGCCCTGCGCTTCCCCGCTCCCGCGTCGGAGGTCCCGGTGACCATCGCCTGGGGCACCCGCGACCTGCTCCTGCCGAACGCCCAGGGGCGCCGGGCCCGCCGGGCCTTGCCGACGGCGCGCTTCGTCCCGCTGGTCGGCTGCGGTCACGTCCCGATGGGCGACGATCCCGCGCTGGTCGCCCGGGTCGTACTGGAGGGCAGCAACTCGCCCCTCCTACGCCGCGGAGAGCGAGCCGCGAGCGGGAACTGAGGGACTCACGACGGACTCCGTCCACCTGGGCCCCGCCCTGCCAGTGCTCATCGGCGCGGCCAGGGCGGGGCCCGATGCGTGACAGGCGATCCGGCCGGTGCCTCCGGCCCTCAGCCTCCCGGGCGGATCTCCAGGGTGCAGCACTTCACGCTGCCGCCGCCCTTGAGCAGCTCCGACAGGTCCACCCCCACCGGTCGGAAGCCGCGCTCGCGCAGCTGCTCCGCCAGTCCGGCCGCCGCCTCCGGCAGCACGACGTTGAGCCCGTCGCTCACCGCGTTGAGGCCGAACACCGCGGCGTCCGCCGCGTCCACGAGCAGGGCGTCGGGGAACAGCCGCTCCAGCACCGCCCGGCTGCCCGGTGAGAAGGCGGCCGGGTGGTACATGATCTCGTCGCCGTCGAGCACGCTCAGCGCCGTGTCCAGGTGGTAGTAGCGCGGGTCGACCAGCTCCAGCCCGATCACCGGGCGGCCGAAGAACTCCTGGGCCTCGCCGTGTCCTTCGACGGCACTGCGGAAGCCCTTGCCGGCCAGCACGTACGTCCCGGTGACCAGCAGGTCGCCCTCACCCTCGTTGACGTGCAGCGGGTCGTGCGTCTCCCGGTAGCCCCGGGCACGGAACCATCCCAGGTACGCAGGTCCTTCGGCGGCCCGTTCGGCGTTGCGGAAGCGGGCCCCGAGCACCCGGCCGTCCACCACGGTGGCGCCGTTCGCTGCGTACACCATGTCGGGCAGGCCCGGCAGCGGGGTGATCTGCTCGACCCGGTGGCCCAGGTCGGTGTAGAGCTCCACGAGTCGTTCCCACTGGGCGAGCGCGAGGGCGCCGTCCACGGGTTTCGCGGGATCCATCCACGGGTTGATCGAGTACGTGACGTCGAAGTAGGTGGGCCGGCACATCAGGTAGTGGCGGCGCAGGGCGGTACGAGTTCGAGTGGGGCGGTTCATATCGCTCCTCACGGCCGATCCGTGCACGCCGGTTCGAGCCCGGCCCGCCGCCGCCCCAGGGCGCCGGCTTCCGAAGATGGATCTCACTCCCCCGGTGCCCGTACGACAACTTCTGGCGACGCGGAACGCCACGATGCACAGGCCGTTCCTCCAAGGAACCGAGGCCTGCGCACCGCGCTGGGGAGCCGCCCTGATCCGCCTCGGACGGCGAATGCCGCCCGCGTCGAACCGGCAGCGGCACCGGCGCGTGATCTCGATAGAGACATGCCGGACTCCACGCCTGGCGGCCCGCACACCGCGGCCCCGCCGCTTGGGCCGGCCGACCGAGGAGGAGGGGTACGCATGGCTCACGACGCAGCGGAGTCCTACGGAACACAGCACGGCGGCGGCAACACTCCGGGCCTTCGTCCGGCACCCGGCCGGCACCCCGGCCCCGCCGCGCCGCCGGCTCCCGGCGCCCTGGTCGGCAAGACGGAGACGACGGTCGACATGGTCCTGCCGGTGCCGGGTCGGCCCGGCCAGTACTACGTCGTCCTCGGCGACAGCTACGCGCGCGTCACGCTGGCGCAGTCCCCGTCCGACAGGGACACCGCTCCCGAACCGAGGACTGCGGGCGGCGTGGCAGTCGGCCCCTACGGGAGTTCCGCGCACCGCGCGGAGACCCCCTCGGAGTGCGGCCACGACACGGACGGGGCGACGGCCGGCCGGGACGTACGCCTCCTCCAGACCGACGACACCGGCACATTCAGCGGCCTGGTGCACGCTCTGAACGCCATCGTGGGCGACAGCAACCGCTGACTGGTACGGGGGTGTCGTCACCATACGGCGAGCTGGAGGAGCCGCCGAGTCCTCGACCGGACGCGACACCTCCGACCGGCAATGACCGGAGGCACGCACTGTCCGTGCTCCGCGCCTCCGGCTCCGGGCTCTCCCAGGCCGACAGACGGCTCTTCCCGGCGGTCCCTGCCGACGCCTACGAACCCCGGTTCACAAGGGTGAGAACATGAGTTCAGACAGTACGGCCGACCCGGACGGGGGCCATCCGAGGCGTTGGGCGGCCCTGGCGGCTCTCTGCGCCTCGCTGGTGGTCGTCACCATCGACAACACGGTGCTCAACACCGCACTGCCCGCGCTCGCCTCCGCGCTCCGGGCCTCCACGGCCGACCTGCAGTGGATCAGCAACGCTTACACCCTGGTGTTCGCCGCAATGCTCATCACGGCCGGCTCCATCGGCTCCCGGATCGGACAACGCCGGTCCCTGATAGGCGGGTTGACCGTCTTCGCCGTGGGGTCGGCGATCGCGGCCATGGCCTCCTCCGCCGGTCAGCTGATCGGGCTGCGCGCCGTGATGGGGCTGGGCGCCGCCTTCGCGATGCCGGCCACCCTGGCCAGCATCGTGGCGCTGTTCGGCGAACGCGAGCGCCCCAAGGCGATCGCCGTCTGGTCGGCAACCTCCGGGATCGGCATCGTGATCGGCCCGGTGACCGGCGGTCTGCTGCTCGAACACTTCTCCTGGAGCAGCGTCTTCTGGATCAACGTACCTCTGGTCGCGGCCGCCCTGGCGGCCGTCCTGACCCTGCTTCCCGCGCTCCCGGGGCACCGGGTCGGCCGCGTCGACGTGCCCGGACTGCTCCTGTCCAGCAGCGGCCTGGCCGCGCTCGTCGACGTGATCATCCGAGGCCCCAGACACGGATGGCTGCCCGACGTCTCACTCGCCGAGGCCGGCGCCGCCACCGTCCTGCTGACCGCCTTCGCCTGGTGGGAGCTGCGGACCGAGCATCCGATGGTCGACGTCAGGATGTTCGCGATCCGGACCTTCAGTACGGCGGGTGTGGTCCTCGGCATCACCTTCTTCGCCCTGTTCGGCCTGCTGTTCGTCCTCACCCAGTTCCTCCAACTCGTGCACGGGTACAGTCCGCTGAAGGCGGGGCTCGGCGCGGTGCCGTTCGCCCTGGCGATGTCGGCCACCGCGGCCACCAGCGCACTGCTCACAAGGCGTTTCGGCAATCGCGCTACCATCGGCGGCGGTCTGACGGTGATGGCCCTCGGGCTCGGCGGCGTGTCGCTGGTCGACACCGGAACGCCGTACGCGCTCGTCGCCCTCGCGACGACCGTGGTCGGCGCCGGCATGGGGCTGATCATGGCACCGGCCAGCGCCACCACCGTCGGCGCCCTGCCGCGCGAGAAGGCTCCGATGGCGAGCTCGATCAACAGCGTGGTGCGGGAACTCGGTGGAGTGCTCGGCATCGCGGTGGTCGGCACCGCCGTGTCGGGCTCCTACCGCAATCACCTGGGCGCCGCCCTGCCGGGTACCACCGCGCCCGCCACCGACGACCTGACCTCCGCGCACGCGCTCGCAGCGCGGTTGCCCACGGAGCAGGGCGCCCGCCTGGTCACCGCGGCCGACCAGGCCTTCACCGCGGCCATGCACAACGGCACCTGGATCTGCACCGCGATCACCCTGCTGGGTGCTGCCGTCGCACTGTGGCGCCTCGGGGCCGTCACGCTCCTCCGGGCGACACGCGCGGGCCCGGAGCCCGGCACGGCGGAGAAGACGACGGCTCCGGCCACCGCCGGATGATCGGACCGGAACCGCCGTGAGCCGACACCCCGGCGGCCCGACAAGAGGACGGTGGCCCCGTACACCGGGCGGGGCAGGCACCCGTTCCGGGCCGTCCCCTCCGAGCGCAGGCCCCGCCTCCCGGCAGCTCCCGGATCGACCGGTTCCCGTCGGCGGGGTGGGAAAGCAGAAGATTACGCAAGTCCCGGGGGAGTCACAACAACATCATCATGTTCACCGGCCAGGACGTTTCCCAACTCTTCGAGGGAAGCATCGGGTTGGTGGACGCGCTCACCAAGAAGGTTGATGCTGCCGAGCAAGAAGGGGTAGCTCTCCGAGAGCTGTAAGGCAGGGGCGGATCCTTGCTCAGGGAGCCGCCCCTGTTCGCTCAGCCGTTCCAGATCGTTCCGGCCAGGAGGCCGTCGAAACCCAGCCCGGTCATGGCGTCATCGAAGGCGTCCCACTCGCGTTCGGGTGCGGTGAAGTGTTCGTCGAAGTCGTCGCGGGTGAGGTCGGGCTCGTGCCATTCGGCCGCGCAACGGCAGCGGACGAAGACTTGGTGGCGGACGTTGAGGAGGAGCCAGTCGCGGGTGGCGTCGCACTCCGGGCAGGTGGTGGTGATGCCACGTAGGAACGACCACAAGACACCCTGGTGCGAGAATGTTCCCAACCTGTCCAGATGACATCGAATCGACACCAACTTCCAAGGCTGAGTGCCGCCTTGCACTCGTCCGGATCGCGGTACACCGGGTGACGTGTGTACGTGCGTCCCACTACCTGCCCACGAGTTCGGCTGCGGTGGCGTCGACCCGTGCGACAGCCTGCTGGACGAGTTCAAGGGCCGCACCGAGCTCGGCGGGGTGATGGAAGCCGCTGGCGTTGAGCACGAAGGTGATCTGGTTCAGGTCGTTGCCGACGCGGGCCAGTTGAGCGCGGCTGCCGGCCAACTCGTCGATCGCGCGGTCGAGGCGGTCTTGCGGATCACTGGCACTCAGGCCGCGGGCGTCGTTGAGGGGGCTGGTGGCGCAGAAGCGGGCGACAGTCTGGCTGCGGTCAGCGGCGGCTCGGCGGATCTCTTCGTATTCGCTGGCGTTGTATCGGACGGTCACTCGGTGCGGGCGCTGCTGAGGGTCACGGTGGCGACGACGCGGCTGGCGAGCGGGGTGGATCGGAGCGATGTTCTCAAGGCTGTTGCCGCCTTCCCCTAGCACGCTCGGCACCCCCTGGTGCCGAGCTACCAGCGGGGGGTGGGTGGGCGCCCCCCCCACACCCCCCCCCCGGGGCCACCCCCCCCCCCCGCGCGGGGGGGGCGCGCCGGGGGGGGCCCCACGGCAGGTTGGCGCTGAGCCGCTCACTGAGCATCAGGC
>NZ_JBSFXE010000074.1:0-22669 GCF_053595195.1 Kitasatospora sp. NPDC002522
CACTCAACGCCTTCGAGATCGCCTTCGACGGCCGACTCTCCGTCGGCCGCCGCTAACTCAACCCAACCGAGTTACACCGTTCACTGGACAGACCCTTCGAGGCAGCCAGACAGCTCCTTGCGTTGGGTCACGTCGTCTACATCGGCGCTCGTGACGTCGAGCGAGGCGAGAATGCCGCGGCGGCGCTTGGCGCACGATTCGTCCAGCTTGACGTGACCGACGACGCATCAGTGAGCAGTGCTCTGGCGGCCATCGACTCGGCCGAGGGCCGACTCGACGTCCTGGTGAACAATGCGGGCATCCTGGGGCATGGAATCACCGACGGTCCCACGGCACTCCGGGCCTTCGACACCAACGCGGTGGGAATCGTGCGTGTCACCGAAGCGGCACTTCCTCTGCTTCGCAAGTCTTCGAACCCCACGGTGGTCACCGTTTCCAGCAGCGCCGGATCCTTCTGGGCAGTGACCAATCCGGAGCGACCCGAGTTCAACTTGCCGTTGGCGCTCTACTCCGCGTCCAAGTCCGCGGCCACCATGCTGACAATCCAGTACGCCAAGTCCCAACCGGGCATCAATTTCAATGCAGTCGAGCCCGGCACCACCGCGACCGACATGACCGCGGCATTCGGGATCGGAAGGACGCCGGAGGAGAGCGCCAGGGTCGTCGTGCGTCTTGCCACCCTCGATGCTGACGGTCCGACAGGAACATTTCAGGACGAGAACGGCGAAGTGCCCTGGTAGCACAGCAGTTGCCCGTCCGGATCGATAACCGCCCTTACGGTCACTCCATGCCGCCGATGCCTGTGCGAGTAGCCCGCGCGGCCCTCGCTGACCCGGTCGCACTCGGCGAGGGTGCCGTCCAGCAGGACGAACTCCGCACCGACCTCGCGCAGGACCTGCTGCAAACCCGGCGCACGGGAGGGCGCGGTGCGCAGGCCTCGGCGAGCAGGTGGATGACTGTGCGGGGTGAGTGAGGAACGACTGGCGACCGACTCCACGGGCGCATGGGGCAGGTCGAGTGCGGCGGGGTGGATGGCGAACGAGGCTCCGAGCGGCGTGGTTGAGACGGCAGACATCTCGATCAACAGCTCGGGGCCTCGCTCGTTGCGGCTGCGGTCGAGGAGGAACAGCCGGAACTTGGCGTTGGAGCAGGGGCGTAGCCGGCCGGGCAGGTGCTTCTCGGCAGCGGCACATCTCCTGACACCGAGGGTCCGCGCCGATCAGGCGGAGGATCGAGGGAGGCGCGTCGCTGCCAGCGCGGCGACCGTTCCACCGGCCAGACGCTGGATCGCGGGACGGTCCAGCTCCTGCCGCCGCACGAGCACACGAAAGTAGAGCGTGCCGATCATATGGTCGAGCGCGAGATCCAGGTCGCAGTCGGCCGGGAGCTCGGCACGCTCGATCGCCCGGCGTAGCACGCGCTCGGCCTGGGCGCGGCGCGGAGCCTCGACCGTCTCGCGAAGGGTCGCCGCAAGAGCGTCGTCTCTGCCCGCTTCGGAAAGGATCGCGGGAATGATGCGGGCGGCCAGCGGGTGACGCATGCCGTCGTAGGTGGCGGTGAGGAATGCCACCAGGTCGCCGCGCAGGGACCCGGTGTCCGGCATCTCGACTGTGCTCGTTGCGACTTCCGCGATCATCGCGGCCACCATGTCGGCCTTGCTCGGCCACCTTCGATAGACGGCGGCCTTACTGACCGCCGCGCGCTTCACGATCGAGTCCACCGACAGGCGGCCGTAGCCGACTGCAGCCAGCTCTTCGAAGAAGGCCGTCTGAATCGCGGTAGTGGTGCGGTCATCGAGGCGGGGCCCGCGCCGACCGCGGCGGGCACCGCCCTCGCCGGGCTTCAGCGGTGAGGTCATCGGCTTCACGATACCCGAGACGGAACCGTTGCGTCTCGGGCAAGAGCCGTGCTAGGAATAAGCCAAGACGAGACGGTACCGTACCGAGTTTTGAGGAGAAGGCCATGATCTTCCACATCAACCGCTTGACGCCCAAGCCCGACCTGAGCGAGGAGCAGCTCAAGGCCTGCCTCGACCTGCTGCGCGAGGTTGGCGAGACCTGTCCCGCCGTGAAGTCGTACGTGGTCGGCCCGCACCCCACTGGGGGCTTCGACTACGGAGCCGTGTTCGTGATCGAAGACCTCGACGGCTACCACGAGTACCTGAACCATCCCGCGCACGTCCGCCTCGAACTCGAGGGCATCGGCTACCTCGCGCGGTTCGAGGCCTTCGACATCACGGACTCCGCCGACCCCGAGATCAAGGCAAAGATCGAGCAGGTGCAGGCCCGCCACTTCGCCGAACACCCCGAGATCGCCGCACTCGTGGCACAGGCCGCCTCTTTCACCAGGCCCGGCGGCGAAGACGCAACGACCCCGTCCTCCTGAGCGGCGAAATCCTGCCGGGCGTTCCACGGCCGCACCCCTGACGAGGTGCCAGGTGTAGAGCGCACATTCAGACCGCGCCCAGCGCGCTGCAGCCCGCTACAGCCCGCGGAACCAGGAGCTCGCGATGAACAAGAACAACCCGATCGACCGGCTGAAGGACGCGATCAACTCTCACGACCCTCACCAGGTCGCTGACTGCTTCACCTCCGACTATCGGTCCGAGACCCCGCATCGGCCGCAGGACGGTTTCACCGGGAATGACCGGGTGCTGATGAACTGGACCGCCATCTTCGGTCGGCTGCCCGATATCCGGGCCGAGGTTCTGCGCCGCGCCACGGCCGATGCCGAACTGTGGTCGGAATGGGAGATGGTCGGCACAGCCCCGGACGGCACCCAGGCCGTCATGCGCGGGCCAGTCATCATGACGACCCGCGACGGACGCATCGACTGGACACGCTTCTATCTCAGCCCTGTCGCGGTCACCGTCAACGGATGAGCTGACTGAGGTTCTCTCAACGAAATGGCCTGGTCCCCGCCGAGGTGCGAAGGGCGGCCGCTGACAGACGTGAAGCCCCTGGTAGGACAGGCCTCTCTCACAGGACGCCTGGTCACCGGGGGCTTCACGTTGGGCACGTATATCGGCACGCCGAAGAGGTCACGGACTTGGGGCTCGTTCCGTCTGGCCGCCCTGGTGCTGCGCTGGTTCCGCGACGGGCGTGCGCTAGTTGGCCGGCGACGCCGGCATCTCGCAGGCCACCAGCCACCGCCACCTGCACGAGGGCATCGACGTCCTCGCCGAACAGGCCCTGGATCTGCACCAGGTCCTCGCCGAGTGCCGGGAGAAGGGCCTGAACCACCTGGCCTTGGACGGCACGCTGGTCGAGTGCGACCGCGGCGGGGTCCGCGATGGGGCGGTACTGGGCTGCGGGCTGCGGGCTGCGGGCAGATGGTTGACGGTCCGTCAGGGGTGCTGGGGGTGCGGGCGGACGTTGGCATGCCGGGTGTGCGCTGCGATGCCGGTCTCCCCAGAGGGGTCAGGAGTTCGGCGCGGCGAGGTAGTCGCCGTGTTCCAGGTCTTCGAGCAGGGTCGGGTGGGTGGGCGACCAGCCGAGCGACGCCTGGGTGTGCGAGCTGGAGGCGGGACCGTCGAATCCGTAGGCGGTGGCCATGAACGGGCTGACGAAGTGCGTGGCGGCTTCCTCGGGAGTCAGCGAGACCGTGGGCAGCGCCAGACCCCGGGCGATGGTCTCCGCGATGCTCTTGAAGGTGACGCCGCTTTCGGCCACTCCGTGCAGCACGCTGCCTGAGGGCGCCTGCTCCAGTGCCAGGCGGAACAGGACCGCCGCGTCGAGCCGGTGCACCGCGGGCCAGCGGTTGGCGCCGTCGCCCACGTAGGCCGACACGCCGGTCTTCCGCGCGGTGGCGATGAGCATGGGGATGAAACCGCGGTCCTCGGGACCGTGGACGGTGGGGGCGAGGCGGACCACACTCGCGCGCACTCCCCGGGCGGCGAAGTCCAGGCAGGCCCGCTCACCTGCGATGCGGAAGGCGGCGATCCCGAGATCGCCGCCCGGGCGGGCGTCAACGAACGCACGTTCTTCCGGCACTTCCCCGACAAGCGCGAGGTGCTCTTCGACGGCGAAGCCGACCTGCGCGCCGCGCTGATGCGGGAGGTGGCCGACGCGCCCGAGGGTCTCCAGCCGCTGGAGACACTGCTGTACGCCTTCCGGAGAGCCGGACGGATCCTCGAGGACAACCGTCCGTTCTCAGAACCGCGGCTGGCGATCATCGCGGTGACACCCGCACTCCGCGAACGGGACCTGGCCAAGGCCGCGTCGCTCACCGAAGCCGTGGCGGAGGCGCTACGGCAGCGCGGTGTCGCCGACCGGCTGGCCGGCCTGGCCGCTCAGACCGGCTGGGCCGCCTTCCACCACGCGGCCCAAGCCTGGATCGACGACCCTTCGCGGAGCCTGGACGCGCATCTCCACCAAGCCTTCGACGATCTGCGCGCCCTCTCCGCAACCGCCCCACCAACGAGGGCACAGTCCGAGACCTGATCGCCCCGACCGCGGTCACCGATCATCGCGAGGGCGTCGCGGCACGGCTGTGTTGCTCACAGCCGCGCGATCCCGCAGCGCGCGCCGACCCGACGAGCCGCCGGCTGTGTTTGACCTTCGACTCGGCCGCACTGACCGAGCTCAGCCGGGCCGGCTCACTGCGAGCTGTCGTCAACGGGTGTCGCGGGGGAGGGTCCGCTGCGGTCGGGGAGCCGGGGTGTGGGGCGGCCGTTGACGTTCGGGTCGGCTGCCGGTGCGCCGGGCACCTCACCCGCCGAGGTCGTTGAGATCGCTGACGTCGCCGTGGGCGTCGCGGAGTGCTGGAGGGAGCGCAGGATGGCCAGCCCCTGGCCGGCGATGCCGGCCGCGATCTGGTTCACCCCGTCGGTGCCGTTCAGGACGGTCAGATCGGCGCCCGCCATGCCCCGGGCCGCCGCGTCGGCGAGCGCGGGCAGGTTCTCCACGATCCGGTTGGCCGCGATCAGCTCCTGGTTGCCTTCCCGCAGGGACGCAGCGCGGGCGGCATTGGCGTCTGCCTGGGCCTGAGCCAGCGTCCGTTCGGTGTAGGCGCCGGCGTCGGCCTCGAACTTCGCGCGGTCACGGTCCGCCTCGGCGAGCGTCCGCTTCCGGTAGGCCTCGGCGTCGGCGGGGCGCCGCACCTCCGCCTCCAGCCGCTGCGCCGTGAGCGCCGCGTTGCGCTGCGCGAGGGCGGTCTGCTCCTCGATGACCTCCTGGGTGGCCCGTGCCTCGGCCAGCGGCCCGGCCTGCGCGGCGCGGGCCCTGGACTGCTCGGTCTCCGCGAGGAAGCCGGCCCGCTTGATGGCGGTGTCCCGCTCGTACTCGGCCTTGAGCGCAGCGGCCTGCTGCTCCCGTTCGGTCGCCTCCTGGTCGGCCTTGGCCTGGGCGATCCGGGCCTGGCTGGCCACCGCTGCCGCGTGCGGCGCGGCGAGGTTGTTGATGTAGCCGGTGGCGTCCTCGATCTCCTGGATCTGCAGGGCGTCGACGACTATGCCGAGCTTCTCCATCTCGCCGTGGCTGCCCGCCATCACCTCCTGGGCGACGCGGCTGCGCTCCCTGATGATCTGTTCCACGGTCAGCCCGCCGATGATGGAGCGCAGGTGGCCCGCGAAGATCCGGCCGACCAGTTCCTGCATCTGGTTCTGCTCGGACAGGAAGCGCCGGGCGGCGTTGGCGATCGACACGGCGTCGTCGCCGACCTTGAAGACGCAGACCGCGCGGACGGTGAGCCGGATTCCCTGCTGGGTGACGCAGTCCTCCGCGATCTCGGACTCCTGCAGGGCCAGGGACAGCATCCGGACCTTCTGCTTGACGGGAAGGACGAAGCTTCCGTGGCCCGTGACGATCCGGAACTGGGTGTCCTGCGACTGCCGCTTGGAACCGGAGATGAGCATGGCCTCGTTGGGCGCGGGAACGTGCCAGAACAACATGACGAACCACCTGACCTGCAACAGATCGACAGGGCCGCGGGGGCCGCCGGGTTCACGGCGGCAGCGGCTCGACGATCACCGACCGGGCGGAGATCGTGTCGGTCACGACCACCCGGGTGTTGACCGCGATGGGCCCGGCGGACCAGGCCGCGAACGCCTCCGACCCGCCGCGCAGGCCGACCAGTACCTCGCCCGGCCCGTCCGCCGGGATCGGCACCGTCACCCGTCCGACGGCTCCGACCGGGCTCTGGCGGGAGTCGTCAGCCGCGTACATGAGACCTCGTGCCGTGCGGGACGACAGCGCAGTGGGCGGCCGGAACACGAACGGCCATGGGCGGCACCCCCTCCAGGAGGCACCGGGCCCCCGGTCGAGTCCTTCGCCGGGATGTCTGCGAGCACCCCGTGCAGCGCCAACTGCCCGGCCCCTCCCACGGTACGCCGGACGCAGCCCCGAGGCGTTTCTCGTGGGAGCCCGCCTGATGCGTGCCCACGACTGAGGGGGTCAGCCCGGCCGACACCGAGGGTGCGACCGGGCCCTCGCCAAGAGAGGTCAGGGCTCCGTCGGCGATTGTGACGAGGACGGTGCCGAGCGGGGCGCCGACCGTACGGAACCGTCAGGCGCAGCTGTGGCGGCGAGGCTGCCGAGGAGCTCGATCCGCTCCTCGGTGGGGGAGCCCGGCTTGCTGGTGTAGGCGTAGAGCATCCATCCGGGGTGGTCGGGCAGTTCGACGCCCTCGTAGACGAATTCGAGGTCGCCGACGCCGGGGTGGTGGATGTGCCTGGCTCCGGTGCGGTGCAGGCGGACGTCGTGGGCGGACCAGCGGCTGCTGGTAGAAGGTGCGCGCGGCGGGGCTGAGGAAGATGAACCGCGCGCTGTTGCCGCGGGCGTCGGGGTCCTCGAGCAGCGGGGCGAGCAGCGCGCGGGCTAGGGGGTTGGTGGCGAGGATGTCGCCTCGCTGGTCGACGATCCACGCGGGTGCCGCGGTGATCGCGTCGAGGAAGCGCTGCAGGGAGGGCCGGACCGATTCCGGTGCGGGGCGGGTGCGGCGCCGGCTCGGCGAGGGGTTCGCGGCCCGGGCGAGGTCGTGCAGGTGCCAGTTGCCGGTGGCAGTAGCCCTCCGGCTGTCCGCCGCGGCCTTCAAGCCAGGCGGGCAGGGGCATCGCGTCGCGCACGACGGCCCACTCCGCGTCGCTCATGTCCGAGGGGTACCTCGGACGCCTGTGCGGCCGGCCCCCGGTGTTCCCGAACCGGTGAGCGAGGCAATCACGTGACAGAGGGACGGAGTTGGACGGCAACGTCGCAGAGACGGAAGACTGCGGCATCAGGGGCCTCTCCTGTTGCTCGGTTGGATTCGACACCCAGGAGCTGTGCGGGAGGCTCCACTTCCATGCCCAGCCGACCAGAAGATCACCCGGCCGAGTCGGCAGACTCGAACTCACGGCCGGACGCAACCCAGATGAAACGCGCAGGCTAACGCGCTCAGGCCGATCGTTGCGGCCGCTTGGCGGTGCGTTTGGCGAGCAGGCCGGCCAGCAGCAGGACGAGCAGGCTGATTCCGGCGCCGCACACGGTCCACAGCACCCGGTAGCCCTCGGCGGCGTAGTGGGAGGGCTGCGGAAGGTCGGTCAGGATGAGCGCGCCGGCGGCGATGGCGGCGGAGTAGAGGGCGTAGTTCAGGAAGCGGATCCCGACGGCGTGCACGAAGAGGACGAGCGCGACGACTTCCAGTCCGCGCGTCATCGCGAAAAACCGGAGGCCGGTCTCACCGGCGGGCAGCAGGAGCAGCAGCGCGGCTGCGATGGCGCCGATGAACGCACCCGAAAGGCGCTGGGCGGAGACGAGGGTGCTCTGCTCCAGATTCGGCTTCATCGCGATGATGGCCGCGATCGGGATCCAGTAGCCGTACTGCAGGTCCAGCCCGAACGCGAGGGCGACGGCGCCGCCGATGACCAGGGCGCGGAGCAGCACGAACACGATGATCGGAGGGGTCAGCTTCTTGTGCGAGGTGTCTCCGGGGATCTCGACGAACGGCTGGGGCAGGTCCTGGCGGCCGCGGATCAGCCACTCGATGAACGTCATCAGAATCCACAGTGCCGCCCCGCCCGCCCAGGCCAGCACCTGGGCCCAGGTGTAGTTGGTGATGCGGGCGGCGTGGTGGAGGTTGAACGCGAGCCCGACGGCGACGATGAACCAGACGTTGAGCAGCATGGCACTGACGAACCTGTGCACGCCGAAGGTGAGGGCGAGGCCGGCCACCAGTGTGACCACGAAGGCCGCGAGTGCCAGCCATCCCCAGGCCTCGCCCCCGATCCCGAACGCCAGCGCAGTGATCCCGGCGCCGATCAGTGCGAAGACGGCGTTGTGCGACGCGCGGTACCCGAACCTGCCACCCGGGTCGGCCAGCGACGCGAACAGCATGCCGAACAGGGCGCTGAACAGGTACTCCTCATGCCCGATCGCCCAGAAGACGATCAGCGGCACCAGTCCGACGTCCAGGAACACCACCGCTCGCCGCCAGTTCACGCCCGCGCGGTTGAGCTCGAACACCTTCGACAGCCAACTCATCGCCTTCTCCCGGTGAACCGGTTGGCCGCCTCGTTCAGTTGCGCTGCTCATGGCCGCCCTCGTCTGCCTGCTGCCGAAGATGTCGCTCTGAACCCGTATTGTCTGGTGCTCCGGAGACCGCCGCGAAGCGACTCGCCGTGCCTTCGCCGATGCAGAGCGCAGCCGACACCGCGGGTTCCGTGCCACAGGCCGGGACACGGAAGACCGCAGCACCAGGGGCCTCCTGTTGCTCGACTGGATTCGACACCCACGAGCTGAGCAGGAGGCCCCACTCTCATACTTGGCCGGCCAGAAGATCACCTGACCGAGTTGACGACCTCGAACTCACGACCACTGAGATTGATAGAGCAACAGCCAGTTGGAGGCACCAACAGAAAGCTCTCCCGGGGTCATGTCTCCATCCTGGACGCCCGTTGAACGGGTCATGGGAATGAGGACGGCCAGGAGCAGCTGCAGCGCGGCGAGCCCGGGGTGTGTGAGATACAGGACGCCGGTGTAGACGCTCATCAGCCCGCCTGCGATCCCGAGGTCTACCCGGGCGGCCGTGGCCCGCGCCGACCATGGGGCCCGCCCGCAGGCTCGTTGTCGCCGCGGGGTCTCAGGCGGATCTCGGGAGAAGGGAGGTCTGGCGGCTCACGTTACCGGCTGGACGGTTCCTAGCGTTGGAAGGTCACGTGTGTGACGCCGGAGGGTGACGAGACCGACTCCACCGAGCTGAAGCGCTGTTCCAGCCCTTCCATTCCGTCCCAGAGCCGTTCGCCGCGGCCGAGCAGGATGGGGACCACGACGACGTGCAGGTGGTCGATCAAGTCGTGGGCGAGGAACTCGCGGACGACGGTGGGGCCGCCGCCGATGCGGACGTCCAGGCCGCCGGCGGCTGCGCGGGCTTGCTGCAGGGCCTCCTCGGGCGAGGCGTTGATGAAGTGGAAGGTGGTGCCGCCGTCCATCTCCAGGGAGGGGCGCGGGTGGTGGGTGAGGACGAAGACCGGCGTGTGGAACGGCGGGTTCGCACCCCACCAGCCCTTCCACTCCTCGTCCGCCCACGGACCGCGCTGCGGGCCGAACTTGTTCCGCCCCATGATCTCCACGCCGATGCCGGGCTCGGAGGCCTGCGCGAACGCCTCGTCCACGCCGGCGTCGCCGCCGCTCTGGCCGCGCATGGCACGGTACGTCCTGGTCCGGAACGCCCATTCGTGCAGCCGCATCCCCGCGTGCCCGAAGGGTGCATCCTCGGTCTGCCCCTCTCCGGTGGCGAACCCGTCGAGCGAAATGGCGAAGTTGTGCACCCTGACCCGAGACATTGGTGGTCCGTCCTCGTGAATGTGTGAGCCACCCGGTTCGCGAGCGGCGCCTGAGCTGCCGTCAGCGTGCCACGTGCCACGGACAACGCGGGTGCCGACGCGCTCGGCGCACTTTCCGCGGTGCCGCGGCCCGCCCGCACCCACGGCCTCCGGTTGGCGACGGGACCGCTGCGGCCGAGGCTGAGCAGCAACGGTTCCTCGTCGCAGGCCCGCCCGCTCCGGGACGGCCTGCCGCCTACCGTCCGGCGTGGCCGTCAGCGGGCCGGAGCGCGGCCTCCTCGGCGTCCGCCAGCCAGAGGAAGAGTGGCGGCAGGGCCAGCTCGATGGCGGTCAGGACCACCTGGAACCAGTGCGGCCACCCGTGGACAGCGAGCGACAGCAGTCGACCGATTGCTCCGAGCAGGAACACGCAGGCCAACCAGCGCACCGCTGTCGCGGGGATCGGCGACTGTCGGGCGGCCCAGATCCAGGCGAGGCCGTATCCGGCGAAGATCGCACCGAGGAACCGCTCGAGGCTGTCGACGGTCGGCCCGGCCGAGCGGGCGCCGGGGGTCGCGGCGTTCCCGAGCAGCACGTGGAAGAGTCCGATCGCCACGTTGGCGTACCCCATGGCCAGGACGAGTCCCCGCAGCGCTTTGGCCTTGGTCAAGGCGATCCCCACCCTCGTTAGTAGACGTGTGTCAACTATGAGCGCCACCAGGTTACGACCGGCTAGTAGACATGTGTCAAGTAGCATGGCCTCCGTGCCTCCCCGACAACGGCTCAGCCCCGACGAACGCCGCGCCCAACTCCTCGCCGTCGCCGCGCAATTGTTCGCCGCGCACCCGTACGACGACGTGCTCATGGAGCACGTGGCCGAGCACGCCGGGGTCTCCCGCGCACTGCTGTACCGGCACTTCCCCAGCAAGCACGACCTCTTCGCCGCCCTCTACCGGCAGGCCGCCGAGCAGCTGCTCGCCAGAACCCGCTTCGACCCCGCCGACACGCTGGTCGAACAGCTCGTCGAGGGACTGGATGCCCACATCGAGTACTTCGCGGAGAACCGCAACACCGTGCTGGCGGCGAACCGGGTGCTGGCGGGGGACCGCGTGATCCAGACGATCATCGCCGACGAACTCGACGCCCTGCGCGAGCGACTGCTCGGAGTACTCCCGCACGCCGACGACAGCACCCGGCGCGCCGTGTCGGGCGTGCTGAAGAGCTGGCTGGTGTTCGTTCAAGTGCTGTGCGTCGACTGGTTGACCGAGCAGACCTGCACCCGCACCGAACTGCGCAACGTCGGCATCGGCGCGGTACTCGGAGCCATCAGGCCCCTCCTCGACGAGGACCCCGCCCCCGAATGGCCCCACTGAGTCCGTCGCCCCCGCCCCTGACCCGAGGGCGAGTGCGTCCTCTCCCGCTCCTACCGGACCGCACATCTACCGGCGCCTGGGCGACATCTGAGTGTGAGTGACGGAAAGTCGAAGCAGGCGCATTCAGGCGGCTCCTCCTGTGCCTCCGCCCGGTGCCGGCTGGCCTCGTACGATGCGTATCCGGTTGTGATCGACCTGGATCTCGCCGCCGGGGTCGCGCCTGATCCGGTAGATCGTGTCGCGTGTCGCGGGCGTAACTGACCGACGCCGAGTGGGAGTTCATCGGTCCGGCCGTGCCGATCGGCGAGCACGGATCGTACCCCGGCTGCGCCAGCAAGCTGCGCCGCCAGCGGCACGGATGGCTGCGGGGTCGCGCCCGGTGCCCCGGTGGGATGGGGTCGGCGTTCCGTTCGGACCTACTTGGCCTTCAGGTGTGCGGTCAGGCGTGACAGGAGGGGAAGCGCCGCTGCGAGCGTGTCCCGTTCTTCGGGGTTGAGGGCGTCGTTGATCGCGGTGCCGAGCCAGGCTGCGCGCCTTCGGCGTTCCTCGGCCAGGCGGTGGCTTCCCGTCGGCGTGAGGTTGAGCAGGAGCTTGCGCCCGTCGCTGGGGTGGGCCTCGGCGTGCACGAGGCCCTGGCTGAGGAGTTCCTTGACCGCCTTGGCGGCCGACTGGTGGCTGACGCCCCGTTGTTGTGCGATGTCGGCGGTGGTCAGCGGGCCGTTGCGGTCCAGGTATCCCAGGACGGCGGCCTCGCCGGGAGGCATCGTGTCGGCGGTGCGCACGGTGCGTACGAGCTGGCCGATGGTCTGGCGGAGATCTTCCGCCAATTGGTTGTCGTCCACAGTCCGCACTCTCCCCATATTTATCACTAAATTGTACACCTTGGGTGGGTAGTTGGCGTGCCGGGTGGGGGGTGTCGGGGCTGGGTCCGGCGTGAGGGGCTGCGAAATATCTACAGCCACAGTGTACAGTTTGGCTGTAGATATTCTTCGAGTCCGAGAGGTCTTCCTGTGAAGCTCACCAAGCACGCCCATGCCTGCGTCACGCTCGAGAAGGGCGACACCCGCCTGGTCATCGACCCCGGCGTCTTCACCCCGGATGCGGCGGAGGCCGTCACCCGGGCTCACGCCGTCCTGATCACCCACGAACACTTCGACCACTTCGACGAGAAGCTCGTCACGGCTGCGCTCGAAGCCCAGCCGGAGCTGCAGGTCTACGGCACAGCCGGTGTCGCGGCCGCCCTCGGCGGTCACGGCGGGCGTGTTCACGCCGTCGCCGCGGGAGACAGCTTCGGCGTCGGTTCCCTCACCGCCACCGTCCACGGTCACCGCCACGCGCTGATCCACGCCGACATCCCGTGCCCCGACAACGTCGGCTACCTGCTCGACGACGGAGCCGTCTACCACCCCGGCGACGCCTACTTCGTGCCCGACGGTCCTGTGCGCACCCTCTTGCTGCCGACCAGCGGCCCCTGGACGAAGCTCGGTGAAGCCGCCGACTACGTCCGGGCCGTCAAGCCCGAGCGCATCATCCAGATCCACGAACTCATGCTCAGCGACCTCGGCCAGCAGTCCACCGCGAACCTCCTCGGCGAGACGGGCCTGACCGGCATCCCGATCGACCGCCTCGAGCCCGGCAGCGGCGTCCAGCTGTAGGACCCCGGACCCCAGGGGAGCGGGCATGCGCTTCGCGACCATCCGCACCGGTAACACCCTCACCGCGGCCCGGATCGAAGGCGACCGTGCCATCCTGGTCGACGCGAGCGACGCCGTAGACGCCTACCTGCGCCGCGACCGCTTGACGGACATCGGCGAAACGGATGCCCGCACCGCCGATTACGCCTGTATCTCGCGGGCTCCCGCGCACATTCTGTGCACCGGCCTGAACTACCGAAGCCACATCGAGGAGTTGGGACGCCCCACTCCCACCTACCCGACGTTCTTCGCCAAGTTCCCCTCCACGCTGACCGGGCCCCGCGACACGATCGCACTGCCTCGCATCAGCGACCACATCGACGGCGAAGCGGAACTGGCCGTCATCGTCGGGCAGCGACTCCGCCGCGCCGGCGTGGAGGACGCGAACCACGCCATCGCGGGCTACTGCGTCGCCAACGACCTGTCGCTGCGGGACTGGCAGCACCGCACCACAGAAGCACTCCAGGGCAAAGTCCTCGATCGCTCCACACCGCTCGGACCCGTGCTGGTCACCCCTGAGGAAGTCGACGACGCCCGCGACCTCACCGTCACCTTCACCGTCGACGGCGTCGAGTGGCAACGCGGCTCCACCGGCGACCTGCTGTTCACGCCTGCGGAGCTGCTCGCCTACTGCAGCACCTTCCTCACTCTCGAGCCCGGCGACGTCATCCTCACCGGTACCCCCGGCAAGACGGCCCGAGCGGGCAGGTCCCTCACCCCGGGCCGGCACCTGGTCACCGCCATCGAAGGCCTGGGAGCCGCGATCAACCCCACCGCCGCAGACCCCCTGCCGGACACACGGGCCGTCTGGCGGGAAGGCGGACAGCGATGAGTCTGTGATGGTCGGAGGGCCGGCTCGCCTGCGCCGCCGGTCCCGGTCGCGAACGTGAAGGCCGATAACCGCTGTCGGTCGCACGCCGTGATCGCGTAGCTTGCCCGAATGGACACCTCTGTCACCGATGCTGCCCGTCCGGACAGCAGAGCCGTCGCCGCTGTCGTCACCTCCGTGCTGCTGTGGGCCTCCGCGTTCGTCGCCATCCGAAGCGCCTCGAGCCACTACGGGCCGGGTGCGCTGGCACTCGGCCGACTGCTCACGGGGAGTGTCGCGCTGCTCGGCCTGCTGCTGTTGCGGCGCGAGGGCGTGCCGCCGCGGGCCGCCTGGCCCGGGATCGTCGTCTCGGGCGTCCTGTGGTTCGGGGTGTACATGGTCGCCCTCAACTGGGGTGAGCGGCAGGTGGATGCCGGCACGGCCGCCATGCTCGTCAACATCGGACCGCTGCTGATCGCCCTGCTCGGCGGCTGGCTGCTGAAGGAAGGCTTTCCCCGGAAGTTGCTGGCCGGGATGGCGGTGTCGCTCGCCGGTGCGGTGGTGGTCGGCCTCTCGATGTCCGGCGGGGGCGGCAGCTCGATCCTGGGGGTCGCGCTCTGTCTGCTGGCCGCCGTGACCTACGCGGCCGGCGTGGTGAGTCAGAAGCCGGCCCTGCGGCACGCGTCGCCGCTCCAAGTCACCGCCTTCGGCTGTCTGATCGGGACGGTGGCCTGTCTGCCGTTCACGCCTCAGCTGGTGTCGCAGCTGGGGTCCGCCCCGCTGGCGGCCACGCTCGACATGGTCTACCTGGGCCTGTTCCCGACCGCGCTGGCCTTCTCCACCTGGGCGTACGCACTGGCACGGACCACGGCCGGGCGCATGGGCGCCACCACGTACGCGGTCCCCGCGCTGGTCGTGCTGATGGCCTGGACAGCGCTCGGCGAGGTCCCCGGGTGGCTGACGCTCCTCGGCGGCGCCCTGTGCCTCGCCGGCGTGGCGGTGTCCCGCCGATCCTGACCCGCTGCCGCCGCAACCCCGGCCGACCAGCCGAATCGCTCCTGCTGCGCCGCCCGCGCCCAACGTCGCCGTCGAGATCCTGAACAGAGGCGCGAGCTGTCGCATCGTCAGGCTCGTGCGGTAGTGCCGGCCGTAACCGAACCGGGCCTGGACGCGTCGTGGACCGTGGGAGCGGCGGTGACGCGTCGGCGGGCGCGGTTCAGTCGGCCGCCGTGTCCTCGGCCTCCCAGCGGAGCAGGTCGCCCGGCTGGCATGCGAGGACCTCGCAGAGCGCGGCGAGCGTCGCGAAGCGCACCGCCTTGGCGCGGCCGTTCTTGAGCACCGCCAGGTTGGCGGGCGTGATCCCCACGCGCTCGGCGAGTTCACCCACGGACATCTTCCGCCTGGCCAGCATCACGTCGATGTCGACGGCGATCGGCATCAGATCACCTCGTCCAACTCGGCCTGCATCTGCGCCGCTTCGACGTCGCGGGCGACGGCCTGGGCGAGCAGCATCCGCAGCACGAGCACGATGAGCGCGACGCCCGGAATGGCCAGACCGATCCCGCCCATGATGAGCGTGACGCCCGGATCGTCGCGCTGGCCGGGTGCGTTCACGGCCGCGACCGCGAACCACAGGAGGGCGACCGCGACGATCGCGCCGATGATGACGTCCACGTACCGGAAGCTGGCGTGGGAGAACACGGTGCCGCGTCGCACCATCGTGACCAGCCGCCACACGCAGACCAGCGCGGTCTGGGCCGCCCCGATGCCCAGCACCGTGATCACCCGGAACGCGGTCAGCGGCACGGACCCGTCCTCCGGGTCGCTCCCGCTCACCAACGTCCACACCATCAATACCTGCACCAGCACGCTGCCGGTGAGCACCACCGCGAGCACGGCGCGCAGCGCGCGCACTGCCAGTTTTCCCATGACCCATCCCTCCATCGAGAAGCGATGGGAATCTATCGAATGTCGATAGGTCGGGCAAGGCTGGGCCGGTGAACGGCACCACGGCGCCGCCCTCGCCTCCCGCGACCCCTGGTGACGCGCGCGGGATGCGCCGGATATGGGCCAGCGGTGGGGCTCGGGCGGGGATGCGAGCCGGGGATGGTCAGTCTGGTTCCGTGCTCGGCCTCCGGGCTGTGCCTGCAGGGCATCGGTCACTACGCTGCGGGCTGGGGGCAGATGGTTGACGGTCCGTCAGGGGTGGTGGGGGCGCGGGTGGACGCTGGAGAGCTGGAGGGGCGAGGCGGGGCCGGTCCAGGTGGGCCTGCCCGCGCCGCAGGGTCGGGTGTGCATGTCTCCGGGGACGCCCTCGCCGAGCAGTTGACCAAGCAGCTGCAGGAGGTGCAGGTCGAGCGGGAGGAGCCGCGATCGCGGAGCGGGTGTTGAACCGTCTGGCCGAGCAGGCCCAGGCCGATGTCGAGGCAGTCGCTCCGGTATCGGCGCAGGTGGCCGGGCGGGCGGTTCCCGCACCGCAGCGACGCGGCCGATGAGGGCGCGCTGCCCGGCGACTACCGCAGGATCCTGGCGATCGTGCGGGAGGCCGACGGCCCGGTGCAGGTCAGGGCGGTCGGCGAGCGGCTGGGCCTGGAGACTTCGGTGCGCGGCAGGCTGGAGCCGCTGCGGGCGAAGATGACCAAGCTCGCCGATCGCGGCTGGCTGCACAAACGCCCTGACGGGTGGTTCATCGCACGTCCATAGCCGGACTGGGGGCGTAACTGGCGGGTCCCCGGCGGCAGTTGAGTTTGGTGTGAAGAAAAACAACGGTCTCACCGAGGGCCCTGACGGCCTTGTCTGCACTGCCCGCCTGCCGGCTGTCGAGCGCCACCCTGCACTATCTCGCCGACCTGATACGCGGCCACCTGAAGAAGATCGGCTCGCGGTGGCGGGCCCGGCCCGCGGGAAGGATCGCGGGGATCGTGCCGGCGGTCCTGCGCTGTGACCAGCGGCCCGGCGATCTGGCCGGCGGGAACGGGGTGCACCGCACCACCGTCACCCGCTGGGTGTGGGAAGTCGTCGGTCTGCTGGCCGCCCGCGCCCCGCGTCTGGACCGCGCGCTGAGGAAGCTCGCCCGAAAGGGTGGCGGGGTGGTGCTGCTGGACGGCTCTCTGATACGCACCCGGAGGCGCACCGGGACCGAGAACCGGAAGAACTATTCGGGCAAGCACAAATGCCACGGCCTGCTCGTGATCGCTCTCACCGACGACCGCGGCCGACTGGTATGGGTCTCCGCGGTGCGGCCCGGACGCGCCTCGGAGATCACCGCCTGCCGACACGACAAACTCACCGCTCACCTGCGGGCGGCCGGCCTCGGCGCCATCGCCGACCTGGGGTTCGTCGGACTCGACGATGCCGGTCCGGACGCCGACCCGGCAGTGATCACTGGCTACAAGGCCGCCCGCAACCGACCCCTGACCCGTGGTCAGAAGCTGTCCAACAAGGCACCGGCCGCGGTGCGGGCCCCGGTCGAGCACGGCTTCGCCCATCTCAAGAACTGGCGTGTCCTCGGCAAGGTCCGCACGGATCCCAGGTGGGCGACTGCGCTGGTGCGGGCCCTGATGGTGCTGACGAACCGGGAAGTCGCCCGCTGACGGACGACCTTGTCGGTGGACTACCGCTCCGGACCTGCCCGAGCCTCCCGACGCCTACGCACACCAGACCATCTGACGTGCAGTTCTTACGATGCACCGTGCTCATTGGGCTGCCACCGATGTTCCGCCAGGAACTACGGCTACCCCGCCAACCTCTCACCCATGGGAGCTGCGGGAGGACCGAGCCGACGAGCGATAGCCCCCCGGTGTCTGACCGACCAGCTCGGTGAAGGCGTCGATGAAGCTGCTGGGGTTCGACCAGCCCAGCCGGATCGCCGTGTCGGTGACCGAGGCGCCGTCGCTGAGCTCGATCAGCGCCCGTTGAATGCGCAGCAGGGTGCGCCACTGGCGGAAGCTCATCGACAGCTCGCTGCCGAACAGTCGGCTCAGGGTGCGTTCGCTGGCGCCCGTGCGGTGGCCCAGCTCGGCCAGGGTCGCCGGGCTTGCTGGGTCCATGTGAAGCAGGTCGGTGACCGCCTTGAGTCGCCGGTCGCTCGGCTCCGGGAGGCGCAGCGGCTCCTGTGCGGCGCGGGCGAGCTCGGCGAGTACGACGTCGATCAGCAGCCGCGCACGGGGGCTCTCCAGCGGCTCGCCCTCGCTCATCAGCGCCAGATAGGCCTCGCGCAGCAACGCGCTCGCCACGAAAACCGACGGCTCGGCCGGCAGCTGTCCGGTCAGCGTCACGGGCAGCGACAGCACCCGGATGTCCGTCTCGCCGTACGCCTTGCTGCTGTGCACCGCGAAGGGCGGCACCCACATGATCCGACTGGCCGGCGCCACCCACGTGCCCACCTGGGTCGCTGTGACCAGGGCCCCACGCGCGGCGTAGCGGAGCTGGCCATAGTCGTGGAAGTGCGCGGCCACGTCGGCGCCATGGGCCAGCGGCGCCGACAACGGCGCATCGTCGGTGCAGAAGCTCGGCTCGCCGCTGGGGTCGGACACGCGATGGAGGCTACCCGACACTGGCGGGTTATCGGAAGAACCTGGCGCGATACCGGTGGTGCGCCTGGGCGCCGCAGACGCATCGTGGAGACATGTCACAACAGATCAAGCTCGAGGACGCCGCGCCCGCGTCGTCCTCCCCCCACCGCCGAGGTCAACACCGGACTCGTGCTCACCTTGCTCACGCCCTGAGTGAAGGGTGGCAGCGATGAGCACACAGACGACCGGAACGATCGCAGTCTTCGGCGCGACGGGGCGACAGGGCGGGGCGGTGGTCGACGCGCTGCTGGACCACAAGGCCCCGGTGCGGGCCCTGGTCCGCAACCCGCAATCCGACCGGGCTCAGGCGCTGGCCGCCCGCGGCGTCGAGCTGGCGGCCATCCGGACCGACGACCCGGCGTCGTTGGCCGCCGCGCTGACGGCGGTCAAGGCGTTCTACTTCCTGACCCCGGAGGCGAACAACCTCGAAGAGGTCGAGACGGAGATCCGCATCGGCACCGCGCTCGTCGACGCGGCGGTCGCGGCACGCGTCCCGCACGTCGTGTTCAACTCGGTCTTCGGCGCGGACCGGGAGCGGGGTGTGCCGCACCATGACTCGAAGCACTCGATCGAGGAGCACCTGAAAAAGTCCGGCCTCAGGGCCGCGATGGTTCGCCCGACCCCCTTCATGGAGGAGATGGCACCGAGCCTGGAGCACGGAGAGATCGTGCTGAGGCTGCCGCTGCCGGAGGACGTCGCCCTGAAGATGATCTCGGTCAGGGACGTCGGCCGGGTCGCCGCCGCGCTCCTGCTCGACACTGCGGAGGCACCCGGCAGAGCCGTCGAGCTCGTCGGCGATGAGCTGACGGGCCCTCAGATCGCCGCGGCGTTCGGCGCGCGCGCCGGGCTCCCGGCACGTTACGAGGCCCTCCCGTTGAGCGTGCTTCCCAGCGACCTCGACAGGGCGATGTTCCGCCAGTTCGCGAAGGCGGCGGAACACCCGTCGGATCTTGCGGTGGTGCGGGCGATCGAGCCGGCCACCCTCGACCTGGCCGAGTGGATCCGATCCACCGGCTGGACCGCGCCCACAAACGTGGCTGGCTCCTGAGCCTCCGAGCCGGAACTAGTCGAAGTGCCGGTGCGGCCGCCGCCGGTCCCGGCCAAGTTGATCTTTCACCTAGAGCGACGAGCACTGGAGCAGGACATGAAGGCGATCACCTACACCGAGTTCGGCGGCCCGGAAGTCCTCCGCCTCGAAGAGGTCGGCGAGCCGCACGCCGGACCCGGGCAGGTGCGGCTGAAGGTCGTGGCGGCAGGGGTCAACCCGCTCGACTCCAAGATCCGCAGCGGGCGGAGGCCGCAGATGGCGCCGCCGTTCCCGGTGATCCCCGGCGTGGAGGCGGCCGGCGTCGTCGACGAGGTCGGCGAAGACGTGACCGGCGTCGCGGTGGGTGACGAGGTCCTGGGCTGGACCGTCACCGGCGCGTACGCCGAGCACGCGCTGGCCGTCGACTTCGGCCCGAAGCCCGCGGACCTCGACTGGGACCTCGCCGCGGCACTGCCCGTCGCCGTCGAGACCTCGGTCCGCGTGCTCGACGCCCTCGGCGTCGGGGAAGGCGACACGCTCCTGCTGCACGGAGCCGCGGGTGTGGCCGGCGCCGTCGGTGTTCAGCTCGCGGTCGCCCGCGGCGCCACGGTCATCGGCACCGCCTCCCCCGGCAACCACGACTACCTGCGCTCGCTGGGCGCGATCCCGGTCGCCTACGGCGCCGGCCTCGCCGACCGGGTCCGCGAGGCCGCACCGCGGGGCATCGACGCCGTGTACGACGCCGCGGGGGCGGGCGACCTGGAGGTGTCGATCGACCTGCGCGGCGGCACCGACCGGATCATCACCATCGCCGATCCGAAGGCCGCCGAGCTGGGCGTCACCTTCTCCGGCCCCGGCGCCCCGTTCGGTTCCCGCCTCGGCGAGTACGCCCGCCTCGCAGCCGACGGCAAGCTCACGGTGCGCATCGCGCAGAGCCTTCCGCTGGAGGACGCCGCGAAGGCGCAGGAGCTGAGCGCGAGCGGTCACACCGCCGGGAAGCTCGTCCTGCGGCCGTAGCTCAGTCCCCGGCCGGCTGGGGAAGCACGACGGCAGCGCTCCGGCCGGTCGTCACGGTCCTGGCGAACCCGGCCAGCTCGTCCGCCTCCACCGGTCCTGCCTGCAGCAGGTGGCGGAGACCGCGGGCGAGCAGCAGTTCCGCCTGCTGCTCGCACCACGTCCGCCCGTCCCCGGCCCCGGCCGCCGCGGCCACGAGGGGAAGGCCGCGGCAGCCGCCCACCAAGTCGTCGTGCAGCGCCAGCACGTCGTCCACGTGCTGGCGGGCCAGGCCGATGTCGTCGCCGAACCGCCGCGAGTGATCCGCCTGGTTCCTGCTCGCACCCGCGGCCGGCGCGCCGAGCTCGCACGCCGCCGCCGTCAGCGCGCTGTGCTTCGCCGCCGCGACCCCGAGGTACCCCGCCAGGTCCACGTCATCCCGTTCGGCCATCCCGATCTCCTGGATATATCCGTCCACAACAGACAACAGGGTGGCGTTGAGGACCATCACCCCTGGCTTGGCGAGCCGCGCGAAGGCGAGGCAGAGGAGCGCGTCGGCGGCCGGCACGACCCTGTCCTCGCCGAATTCCTCGCGGATACCCGGCTTGCGCGCGTGAGCCATGAGGTCCGCGTGCAGCCGTTCGTGCAGCGCGGCGAACTCCAGCGCCGTCGCGGTCGCGGTCACGTCGGCGGCATCGCCGCGCGGCGTACTGGCTCGGTAACCAGCTCGGTACGCAACGTCGCCGTTGCCGCGCTGACCAAGAACCTCGCCGACGAACTGGGCCCACGCGGCGTGAACGTCACCGTTGTACACCCCGGAGCCACCAGTAGCGACACCGGGACCAAGGCGCTCGCTGCCAATGCCGAGTCCCGCGGGCTGACCCTGGAGGAGGTCGAACGCGAGTTCAGCGCGCAGAACCGCCCGCCCGGCCACCTGCGCCGATACCGGAGCGACTGCCTCGACATCGGCCTGGGCCTGCTCGGCCAGACGGTTCAACACCCGCTCCGCGATCGCCAGTTCCTCCCGCTCGACCTGCACCTCCTGCAGCTGCTTGGTCAACTGCTCTGCGAGGGCGCCCAGTTCGCTCCGGCGAGCGGTGGTCCACTGCCGCTCCTGCATCTCCGCAGCCTCCCGCGGTCTCATGGCGTGCCGCCCTGCTGACGGATCGTAGGCGGGGGTCGGTCACGGGCGCAGCCGAACCCGGCAGACCGCCGGAACCGGACCTGCCCGATGATCTACGGCATAGTCATCAGCCGCCGACCGGCACGAGTACCCGAATCGTCACTCACACCAGACCCGTGACCTGCAGATTCACGATGCACACCCTCAATGCCCGTGGCAACCTGGCCGCCTCCTACGTGCGGGCGGGGGCGTCTTGCGGAGGGGATCGCGATCGAGGAGCGAGTGGTCGTCGACCGCGAGGCCGTCCTCGGCGACCAGCACCCCGACACCCTCACCGCCCGCGCGAACCTGGCCGCCTCCTACCGGCAGGCGGGTCGTACGACGGAGATGATCGACCTGTTGGAACGGGTGGTCGCCGACAGGGAGCGGGTGCTGGGGAGCCATCACCCCGACACCCGCGCCGCGCGTGCTGCCCTCGCCGCCGCCCACCAGTAGGGCGACCAACGACCAGCCCTCTGACGTCCGTGCTTGTCCTCCGGGCGGACCGCCACACCCAAGGCGCAGTCGCGTCCCCGCCCCGGGGCGTCAGACCGATTGAGGACTCCGCAGCCCGTCGAGGAGGAGGGCGATCATGCGCCGGGGGTCATAGCGCGGGTCGCTGTCGCGTCCGATGCAGAGGTTGCCGATGGCGCGCATCAGTTCGTAGGGCTGGACGCCGGGCTTGATGGCGCCGGCGTCGGCCGCGGCGTCGATCAGTTGGGCGCTTACCGGCAGCAGGCGGTCGATGAAGTAGGTGTGCAGGGCGGCGAAGCGCTCGCTGTCGGACTGCAGGGCGTCGGCGAGTCCGTGCTTGGTGACGAGGAAGTCGACGAAGAGGTCGACCCACCGGCGCAGGGCGTCGAACGGGGAGTCGGTGCCGGCCAGCAGGCGCGGGCCCGCCTCGGCGCATTCCTCGATCTGGTGATGGTAGACGGCGGTGACGAGATCCGCCCGGGTCGGGAAGTGGCGGTAGATCGTGGCCATCCCGACGCCGGCCCTGGCCGCGATCTGGCGGATCGGCGCGTCGACGCCGGAGGTGACGAACACCTCGGCGGCGGCGGTGAGTACGGCCCGCTGGTTGCGTTGCGCGTCGGCCCGCTTGCTACGGGTCGACGCCGTCCCACTGGGGCTCTCGGCGGTCATCACGCTTTCCCTAAGAATGTGAGGCGGTCCGGGAGGACCGGGTATGGCTGATGGCGCGTTGCCATCGAGGGCTCGGAAGGAATGGCCGCCCGGTCCTCCGGGACGCTCCGACCACTGATTGAGAACTGCGGTCATCGCTGGTTAGGGACCTGTCGGCGG